>JBEKZJ010000012.1:0-55163 GCA_049509995.1 Occallatibacter sp. | reverse complement strand
TCATCCTCGAGCGATCCCTGCCATTGCGGCTCCAGCGCCAACTGCTGAGCCTGGGTGAGCCCGTGCGGCTTCTTCGGCGGCTGTTGGGCCGGGTTTTTGGCTCCGGAAAGCTCGATCAGCAGCCTGGCTCCGGTCATGTTGCCGGCAATGGTTTTGTCGACCAGAGCTTTGGCAATGCTGCCGCATTGGCAGCCCACCAACTTGTCGACGGCGCTGCGCAGGCGCTCCCCGCCGCTCTTGGGCACCCTTCTCGCGCCCGCCGTTGCACGTCTTCTTTTTCTGGTTGTGCTGCTTGTTTTGCTGCCTGCATCGTCTGTCTTCAACTCCTGCTGTGTTTCGGCCATCTTTCCGCCATTTCCGGCCAACGCTCCACGGACTTTCGCGCCCGCAGAAAAGGAGCATGTGCGGCAATCCCGCTCAGGGGAATTGCCCCGAAAACGCATTCTCAGACCAATGTTGTGTGGCTTTCAAGAATCCGGTACTTTCGTCTCCCCTGCGCACGCGCGCCGCGGAGATGGCCTCAATAGGATCAGGAAGGCAACCTCGCGCCTTCCGTTCTACGCTCGCATCATTTCCATGTGTCTGTTCATAGCGTACCGGAAAGGGGCGCAATCATCTGCAAACGGCGTGAAGGGGGATCTCTTTTGGTTTCAGTGGCCTACGGTGCGCTCAGGAGGAGAGGCTCTTCCAATTCGCGCTAGGCGATGACGGGCAGGGTGGGCATTTCGCCCTGGGCCCTGGCTTCGGTTACTACGGCGTCGAGGTGGGTGAGGACTTCGGGGACGGTCATGGTGTAGATCTCGCGGCGGGAGTCGTAGCCTTCTTCGACCAACTGCTTGAGATAGCGGCCGGCGATCTGGGCGGCGAGCTGGTCGGTGATGACCTTGCCGGTGCGCTGCTTCTGCTGGACCCAGGCGGTCAAGGGCAGGGCAATCCACAGGGGGCGGTTGTTGACGTCAAAGCGGACATCGACGGCGTCGGCGTGGCGGGTGGCGATGGCCACGATGGTGCCCTTCCAGCGGCAGTGCAGGTCTTCGCCGCTCCAGCGGTCGGATACGTGGAAGTCTTCGTACATGCAGCTAGCGTATCGTTCCGGCTCGACAAGGGCAAGGTGTGGGGGTGGGGGTAAGGTATTTTGATTCCCTGGTCTCAGAATCGAGACCTGGGGCACCCGGAAGGTGTGGGGTGGGGTATTTCGATTCCCAGGTCTCAGAATCGAGACCTGGGGCACCCGGAAAGTGTGTGGGGGGTTTCGATGCCGGGGCTGCGTTTGGGTGAGGATGCGCGAGGGAGGCATTTTCCGGGGCGGGAACTGTTCAATCGCCGCGGCCTGCCGATGAACCGGGCAGGGGAACGGCCAACCATGCAGATCACAATCACTGTCTCCGATGCAATCGTCCGCGAAGCCGGGGATCGCGGGCTCCCGGTCATCGATTTTGTGGAATCGCTGATGGACAAAGGAATGATTGCAGCGAAAGAACGCCCGGTGCTGTCGAACGCGATGGAGCGCATCCGCGCCCTTCGCTCGACGGCGATTGGAGCGGCGATCGACGGCAAGGGGTAGGGTCCGCGAAAAGGCGCGAGGGGCGGCGCGAGGTGGACGCTGCCGCTGGCGCGCTGATAGACTAGTAGGGTTGCAGCGGCTGCGCCCTGAACCCCAGGGACGCGCCTGCAAGTCGAAAGACGAAGGACAAGAAGAGACCCTGTGGATACTCAAACCCGTCACGCCCTCAAAAAGGACAAGTTTGCCCAGGCTACCGCCAGCAGCGTCAGCTGGGTGAGTGTGCACCGCTCCGGCGTCATGCGTTGGGCCATCAGTGCTGCCGTGGTTCTGGTTGCGGTGGTTGGCGGGCTGGTTTTCTGGAGCCTGCGCTCGACCGCGGCCGACAGCGCGCTGGGCGCTGCGCTGGACACCTACGACGCAGCGCTGGCCGTGCCGGGCGCGCCGGCGGAAAATGGCGTGTACGCGACCTCCGCGGACCGCTCCAAGGCCGCCAACAAGCAGTTTGTCGCCGTGGCGCAGCAGTTCGGCTGGCTGCCGGAAGGGGCTAAAGCCCACTACTTTGCCGGGATTACGTACCAGGACCTGGGGCAGACCGCCTCGGCGGAGACGGAGCTGAAGCAGGCAGCGGGGGCGTGGAGCTGGGGGGACCGGAATCTGTCGAACCTGGCCAAGCTGGCGCTGGCGGGGCTTTATCACCAGACGGCGCGAGACGCGCAGGCAATCGACATCTACAACGCGCTGGCCGCCAAGCCGTCGGAGACGGTTTCAACTAGCGTGGCGCAGCTTGACCTGGCCGACCTGTACGCGGCAGCCGGCAAACAGGACCAGGCGCGCGCCATCTGGGCCAAGGTGAAGGACGCGGACAAGGATGGCGCCGCCGGCTCCATCGCCGCGCAAAAGCTGGCCGGCAAGCAGTAGAAGGGCGGGCAGGCTGATCTTAGCGACTCGCGGAGCCTCTGGCTTCGCGAGTTTTGTTTTGGCGGCGGGGAATTGGCGTCCGAAGCGGCGGCCGGCGGGGCTGGATGCGGGGCCGGATGCGGGACCAGGCGCGAGTATCGATGCGAGCATTTTTCCCTCCGCCTGCGTCTGGTTCGGTATGAGCGCCGGCCAGGCAGTATTCTCAGGTTGGATGGAGATTCCGAGAAGCGCTGTGCACGACCAAGCCCGCCAGCACGCGGAAGACGAGACCCTCGCGGCGCTGGTGAGCCAGTACGCCGGAACCCTCTATCGCGTAGCGTATTCGGTGCTGCGCAACCCTTCCGATGCGGAAGACGCGGTGCAGGAGGCGTTTCTGCGGGTGCTGCGGCACAGGGACACGCTGGGCGAGGTGCGCGACCAGCGGGTGTGGCTGATCCGCATCGTGTGGAACATCGTTCTCGACCGCAAGCGCCGCGCCAAGACCCGCCCGGAGACCGACGACGTGGCCGAACTGGCCCGCGTGCTGCCTTCCGGCGGACTGAGCGCCGAGGAGCACGCCGCCGCGGCACAACACCACGCCCATGTGCTGGGGTGCGTGGAGCAGTTGCCCGCCAAAGAGCGCCAGGTGCTGATGCTTTCGGCCTTCGAGGAGCTCACCAGCGTGGAGATTGCCTTGGTGCTGGGCATCACCGAGTCCAGCGTTCGCTCGCGGCTGTTCAGGGCGCGGAATTTGATGGCCGGACTGCTGAACCATGAAAGGCAGTAGTCAGTGGTCAGTGGTCAGTGGTCAGTGGTCAGTTTTAGGTAGTCAGTTGCAGGTGGTAAGTGGTCAATGATCGGTAGTTAGTCGTCAGTTGGTCGGCCACGCAAGGAGTTTGCGATGAGTTACACGGCTAAGAACACATTTTCGAACGATTCCGGCGACGGCGCAGCGGAGGAAACTTTGCGGCTGATCGCCAGCCTTCCCGCGCCCGAGGGTCTTGAAGACCGCGTACACGCCGGTCTGCTCGCCGCTGGGCGCAGGGGACGGGTTCTGGCCTGGCCCGCGGCGTTTACGCCGGCGAGCGCCTGGGTGCGCAGCGCGGCCGCGGCGGCGATTGTGTTTGTGGTCGCCGGCGGAGGATGGGGCATTTACTCGCACGTCCAGCCGGGGCAGCCGGCAAGGGTGATTGCCATGCCGCACGCGTCCGCTTCCGGCGGCTTTTCCGGAGCCGGAGCGATGCGCACGCCGCAAACGCTGAATGGACCGGTGGTGGCGCATCCGGCGACGGCTCAGCCTCCCAAAGCCAAGGTCCCTGCCAAGGTTCCGGCGCGGGCCGCGACCCCGCTGCTGCACCGCGCGCAGCCGGGGGCGGCAGTGAACAAAACCACCGCTCCGGCGGTTGCGCCTGCGGCGAAATAGGGGCTTTCCCCTGCGCGGCCGCTTATCAAGGCATGGTAATGGCCCGGATCACCATTCCCAGCAGGGCCTGCACCGCCGCGCCCCACAATGCCGGAGTGAATCCGGTCGCACGGAAGCCGTCCACGATGCTGGACGCCACCATGATCATCAGGCCGTTGATCACCAGCAGAAAAACCCCGAAGGTAAGGATGCTGAAGGGGAAGGTGATGCCCTTCAGGAGCCGGCCAAGCGTGGTGTTGATCAGGCCGATCACCAGCGAGACGATCAGCGCAGGCAACAGCCCTACCACGTAGAAGCCGGGCACGACCCGGGAGACAACGATCAGGGCGAACGCATACAGCAGCCACTGAAACAGCAGTGCGATCATGGGTCCTCCTTGAATCGGCCCGCGGGGCCATTTTGCGCCGGGCAATCTGCTTCTGAGCGCCGCCTTTACACCAGGGAACCAACCATTTGCCTTACGTTATAGCATGAATGAGAAGAGTTTATGACCGGGGCCGGTTGACTATGAGGGTTCCCAACCTTTCCCGCTCTTGCGCTGTCCAACAGACAGTGATGATTGCGCGCACAGGCCCAGCGAAGCCCCGGGGAGATGCCTTTGTGCGAGTTCCGCGCGATTTGTGCCTGGCGGGTTTCCTTGTGCTCCTGGCGGCGGGCCCGGCCCAACAGGCGGCCAATGCGCCGCTGCCGGAGATTCCCCAGCTCATGCGCGAGGTCGAGGAGCACCAGAAGCAGCTCGACAAGGTGCGCGAGAACTACACCTACACCTCCCTGCAGACCATCCAGGACATCGACGCCAACGGCCAAGTGACCCAGACCAAGACCCTGGAGAACGAGGACTTCTTCGTCAACAGCCACGTGATTGAGCGCACGGTGAGGAAGAACGGCAAGCCGCTGGACGATCACGACGAGCAGAAGGAGACCGAGCGGGTGACCAAGCTGGTGGAGAAGGCGGAGAAGACGCCGGCGGATCAGCCGCTCGAAGGGCAGCAGATCAGCATCAGCCGGGTACTGGAGATCATGGACGTGCGCAACCCGAGGCGCGAGAGCTTTCGCGGCCGGCCGACGATTATCTTCGATTTTGTGGGCCGCAAGGACGCCAAGACCCACGGGCTGGCCGAGGACGCCTCAAAAAAGCTGCAGGGCACGCTGTGGGTCGATGAGGCCGACCGCCAGGTGGCGCACATGGAAGTGAGCTTCGACGACAATTTCCGCATTGCCGGGGGCCTGGTGGCCAACATCCAGAAAGGTTCAAACTTCCGCTTCGACCAGGCGCAGGTGAACGGCGAGCTTTGGCTTCCTACCGGCGGCGAAGGAACCGTGCAGATGCGTCTGCTGCTGGTGAAGGGGATTCGCCAGCACTTCAGCGAGCGCGACTACGACTTCAAGCGCTTCCATGTGGAGGCGCAGCAGGGGAAGGACGCGAAGGCGGTGCAGGAGAAAAGGCCGTAGCGCGAGTGCGGCGCGGTCCGCAGGCAAACGGCTGGGCAGTGCGGCGCGGTTCGCAGGCAAACGGCTGGGCGGAAGCAGCGGGCGCCCCCCGATCCGTTAGAGTGGAACCATGTTTGTGCGCCGCATTTCAGTGCAGCGAATCGACGGCTCCGGCACCTCGCACCCATGCCCCATTCGCTGGATCGACAACTTTGCCATGCGCAACTTCACCAACGAGGCGGTCTTCGACGACACGCTTCCCCTGGCCGATGGGCTGCTCGAAGCCGGCAACCGCGTCCCCCTCGATCGACTGCAACCTGCCATGGAGGACTGGTTTCGCCGCAAAGGCTACCTGAAGGCCGCTGAGCGGCTGGAAGTAAAGGAGATTAGCTAGGAAGACTCCGATCAAGTACCGAGGACGGATTTTTGGCCGGTACCAGCACTCCCTCGGGGGCTGAAGAGGCTGCGGAAAAAGTCTTGTATTCGCGCAAAAATCCCGAGAAACGGCCCTCAGGGGCTAAAGCCCGCGTTGATCCTGTTGGCTTTATGCGGGGGTTGAAACCCCCGCCTCCCTCCGGATCGAGTTTTTCCGCAGCCTGTTAAAGCCCAGAGTTACATTTGGCCGGTTGGTGGCGCGGCTTCTGTCGGGGTTGAAACCCCGACCTGCCAGCCGCGCCATTTCAAGGCGGCACAAGGGAGGAATTCCTTCGACCAGTGCGAGATTCCTCATGCGGCCGCTTGCTGCTGCGGCGCGGCGCCGGTCCAGAGCTGAAACTCGGCCTCGCGGCGAGCCTTCAGCCCGGCGTTCACTTCGCCCCCGGCCAGGTCCCAGCGCAGCAACTGCTCGGCGGCGGCCTCGTAGCGCCCGCCGTTGAGCACTTTCAGAAGCGTGGAAGAAGCCAGCCTGCCAGCGCCGAGATTGAAGCAGAAGTCCACCAGCGCATCGAACTGGCCCTGGGTCAGCGCCACCTTCACCAACCGCTGGACAGACTGCTCTGCGGCGCGCACGTCGCCGGCCAGCAGGAGGGCAGCCTGCGGCTCCTCAATGCCGTTGGGAAAGGATTCATGAGGCAGCAGCAGGTGACCATAGCCGATGGTCGGAAGCCCCGCCACATCCAGATAGGTCCGGTTGCGAAAACCCTCTGACCTCTTGATCAATTCAAGTCCCGCCGCGCTCAGTTGCATGGTTCCTCCCCGTTGATGGCCCTGGATGGGCCAGGCGGTCCTCCGCTTGCTGTGATGCGAAACCGCTCACGCCGAGTGGGTTTTCCCTCAGGAGAAAACCATCTTGCACGGGGCCGGCAACGCCACACAAACGGGAGAACCGCTACAACCCTCACGCTAGCAGGATGGGGGAATTAATCTGCAAACCGGTCTGAGTCTTCCGTTTGGGCGTCTAGTGGAGTCCGGCGGGCGGTTTGCCGGTGAGCGCTTCAAAGTTCACCAGGATGGCCGTCAGAGCGTCGTCGAAGTTGCGGTCGTGGGTCTTTTGCAGGAAGGCGAAGCCGATGGACTCGGTGAACGCCCACAGAACGTAATGGGTCTTGCGATCATAGACCACCAGCCGGAACATGGGCAGCGGATCGGATGCACCCTTCTGCTTATCGGCGTTCGATGGGCCATTGGGCGCGATGAGCTGCAACTCGAGCACGAGGTCGGCCTCGGCCGGATCGCCCACCAACTCATACTGGCCCGCAGCCTTGAGGCCTGCGTAGAACTGATCGTAGCCGCGATTCAGATCGCCGCTGAAGGGCGATGGAAAAAGGCCGCTGTCGGCCCCGGCGTTGGAGACGAAGATCTTCCTGGCGGCTCGGATGGCCGGCGGGACGGGGCCCGGAGGCGTGGAGGCCGGCTGTTGAGCGAAGGCGGCAGCCGCGGCAAAAAGTGCGGCGCATACGGCGGTGCGAAATCCGAAACCAATCCTGATCAAGGAGATTCCCTTCTGGCGATGCATACTTCATCCGTTGGAAAAGACGGCGGCCGCGATGAGTTTGTTTCTGCGTCCCCGGAGCAGTCCTGCCCGAATGATCCTGGCTGTGGCTGGCACGCCAGGGAGGGTGTTTTGGGCTCCTGGCCGGCCCCAGGGCAACCAGGCGTTCCGGGGGGCAATGGGGGGTTTTCCGGTCTGGACGGCGGATGTTTGCACCATTTGTGGTGCAAATTTTAAGTCACAGAGATAAAAGGGTTTATCGGCAAAAGCGCGTAAATCTTTAGAAATTTCAGCAAAATACCATGCGTCTCTTGCCAATTGATGGGCAGAGGGAGTAGCAGTTTAGTAAAATGGGTAGATGGTAATAAAAAGGAAATCACGCAACATGAGCTTGAAAACTCCGCTCCGGATTTGTATGCTGGCGGGCGCTTCATCGGTTGCGTTGGCCGCTGTGGTAGTCACGCTGTCCACGCCGGCCGTCGAGGCCGATGCGCGTCTTCCCCGACCCGCTGTAACCGCGCCTCCCCTACCCCCTGTCGAGAGTTCCGCGCCGGCTCTCCTTGCGGCGTCCAAAAAGGCATCCCTGAAATCCGCCCTTAAAAGGCGGGCGGATATCCTCCACGGCCTCGCCTCGTGGTATGGCGGGGTGTTCAACGGCCGCAAGACGGCAAGCGGCGAAAAGTTTGATATGAATGCGATGACGGCCTGCCATCCCACGTTGCCGTTCGGCTCCATGGTGCGGGTGGTGAACCTGAAGAACAAGCGCTCGGTGGTGGTGCGCATCACCGATCGCGGCGACCTGATCGACGAAGGGCGGATCATCGACGTTTCCCAAGCCGCGGCCGAAAAGCTGGCGATGACCAGGTCCGGGCTTGCCCACGTCAATCTGGAAGTGATCTCTCTGGGCGGAACCCCCACGAAAAACTAGGCAACCAAAACCCCTTGCAGACTTGAACGGCCAGCCCTCGGGCTGGCCGTTCAAGTCTGGATCGGCTGCGTTCTACTCGCTGTCAGGCAGCTTGTACGGCTTCTGCAGCCATTGCCGGGCCTCGTTGACCGCGCCCTGGGTGTTGTCGTTGGTCTGCACCGCCAGCCGGTACTCGTTCACCGCCCGGTCCCGCTGGCCGGTAATGTCGAAGATCTTGCCCAGGGCAATGTGGCTCCAGACCTCGGTCCAGCGCGGCTCTCCGTCGCCGCGGAGCGCATCCCGGTAGGAGTTCACGCTGGCCTGGTAGTTGCGCTGGGTGAAGAGCAGTTCGCCGATGCGGTAGCTGGCCAGCGAACTCTGCGGGTTGGCTTCCAGGGCTTTCTGGTACTCGGCCAGCGCGGCGGACAGGTCACCCTGCGCCACCAGTTGCTGGCCCTTGAGGATGGCGATGCGCACCTGCAGGTCCGGCGTGGCCTTTAGCAGCCAGTTGCCGGGATCGATGGCGATGCGCCGCGGGCGGCCGAAGGTATCCACCACGTACTGCGTGTCAGTGCCCACCACGTCGATCTTCTGGGTTTCGGTCTTGCCGTCGGTTTCCACGCGCAGCTCCACCGGCATGCGGAACAGGTCGAGGTCCTGCTGAATCTCGCCGATGGTGCGGAAGCCCTTGTTGTTGCCCAGGCGGTAGACGGCGTACTTGTTGGTGAACACCGGCGCGCCAGTGCCGTCGATCCACTGCGCAAAGAAGGCGGTCAACTGCTGCTGGCTCTGGGCCTCGGCCACCTTGATGAAGTCCGAAGAGCGCATGCTCGAGTCGGTGTACTGGCTGAGAGCGCCTTTGAGCGTGGCCAGAAACGCCTTGTCGCCGATCTCCCAGCGCAGCATGTGGAAGACCATGGCGCCCTTTTCGAGCGTCATCGACTGGAACTCGGGCGAGAAGGGGCTCAGCCGCGAGGCGCTCGACAGGGGAATGGTGTCGTAGGCCAGCGCCCCGGCGGAAATGTCCTGGAGCGCCGTGCGCATGGCATTCCTGCCGCTCTCATCCTCCAGGTACATCAGTTCGCCGTAGCGGGCCATGCCGTTGGTGATCCAGGCGTCGTTCAGCGTCCGCGGGCTCACCTCGGAGCCCCACCACTGGTGGGCAATGGTATTGGCAAGCAGGCGCACGCCGCTCTTGTCGCTCACACGCGAACCCAGAATGGCCGCCAGCTCCGGCGCCCAGACGGCCGGCAGCGTATCGTCGGGCAGTTCCACGACGTTCAAATGGCTGGTCTCCGGCGCCCCAAAATTATCGGAAAAGAAGTCGTACTGCCTGGCCGCCGTCTGCGCCAACTGGTTGGCTGCCTGCTGGTGGCTCACCGTCACGTAGACCTTCACGTTTCCCGGCCCCGCCGAGACCGGACCCACATAGCGCCCGGCAATCACCGTTCCGGGAAATCCGGGTTTGTCCCAGTTGAAGTCGAACTGGTCGCCCTGCTTGCCGTTGGCCAGGGTTACCGGCTTCGACGCTCCCTGGCTGCCGCTCGCAAACACCTTCATGCCTTGCGGGACGCGGATGTGCATCTCCGCGGTGAAGCGGTTGGTGAGGTAGCCGTTCATGGGAAACCAGCGCGCCGGATAGAGCAGGTAGGTGATGGGCTCCTGGATGGCTGCCAGTTTGAGGCCTTCCACCGGGCCGTCCTCGTTGCCGGTAATCGCGCCCTCGTACTCGAAAGTCCAGTGCGATACCTGGCCTTTGGCAAAGGGTGCAGCCGGACTGACGCGGATGGTCCCGTCCGCCGACCGCTCGCCGGTGAGCAGCTTGCCGCTTTCATCGGTGATTTTGGTGACCTTGAGGGCGGGGTGAAAGCCAAAGCTCACCAGTTCCAGGGTCTCCGGAGCGGTAAAAGTGACCACCACCCTAGCCGCCAGGTGGTGCGTGGCCGGCTCCAGCTCGGCGTTGATTACGTAGCCGGTGATGGCCAGACCCGGCCGCTCGGTCCTTTGAGCGGCGAGCGGAGCCGCCAGCAGCAGCGCCATCGCCAGAAAGCCCGCCAGGGGCAGGCGCGGTCCAGTTACAAGCCGTAAATTCCGCATTTTCGCAAGCATAGCAGTCATCATCGCATCGCAGCCGTTCTTGGGTCAGAGTTTCTTTCAGCCTCGTCTTCACTGGGCGCCCCAGGTCTCGCCCGCCGCGGCGGACCAGGCCTGGGAGACCACAAACCCCGCTCCTGCCGATTTCAGGTTGGCACGGATTTTTCGATTCGCGCCGGGGAAGCAGCTTGAAGCTCGTCCAGGGTAATCGCCGCCACCCGTTCAATGGCCCCACCGCTTTCTTCTGCCTGGCAGGGATTTAGCAGACCGCGAATGGCCTTGAGCTCCTTCATCATGGACTCGCGAGGAGCACCGTCCGGTAGCAGCGGCTCCATCTGTTGGACGATTTTTGCCGCCGTGAAGTCATTCTGGATCAACTCCGGCACCACGCGCTTGCCGGCAATCAGGTTGGCCATGGCCACATGCGGCACTTTCACCACTCGTTTGGCGATGGCATAGGTCAGCCACGAAACCCGGTAGACCACGACGAAGGGATTGCCGATCAGCGCCGCCTCCACCGTGGCCGTGCCACTGGCCACCACCGAAGCCCGGGCGTGGAAAAGCGCCGCGCGCGCATCCTCCACCAGGCGGATGGCGAGGCCGCCGCCGCGATCTTCCACCAGGGCCAGCACGGCGGCCCGCTGCTCCGCGTTGAGGGTCGGGGCCAGCGGCACCAGGAACTCGTACTCGCGGCGGGGCCAATCGTGCTCTACCAGGCCCCACGCGGCCTCCAGCATCCGGGGCAGATGGTCGCGAATCTCCCTGGGCCGGCTGCCGGGAAGGAGGCCGATCCAGGTCGCCGCCGGGTGCAGCCTGTTGGCCGCGGCGAACTGCTCGCGGCTGACGGCCGGCAGCGGCAACTCCGTCAGCGGATGGCCCACAAACTCGGCCTCCACGCCGCGGGTGCCATAGAACGGCTCCTCGAAGGGGAAGATGACCAGCATCTTGCGGATGTACTTCCGCACCAGCTTGATGCGGCGCTTCTTCCAGGCCCACAACTGCGGGCTGACGAAGAAGATCACGGGAACGCCCAGGCGATGGAACTCCCGGGCCAGCTTGAAGTGAATTTCGGGAAAGTCGATGAGCACGGCCACGCTGGGCCGCCGATCCTGAATCGCCTTCTTGAGCTTGCGGAACTCGCGGTAGATGCGCGGCAGGTGGCGAAGGACTTCGGTAAGGCCCATCACCGCCATATCTTCAGAGCGCACCACGCGCTCCAGGCCGGCCGCAGCCATCCGTTCCCCGCCCATGCCGAAGAATTGCGCCGTCCGGCCGGTTGCGGCAAGCTGCTTTTTAAGCGCTTCGATCAGCAGCGCGCCGTAGTGCTCGCCGCTGGCTTCGCCTGCCGAGATGAAGATGGTGGGGGACATCAAGCTCGCGTCGCCTCTTCGCGCACTGCAAACATCATAGCGGCTTCTACGGTTTGGAAGCGTCACAGGGATGGTTCGGGGCAAGACCCGGCGGTGGGTCAACCGGCAAACCCATACTGTCCTTGGCGGGCCGGTCGCAGGCGCTGCCAATAGTGGGTCATAGTTCCGGGTGGGCGACCATAGGGCCGGAACCTGTAATGGAAGACCGATCGATCTCTCACTGAGCGCAAAGGGCTGTCAACAATTGAGATCTTCAGTTTCCGGTTTGCCCGTGATTCGACCGGAACTCGGAAATCTTGGATTCCGATGGTTGGGATTGCTCGACGGGTGCATTGGCGATTTAGCATAAACTGAGAAGCACTCCTGGCTACATGGGCGTTTCAGAGTGCTGATCTGGACCCCGGCGGACTGCTTTCCCAACCTTGCGCGAAAGAGCTGGAGAAGGATGGGGCGCCCAGGTTTTCGTGCGGGGGCGAGCGCAACGCCAAGCGGGAAGGTAAGCGTGGGTTAACTACAGTTCCGTCTTTAAATATTGCTCGAACGCATCCCTGGCCGGGCCTGCCACCATATTCTCCAAAAGCCAATCAAGACGCAGAAATTCCGCGGCGAGACGCCCTAAAGGATGGAATCCCAAATAAGAAACGCCGATTTCGTGTTCATTGTGCTCAGCTGTCGAGGAAACTTGCCAGGGATACTCATCACTTTCGTTCGGAATCACCTTGATGGAATGTGGGGCCAGTGCCTTGTTTACATGTTCCAAATCCACGATCACGAACATCACGAATTCACCATTGTAAAAGCGAAAGACGGCATCGGGTTCTTGAATGCACAGCGGGAACGGATAGTAAGCCAAATGATGGTTCTTCGTCTCATTCACACTCATCATGAAGGGGCGACTGCGACCGAAGAGTTCCCCGAATATGGGCTCAAATGTTTCAAGTTCATTGGCGCAGTCAATCAAGGCATAATGTAAACCCGGTTCAACTTCTTCCACCAGCCACCCGGCATCCGGCAGGTTGCTGATCATGCGCGTCACTTCTGCAAAGTGATATTGGGGATGTTCATTCACGGATATACGCCGCCATAAGCCCCCGTTCGCCTCGCGCTTATCCGTCGCCAGATATTCGGAAATCTGTTGCGTGGCGGACATTTGCCTGGCTGCACGCACACGATTTCCACCGCGTCCCGATTTCGCCTCTATCAGCAAAAACGGACTGCCCCCATCCGGCCAAAGGTCCGGCCGAAATAGCGTAATGTCCCCATGCCGCAAAGTGTGAGTAAGATCATTCATTACCACCGTTGCGCCGACCTCGAACGCCTTTCTAAGTAAGCCTCGCTCCAAGCGGGTTCCCTTTTTCCCGGTCAGGAAACCAGACTCTTCTTTCTGCACCAATTGCTTCAGGTCCCAACGATCACCATAAATAAATGCAATGGAATCGCCGATTGACCGCAGCACGGAGATCAGCGTTTTCTGCTGCTCAATTCTATCGGTTCCGGCGAGGTTCCTTGCTTTGGCCTTGCGGGCGACATCTTTGGATGTGCCGGGCTGGGCAAGCGCCTTTTTGATGCTTCTGATGTCCTTGCGAATCTGCCGAATGAGACGTTCCGCACGCCCAATCCGATAAAGTAGTTGCTCCTGTATGTCGAGTGCAAGCGTCCGCTTCTCAAGCGCATTAGCTCGAAGTTCTTGCACTTGACGGAAGAGTTCGACGAGCCATTTTTTGTGTCGCTCAAGCATGAGGGTCACATCGCAGGTTACATGCGCATGAATAGGAGAATTGCTCCGCAGCATGAGACGAGAAAATAATCGACCTCGGCAGACTTCAGAGCAAAGGGCTTAGTCATGCCATGCCGGAAGTGGTTGTTGGCGAGATCGTAGAGTTTCTGCAAACTTGCGAGCGTTTCGTCGGATAGCAACCGCACCTTTCGGATCTCCGCAATCACATTGCCAAATGTAGCCGTCGGCATTTGCTGCACTTCCTTGGCGGTCGCCTCGACGGCGTCAAAGATGTTCTTGCAAGCATCCTTACCGCGTTGAGGACGATCGTTATAAGCTGACATTCCCTGCTGAAACGAGGCCAGTGCGGCGGAAAATCGGGGCTGGCTTAGCTCTCGGAACACCGCTTCCACCTGACCGCCAATCGCCGTAGGCAGGACACGACGGAGATGGTCATTGTCATCCATCTCCCAGGCAATTCTGTAGGCCGCTAACAACTGATTGACCAGCTGGCGATGCTCCGCTTGGAAAATCTGTGGAATTTCCGCCGCAACGCGAATAATGAGGTCATAAAACCGCTGCCAGTCGGCCCCACCCACGTTTCGGCCGATGGCATGGCGAAAGCCCGAAGAAGGCTCTCCCGAAGGCCGGATTCCGAGGCTCTGGCTGATGATGTTGTAGAGTTTCCGTTCGTCGGGTTTACTGAAACCGCGCGGCTGGCGTTCAAGAACCAAATAAAGGACATCTACCCATTCCTGGCGCAGACCTGCCGGGGCATCATTATCGACATCTCGGTTTGCGGTGGTGTCCTCAAACTGCGAGGAAAAGGAACGAATCGCCATAGCATATGATAACGTCCCTTCCGACGACCGATTGCCGGCAAATCAGTCCCGTTATGCCGGCATCTCGACATCAACCGGTCGCGGGGGTTCTCAACTGGCGGTAACAGGCCGATGTACTCATCGAGCCTGGCTTTGCTCATGTTTCGGGGTTGCGGTCGGCTGGTCGGCAACTCGGAGATTGCCCGCCAAAGCCGCTGTCGGTGAGTGCATGATCGCCTTCCCACCCAGGGAGCGGATCAGGAGGCTGTGTTGGACGAGACCCAAACTTCTCGAGTTGCGGCCGGGTGACGGCGCATACGGAAACTGGTTCACCGCAGCGCCGTCCCCGGATTGGATTCTTCAAAGTTGTGGGGGCTGCGGCGGGGCTTTTGTCGCGGTTTTTCACTTCTCAGAATCGAAAAGTGGGGTGCTTCGCGCGCGTGCGGGAGCAATATAGCACGTCAGAAATTGAGCCTAGATCCGGATGAAGATTTTTTTGCGGTACATCCAGAAGAGCATTAGCCAGTAGACTGCCAATGTCAGAGTGCCGAGAACCAGGGGTTCCAGAGCAGGCCCCAGGAGGTTCAGGGCCGATGGGCCGAGATTGATGCGGAAGCTATTCTGGGTGAAGTCCTCAAACAGATGCGCGATGACGTAGGCGGCGATGGAGTTCATGCCGACGACGACCAGCGGAAACGCGATGCGGCGGTGCTTTCTGACATCGACGATCCACGAGAATGCGGCGAGAAAGAGAAAGCACACGCCACCACTGAACAGGGTCCAGGAGGGGGTCCAGATTCTCTTTACGATGGGACAGATTCCGGTGAAGTGAAACAGCAGAGCGGCGGCAATCAAGACGGCCGCTGCCAGCAGGAATCTGCGCAGCGGGATGCGGGGAGCGGAGGAGAGAAACCAGCGGCCCGCGGCGACGCCCAGCAGCATGGTGCCAAGCGTGGGAATGAAGCTCAGCGTGAGATAGCCGCCGGGGTTGAACAGGAAACGGCTGGGGCGGGGAAAGAGGTTCAGGAACCAGAGATCGAAGGCCTGGCCGAGATTGCTGTTCTTGTTCCAGTGCGAGGCGAAGCCGGTGAGTAGATGCTGATGCCAGTCGGCAGGCACGCCTACGGATGCGTAGGGGAAATTGGGGCCGGGCGCCGGATAGAGGGCCCACGCCAGCCAGTAAGCGAAGAGGATGGCGGCAAATGCGCTCCATTGCCAGCGGGGGCGAACGAAAACAAGCAGAAATGCAAAGGTGTAACCGAGACCGATCTGGGTGAGAGTGTCTTCAAAGGTGAAGTTGGTCATGGGACTGTCAGTAGAGCGCAGGAAGATGCCGAGCGCCACAAGAATGAAACTGCGCCAGATGGTATGGCCCAGCATGCGCTGGAAGCTTTCGCCTTTGCGCTGACGGCTTGCGATGGAGTATGGAAGCGCAACGCCTACCAGGAACGTGAAGCCCGGCTGGATGGTGTCGTGAAGGCTCATGCCGGTCCATTCGACATGGGACTGGTTCCAGGAGAGGAACTGCCAGATGCGACTGCCGGGGAAAGAACGAGCTACATCCGAAAAGCGAAGGACTTCCCCCATCATCAGCAGCATGACCAGGCCACGGTACGCATCGACGGCAATATTGCGCGGCTGCGGTTGCCCCACACTGGCGGCCATTGCGCTCATTCGCGATCCTCCCCCGGAGATTGTACTTTCTGCTCGCGGAAGGGCACGAGGGGATTTTTGCCGATTGCCCGGCGGGGAACGATTTCCGATTGAAGCGGGATTTGCGTTTTGCTTTCCGGCCACGAACCGAGCGGCCGGGCTGCGGCTGCGCCGGGTCTGCTCCTGCATCCGTTTTTGATCAGAGAGCGCAGGGCAGGGCCGGAGCCGGCGGCGCGGTTTTCAAGGCCTGGGAGCCGGGGGCGGACGCGACTTTCAGCAACCGCAGAACACACAGAAATTCAGAGACAAAAGTGCAGATTCCCGGTTAAATTGGTAGCGAGAGGTCATGCGATGCGGCTATTCCCAGGCTCATTCCGCAAGTGCAAGCTCGTGTCCACACCCGTTTTGGAGGCAATGGTCTCCGCGGGACTCGTTTCCACGGCGCTCGTTTTCGCGGCGCAACTGCTGGTGGCAGGCGGCCTGTTGCTGCAAAACGCCGCGGCACAGGAGGCCGGAGACGCGACCCCGCCGCCGGAGCCGCCTCCCCCTCCCGTCGTGTTTCAGAACCCGATTCCCGCCGATCAGCTCGCGTTTCTGAACGACTATGCGGGCAAGACGGCGAAGGATATTCAGAAGGACAAGCGATTCCGCAACCTGATGAAGAAGGTGATTCCCAGCACCACGTACCACTATGGCCGCGACATGCCGCTCTGGGAAACAAGCGAAACCCTGCTGGACGGCGCGCCGCTGCCGATCGATATCCGCGAGGGGCGCTACGTGATGGTGGGCAGTCACGGCGGGCCGTATCTGCACGGCAGGGGATTCGTCTGGTTTGACATGAAGGATGGAATTGCCCTGGGCGGGGTCTATTTCCATCCCGTTAACGGGGAACCCACGCCTACGCTGGCCATCTATTCGCGGCAACTGAAGGACACGGCAATCTCGATGGGCCAGCTCCCCCTGGCATTTGCCCAGGATGTGAGCCAATGGGCGCTGATTGCCGGTGTCCCCGCCATTACCACGCGATATTTCATTCCCGGGAACGGCAAGAAGTATGTGCTGGTGCACGACGAAGACTATTGCTGGCACCCGGACAATGCGCCCGCGCCGCCCGCGGACGAGTGCGAAGAGATGAATGCCGACGCCGCCGACATCGATCTGAACGCAGCCGACTTCATGGCGCAAACCAACCATGCGGCGAATGCCACGGCGTGGATGCTCAGTCCCGCGCAGATGGCATGGATTGTGTCGCGAAACCAGAGTTGCGGGATGGGTGCGAACGGGCTCGCGTGCCGCATTCGCGTCACCCGCCAGCGGACGCGGGTGCTGCTGGGGCCGCGGCGGAATTAGCCGGGCGGCCCCTTGGAATGCAACGTGAGTCCCCAGGAGTCCGCCGGGGATAGCGGCTTAGCTCGTGGGCGTTGACATTGGCGGCGATGGGGCCCTGCTGCCTGAGGAGCGGCCTATTATCGAACCAGTAAACAAAATGGCTCAGATTCGAGTGTTCTTGCCCTGTTTTTCGCCGTCAATCGCACCACTCGGCGCCGGTCTAACGCAAGTCTTGAATGCGCTGGCAGATTGGTTCCCTCTCAAGCCCGATCAGGAACCGGCAGCAGCTTCCAGATCGGCCGTCTCTTCAATGCTGAGCCTCAGCCCAGCCGCCGCGATGTTCTCTTCGAGGTGCGCAACCTTGGATGTGCCCGGAATGGGCAGCATGACCGGCGAGCGTTGCAGCAACCAGGCCAGCGAGAGCTGTGCCACCGTAGACGAGTGCCGGGCAGCAATCCGGGCCAGCGTCTGCGCCGAGGGGTGCTCCGGCTTGAGCAGCTTGCCGGCGGCCATGGGGTACCAGGGCAAAAATCCTATTCCCTGCTTTTCGCAGTACGCCAGCGTCTCCTCGTGACGCCGGTCGGCCAGACTGTATCGATTCTGGACAGTGGCGACTTCAACGATCTTGCGGGCCGCTTCGATTTCCGCCGGGGTCACCTCGCTCAGGCCGATATGGCGGACCTTGCCCTGCTCCTGCATCCGCTTCAAGGCGCCCAGGCTCTCTTCGAGCGGCGTTCGAGGATCGATGCGGTGGAGTTGGTAGAGTTCGATGCGGTCGAGCCGGAGCCGGCGCAGGCTCATCTCCACACATTGAATCAAATAGCCGGCGCGGCCCACATACTCGGTCTTTGCAGGGCCCTGGCGGGTGATGCCGCCTTTGGTGGCGATAACCAGGCCCGGCGCGTAGGGATGGAGAGCTTCGCAGATCAGCCGCTCGGCAATCTCCGGGCCGTAGGCGTCTGCGGTATCGATGAGGGTAACGCCCAGCTCGACGGCGCGACGCAAAACGCGGCGAGCTTCGGCAGGATCGGCGGGCTCACCCCAGGCTCCGTCGCCTACCAGACGCATGGTTCCGTAGCCCAGGCGGTGAACAGGGAGATCGCCGCCGATGAGGAATGTGCCGCTGGCGGTCGCGGAAGGATCGTGTGTGCGCATGATTCAATTTAGATGCTGTCGGCCGTCGAACGATTTGGGACAATCCTCGGAATGAGGCGGCCGGGAACCCCGCACCCGCCAGTTGCGTATCCTGAAGGCGAGAGCAAACCAGGAGAATCAGCCATGAGCAGCGTTCCGTACCCCAATCCCCAAGCCATTTTCTATCAGCAATATGAATCTGTGCGCCGCGACGAGGTCGTGGGCATTCTGCTGGCGCTGTTTTTGGGAACCTTCGGCCTTCACCACTTCTATCTGCGCCGGACCGGCCTGGGGATTCTCTACTGCTGCTTCTGCTGGACGGGCATCACGGCGATTCTGGGCTTTATTGAGTGCTTCTTCATGCCCGGCCGGGTGCGGGAGTTCAACGCCATCCAGGCAGTGGGGATTGCGGCCGCGCTCGGCATCCCGATGCCGGGGTGGGGCCAGCCGCTGAATGTGACCGCGAACATGCCGCCCGCAGCGCAGCCGGGCACACTCACCGCCTGCGGACGTTGTTCACAGACTAACCCGCCGGGGTCGCGCTTCTGCTCCGGTTGCGGGGCGATGCTCTAGAAAATCGGCCTATAGCGTTTCCAGGAATGGTGTAACTCGAAGCCAATCCCGTCAAGGCGACGCGAGGCCTCAGCGCGCGGCGACCCGGAACGAAGTCAGGAGGGGCAAAGCAATCCTGGAAGCGCCGCAAGGGCCATCAGAGCTGAAGGGGACGGGCTTCAACCCGTCTGTCAGGAGCCGATTCTGATTTATACTCCACTCGGCTTTGCAGCGAAGTCGAAAGAAGACTGAGATGGCAAGGACATATCGTGCAGTGAGCCTCTTCGCTGACTTGCTGACCTGCTGACTCGCCGACTTGCTACCTACAGCTTCACCGCCGTCTTCTCCCCCTTATAACTCACCGTAGCCTCCGCCGCCTCGCTCTCTTCGATCCCCACGCCATGCTCTTTCCCCACCAGCACCACGCGGAAAGTCCGCTCCGCCAGCATGCCCTTGAAGCTTCCTTCCCGCGCCCCCACAGTCAGCGTCTTCGCCCCATCGTCCCAGTGCAGCGCAATGGTCGCATGCGCGCCTTTCTCATACCGGTAGCTGTCGTTCTCATCCTCATACAGCGTGAAGTCCCCATCCGCGCCGGGATAAATCCGCAGCTCGATCGGGTCGGCCGGCTTTTCCGTCGTCCACTCCATCGCCGGCCCCATGGGCACAATCGATCCCGCCCGCACAAACAGCGGCAGCTTCTCGAGCGGCGCATCCGCCTGGATTCGCTTTCCACCCTCCTGCTTTTCGCCCGTCCAGAAGTCGTACCACGTCGCCTGCGGCAGATACACCGTCCGGCTCGTCGCCCCCTCCGTAGTCACCGGGCTCACCAGGATCGCCGGCCCAAACAGGTATTCATCACCCGTGTTCTGCGCCTCCACGTCTTCCCGCCAGTCCATCACCAGCGGCCGCATCAGCGTCCCGTGCCGGCTGGTTACCTGCCACGCCTCGGAGTAGATATACGGCATCAGCCGGTAGCGCAGCTTGTCGTAGTCCACCAGGATCTTCTGCGCATCCGCCCCATACGACCACAGCTCGTTCTCGTCCGGATTGCGCGTCCCATGCACCCGGAAGATCGGCGAGAACGCTCCAAACTGGAACCACCGCACAAACAGCTCCCTGAACTTAGGATCGTTCAGGTTCCCGCCCGAAATAAACCCTCCAATATCCGTCGTCCAATACGGCATCCCCGAAATCGAGTAGTTCAGCCCCGCCGGAATCTGCCTCTGAAACGTCACCCAATCGCTCAGCACATCCCCCGACCACGCCGTTACGCCATACCGTTGCGATCCCGCATACGCCGACCGCGAAAGAATGAACACCCGCTTCTCCTCTGAAGTCGTTCGCTGCCCATTCGAAACCCCTCCCGCGTGAAACAGCGGATACACATTCGCATACCGCGCTCCCGACCCCAGGTACAGCTTGTTCGTGGCCAGAATGTTATCTTCCCGTCCCTCGGTGTCCGGCTCATCGGTGTCCAGCCACCACGCATCCACGCCCTTCTGAAACAGCGCCGTGTTCGCATTTGCCCAATACTGCTTCCGCGCCTCCGGATTGGTCGCGTCATAGAGTGCCTGCCCCAGCGGATGAAACCCCGCCGTCTGGGTCTTCGCCACAAACCAGCCCTTCTTGTCGAACTCGTCGTAAACCGCTGTCCCCGGCCGGAAATACGGCCAGATCGAAACCATCAGGTGAAAGTGCTCCTCGTGCAGCTTGTCGATCATCCTCTGGGGGTCCGGGTAATTCGGGTTCCACTTCATCTCCCCCATCGTCACCCACCAGAACCAGTCCTGCACAATGTTGTCCGCCGGAATATGCAGCGCACGGTACCTGCCCGCCACCGTCTCCAGCTCTATCTCCGACTGGTACTTGTTCTTGCATTGCCAGAACCCATAAGCCCACCGCCCAAACAGCGGAACCTCCCCGGTCAGCTCGCGATAGTGCCCGACAATCCGGTCCGCCTCCGGTCCATAGAGAAAGTAGTAATCCACCCGGTCCGCAACCTCCGCGCTCAGATACAGCGCATGAACAAACCGGTTGTTCACCCGGCTGCGCGACGGGTTGTTCCAGAAAATCCCATACCCATTGGTCGAAACCAGCAGCGGAATTGCAATATTCGTGTTCTCCTGCGACAAATCCACCGTCTCTCCGCGATAGTTCCACACCCCCGCCTGGTGCTGCCCCAGCCCGTAGAACCCCTCATGCGACCCATAGATCGAGAACGACACCTCCGCATGAAGTGTTTTTTCGCCGTTCACCTCCACCGGCCGCAGCGACCGGTAGCTGTCGGTCGTCAGCAGCTTCCCCCGCATGCCCCCACCCGCTGCTCCAGCTCCCGCCGCGCCGGGCCCCGCCGTTCCTGCCCCGTCCAATCCGATGTAATGCAGCGCCCCGCTCTCCCGCTCCACAATCACCTTCAACCTCGACGTCGAAAGCGTAATCGTCTTCTCATCCGAACTCACCTCAAACGCTGCCCCCGGCGAGGCCTTCTTCTCCACCACCCCATCGGACGCCCGTTCCGGCACCGCCACGCCCAGCGGAGAGTACCTCACGTGCAGCACATCCTCCGCCTTCACCTCCAGCCGCAGCACTCCAAGTTTCTGCAGCACCTCCAGCCCATCGGCCCGCTTCTCAAAGCTCGCCACCGGATTGGGCGCATTCCACTGGCCCAGCGCTCCCGGCCCTCCCAGCCCTGCCACTCCCAGACCCAGCCAAATCCCCCAAAACGCAAACCTCTTCATCGCAGAAACTCCCTCTCCCGCCGCGTTGCCAACCCGCACCAGTCTACGCCCGCCTGAGCCCCTCCGGCCTTCAACCCAATGCGCAAAAAACCCATCGACCAATCGCCCCCAAACCCAGCCACAGCTCCATATTTGCCGCCCAGCAGAAATGCCTGCGTTATGAATTCAAGAATCAACAACAAGGGAACCTTTCCCTGGCTTTTCCCACTCTGGCGTAACAGCGCCCAGCCCGGCGGGCGCCCAGCCTGGGACTGGATGAACCGCCGTCTGTTCCCTGTTCCTGTTCCTGTTTCCTGTTCCAGTAACGGTCAGGGGTCAGGGATCGGGGATCAGTTGTGAGGGGTCAGTGACGGCTCGTGAGTTTGTGGTTTTCCTGCCCTCTCGCAGGTTTCCGCCTCGAACGGCAGGCGAGAGGATGGGACACGGGGCTTGCTGGGCAGCGAAACGACGGAAAACAGTGCTGGGTTGGGCGGAAATCCCGGGTCTCAAAGTGTTTGAGACCGGGGAACCGCTGCCCCCGTCCGCCTGGCAAACTTACCTTGACGGGATATATTACCTGGGTGGAATGTTGTCTTTATAGCCTGTGAGGTCGAGTTCACCGAGGAATTCGAGCAGTGGTGGAACAGCCTCACCTCCGATGAACGGGAAAGCGTGGATTTTTCGGTCCGCCTTTTGAAAGAGCAAGGGATTCATCTCAGGCGGACTCACGCCGATACGGTCAACAGGGTTCCCGGCTTTAGAGCAGGCGAGGGCTGAAGCAAATGGCCACGCTTCGCCGCAGCATCGTCGTCTCCATCCTCTTTACCGTCTTTGGCGGGCCCGGACTGGTGCTGGTCTACCTCCCCTTCGCGATCACGCGCTTCCGCATTCCCGCCGGCGAACCCCTTTGGCAGACGCTCATTGCCGCCGCGTTGATCTTTGCCGGGCTCACGCCCCTGCTGGACTCCATCCGCCGCTTTATCTATGTGGGCCGCGGAACGCTGATGCCCACCGTGCCCACCGAACGCCTGGTGGCAAGTGGCCTTTATCGCTACGTGCGCAACCCGATGTACATCGGCGTCCTGATCGCTCTGACTGGCGAGGCGGTACTGTTCTGGAACTCGGGGCTGGTGATCGAAGGGGCCGTCGGCGGCCTGGCAATTCACTTCTTCGTCCGGCTGTATGAAGAGCCGACGCTCGCCCGCCGCCACCCGGAAGACTATCCCCGCTACAAACGCCATGTACCCCGCTGGCTGCCGCGCCTCACGCCCTGGCAGGATGCCGGCGCCGGACAAGGCCAGTAGAGCCGGGGCAGTAGAAACTTCCCCACTGGAACCTTTCTGGGTTCGTCAGTGTCCAAGAGAAGGTGGGGTACGCCTGAGGCATGGGAATTGGGTTCAAGAGTCCGGGGTCCCCAGCGACAGGTCTTCGTCACTGGGGCGGAAACGTGTACCCTGAAGACCGGAGCCTGTTGATGCGTTGGATTCCAATCCTGGCCTATTCGTTTTGTTCGGTTGCGTTGCTCGGCGTGAGCGCAGCCTCTGCCGAGGCGCAGGCCGCCCCGGCAAAGCCCTCCGCACCGGAGGCGCCCGTGCATCTGATGCTTCCCCCCGTGCCTAAGCGGCTGCTGCCGGACTCCTTTGCCGGATGGGTTGCGGCGGAAGCGCCTAAAAATGTGACCGACCCGGTCCAGGCTGATTCGGCCAACGCAGCGGCCCTCAAGGAATACGACTTCACCGACGGCGCGCTGGCCGACTACAAGCGCAGCGGCGAGACGCTCACCTTGCGTGCGCTGCGCTTTCACGACGCCAGCGACGCCTACGGCGCCTATTCGTTCTACCGCGGGTCAGGGTGGCCCAGGGAGGAGATCGGCACCGGCGCCGCGTCCGACCACAACCGGGTGCTCTTCTGGCTGGGCAACACGGTGGTGGACGCGAATTTCTCCCGCATCGGTCCCATGTCCGGCTCGGAGTTGCGCGAGCTTGCCCGCCAGTTGCCCCTCCCCGAAGGGACCAGGGCGCTGGCGCCGCCCATCCTGAGCAGCCTGCCCAAGGCCTCGCTGGACGGGCAGACCTCCCACTATGCCGTGGGGCCTGCGGGCTATGCAGGATCGGGCGGAGTGCTGCCGCCTGACCTGGTGGGCTTCGATCGCGGCGCGGAGGCCGTGACCGCAACCTACTCGCTGCGCTCCGGCCCGGCCACGCTCACCATCATCGACTACCCCACGCCGCAGATGGCCGCGGCGCAGGAGACGAGGATTCGCGCCTTCCTGAAGGCGGGCAGCCCCAAGGCGGGCGATCAAACCCAGCCGCCGTGGCCCAAGCCGCTCGCGGACTCCGACCAGGCATCGCTCGAGGTGCGTCGCAGCGGGCCGCTGGTGGCCATCGTGAGTGGCGACGCCGTACCCGACGAAAGCCACAAATTGCTGGCCACGGTACACTTCGAGACCAACCTCACCTCGATCCCCCAACCCATGGAGTCCGAAGTCGCCAAGACCGGCAAGCTGCTGTTGGGCATCGTCGGACTGGTGATCATCGGGGCCAGCGCCGCCATCCTGCTCGGGTTTTTCCTTGGCGGGGGCCGGGCCCTCTACCGCATCGCCCGCGGCAAACCGGTCTCCTCGGTCTATGACATCGAGTTTATTCGTCTCGATTTGCGGGAAGAATGGGTCGAACCGTCAGAGGCCGTTGACAAGGCGCATCCGAAGGGTTAATGCGGCCCTCAAACCTGTGGAAAACAGGGCACAAACCCAATGAAACACCCTGAAATGACGGGGATGTGCGGGTGTAAAAAGGCGAAGAAGCGTCGAACAGCGGGGCCATACGCTTCTCGATAAATGATTTCTAAATAATTGATCTAAAAGGATTTATTTATCTTCAGATTTCTCCTTGACACTCCCTTCTACCGCCCATACTATGCAGCCAGAAAGTTCTGATGGTTTTGCCTCCGTTGGAACTATTCTCCCTGAGGAGAGAGCTGCCCTGTTGCCGGGCGGCTCTTTCCGTTTTTGAGGGTTCACCGTTCGGCCTGTTCCGGTTTGCCATCCACATCTGCTGCCGGTTCAGTCCACTGCTTCCCGCATGCTTCGCATTGCCACGTATTGAACGGGTCAACACCCTCAAGCACCGGGTCTCCGGCGCCACAGCTCGGACATTTGGGCGCTTCGAATTCCGGCACGTCCATCCGGGATTGATCGATGATCTCCTGCGGAATCGGTCCCGAAGCAATCGCGCGCGCCTCGTCGAGCTGATCGGCCGCGACCAGGACACGGGGATTGCTGATGCCGAAGGAATAGCGCGATCCGGGTTGCTCGACCCAGCTCTCGATTCCCGCCCGCTTCAACACCTCGCAAATCCGCGACGCCTCTTCCCGGTCGTCACACTCGCACAGCGCTGTCTTCCAGGTGTACTCGTGCAGGAGATCGTCTTCCTCGTTCCCGTCGGTGGCGTTTGATCGAATGCCGCCAGGATTCGGATTGTCGGGGCGGTCCCATCGCGGAGCCGCAGGGCGATCTGCACCCTCTGGCGCTTCGGCCGCGGCTCGCGGTTCATCCAGCCCGCGATTCTTCATCTCGGTGCGCAGAACCTGCTGCGCTGTTTCGGTCAGATCGACGATGTCGGCTGCCAGTTCCTCAAGTTCTCCGTCGCTCATTTCGCGGTAGTGTTCCGTGAGCCTTTGCCAATCCTCTGCGGGGTTGCCTTGCATGAGGAGCAGTATAGCCGCAGTCTTTACGCTGCGCACGCATCAAGGTAGAATCAACTGAGTAAGCCGACGTAGCTCAGTTGGTAGAGCAGCTGATTCGTAATCAGCAGGTCGTCAGTTCAAGTCTGACCGTCGGCTCCATAGTAAAATCAATACCTTATGCAGTTGTTGGCCTCTCGGACTTGACGAGATCGTGGAGGAAGGGCCACCGGGACCGAAGATCGGCGACGGCGGAACTGATGTCGGTCATTTCTTAGATCTGAGCATTGCCGGGCTGGTTCAAGGCCACGGCAGGGGCAACTGAATAATTACCGGGAATGCCGCTTTCTTCCACTCTCAGTTCATGTAATCCTGTGGATGTCCCCGAGACGGCCCGTTCCGGTCTGGCCGCTTCTTTGGGATGGAAAGAATGCAAGAGACCGACGCAGCGTGTGCAGCTGGGGGGCGTACTGGCTAGTTGCCGGAAGAGTAACTAGGGAAGTCCCCGCTGATTTCCGATTGTTCTGCCTGCAAGCCTCCAGCGTGGGCAACCTCATACCAATAACCCTTTCCAAATCCCGGAAAGGAGGGATTATGTCCGATCCAAAAAAGTCCGGTCTGTCTGACAATGCGATTGCCGCACTCGCCTACTTCACCCTCATCCCGGCGATCATCTTTCTGGCCATCAGGCGCTACAATAGGAGACCCTATGTGCGATTCCACGCTTGGCAGTCCATCGTATTCAACGTTTTTGTGATCATCTTCGGCTGGGTCCTGGAATTTGTCCTGCCGTATACCACGTTCCTTGGGCCTCGTGTCTTCCTGGGTCTAATCTGGCTGGTCTGTCTGGCCGGGCTGGTCATTTTCCTCGTATGGCTCTGGTGTGTGGTCAGCGCGTTGAAGGGCAAGCGCTTCAAGCTCCCGCTTATTGGGGACTGGGCCGATGAGGAGGCCTACAGGTAACCCCGCCCGCCAGCCGTTCCGTCACAAAACGTGCTTGTCTTGACAGGCCCGTAAACTCCAGGGTAGTTAACACGGAACTTAGGCAGGCATTGTCGCGGTCAATTGGTGAAAAGCCCCTTCTCATCAACTGACCGTGCAGTCCCACTTTTGCTGGATTCGCCGTATTCTGTTTACAGACCGGCTGCGCAGGCGCAACAGCGGGCGACAGTGTGGAGAGCGAATCCAATGGCTAATGAAGGCCCTCAGAACTAGTAGCGTGACTGCATGATTTGGAAATGTCGATCGGAACAGAATGGGCGCCCCTGTCTCGTCCGCCGCGGCGCAGAGACCTGGGAAGTACAAATTCACGTGGTCGCGGTACTGGAACGATTTTCGAGCAAAGGAAAAGCCCGCCGATTCAGCGGGCCTTGGCGAATGTTAGCTGGTAGCGCTACCGGGAATTGAACCCGGGTTTTAAGATTGAGAATCTAGCAGCCTATCCAATGGTTTGAATCACTTACAGGTCATTCCGAACATTCTGTGTACCGCCATGTGTACCACGAATCGAGAAAGTGGCTATTGGACCGCTTCTGAGGCTTGCGGGAATGCGGCCTTCAATCCCTCTGCTACGTTGTGCGTCTGGTACTCGACAAACCGCCCGAACCCGGCGGCAACGTGTGTCTCTGTGACGTGGATGTAATACCGGGCGGCCACGGAAGGCGAGCTATGCCCCATGAGGCGGGCCAGGGTGAATCTGTCCATCCCTGACTGTGCCGCGCGGGTTCCGAACGTGTGCCGCCAGCAATAGAATTCAAAGCTCTCAAGATTCGAGTCTTCGATTGCCGCCTTGTGTGGATGCTGGAGCGAAGTGATATAGCCGCCGATTCCCGCGCCGGGGAACACAAACGCGGATTGCTTTCCCTTTGCCTCTGCTGCCCTCTTGCGCCTCTGTAGAACGTCCGCAGCCCTTGGAGTGAGGGGAAGGCTTCGCTGTGCGCTGTCCGTCTTGCCTTGGCGAACGTGGAGCACTCCATGCGGGCATTCTGCGCGGGCCGTCAAGTCCACATCGGCCCATTTCAGCGGGAACAATTCGCTGTTAGGCCGCAGCCCGGTATCGACTGCAAGAATCGCAGCGTCCCGTAAATTGTCGGAAGCCTTCGCCAGATACTTTGCCTCTTCCGCAAAGCTCAAAACGCGGTCCCGGCCCTTGGACTGCGGCAATTCGTGAATGGTGGGCACACGGTCCAACCTGCCCCACTCCACGGCAAGGTGAAGAATCCGCCGCAACGTGCGCAAATCGCCGTTCACGGTCACAACGGAATTCTCCGGCACCTCTTGCCTATGCCGTGCGTAGCGGCTCACCGTCTCGCCTGTAATCGCGTCCAGCGGGGCGTCTGCAATCGCGGCGAAGGTAAGCAGCCTGTCCAGGCACACGCTGTAGAACGTGTGCGTTCCCGGCTTTGTGTTCGTCTTGACGTATTGCAGGAACTCTCTGGCGAAGGCCCGGAAGATCGGCGGGCCAATCGTTGCCGCCTTCGGCCACGGGTCGTTTGGATGAATCTCGCCTAGCCTCAGCGCCCGCCGGTGTTCCTCTTCCACGCCCTTTGCCGCGTTTTTGTTCTGTGTCTTGGCGGACTGCCGGATGCGGAAGCTCTCCACCGTCCCGTCTGCCTGTTTGATGGACCATCGAAAGTTGTACCAGTAGACTTTGCCGCGTTTGTAAAGCATGGTTGCGCCTCACTTCCCCTTCGGTTGAGACTTCGGTTTGTTCTTGCTGCCCTTTGGCCGTCCGCCCAGCTTGCCGTTCACGCGGGACGTTGCCGCCTTGCGCTTGCTGGTAACCTCACCACGGCAAGCGGGGCAGTAGCAGATCAGCTCGATTCTGTGAATGGGACACTTCATGCCAAACATAATACCTAACGCGCTAGATTATTGCAAGAGAATACTTCCCGCAACGCAAGTGTCCCACTATGGCCCCGTCGCTCGCTGTCCCGCTAAACCAATAGTGGGTTGGATAGTGGGGCAGTCTGTCTTAGTGGGACATTCGGGCTTAGTGGGACATTCATTGAAGGTATAGAGGGCTGCTCTCCTGTGCGGCTTGTAGCGCTCCGTTAGGCGTAACCGTCCTTCACAAGTAGCCCGCTTTCGCCAGCGGCGGGCTTGTGTCCAATCGCACCCCATCAGATTGCCAATCCGTTCCAACGGCAGAGCGATTGAGAGTCCGGGCCGTGCGAGTTGAAGATTGCGGGCAATGGCAATGAACTGCTCATATCCGCGCGGGTGCGTTTCCTTGAGAACTGCCGCCCATGCGGTTTCCAGTGAGTCCGGGCCGCCCACTGGGTAACGTGCGATGCTCGCCGCAATTCCGCGAACGTCTTTGTCATCCAACGGCGGTTGGCAGCGGCGAGCATTGGCAGCGAGTAGCTTCTCTTCCAACTCCGGCAGCTCCGCTCCCTTCCGCCGTAACCAGCCTGCGTATCGAGTCAGCCCATCGTTGCGTCCACCCTTAACGAGAATGCCGATGTGGGTTGAAGGCGGGTTGTCGTTCGTTCGAGTTTCGCCACTGAGCAGATCGAGAAACCAGATTGGCGCATCCGCTATGGATTGCTCCGGGGCTGCCCATTGATAAGCTCGCCCGGTTTCATGGATGGACGGCGGAACAATCACATATCCGCCAGTGGCGCGAACGTCCAAACCTTCACCTAGCTTGCCAGCGCTTCCGCGTATTTCGCGGGCCGCCGGGTAATTGAACCATCGGTGTTCCCCGCCATCACCACGTCCGGTAAGGGAAACGAGCGTGACGGGCAGCGGCCCGTGTTGCGCTTCCAGCGCAGCCAGCGAAGTCCTGCCCGCTTCGCCGTCCACGTCGAGCACGAATACGCCAGAATCCGGCCCGGTTGCCACACCCCAATTGCAGCCTGGATTCTTTGCGGCCCATCCCTGAACGGTTGCAAACTCGGATGACGCCAGGGCGGGCCAGCGTTGGAGCAGTGGCGTCTTGCCGCCTGCAACGCAAGGAAGCAATCGCCAGCCCCGCTGTGCCAATCTCTCAAGTTCTTGTATAGCGCCCGCCGTGCTCACCGCGATTCGGCTACCGCCGGAGCGCTCAGGCGGGCTTCAATCCACGAATCAAGATCGGCGCGGCGGTAGCGCACCAGCTTTTCCCCGGCTTTGAAGTGACGCGGGCCTTTGCCCTCGGAGCGCCATAAGCGCAGCGCGGCCTCACTGATTCCAACGTATTTTGCGGCCTGTTTAGGTGTGAGTGTGTTCTGATAGTCAATCATCGGTAATGCCCCCATCTCGCTGCCGTAAGCGCGGCGTAGCGTGTAGCTGTAATGTGGGGCATCGGGCAGGCTTGTTCCACTCGTTAGCGCATTCAAACGAGTAAAATGGTCAGATTATTCAGTGTTTATGCGGTCTCTGTGGGGTTCACTTTTACTCGTCAGTGACGAGTGCGGCGAGTTGTGACGATTCCTTGAAGCAGATTTTCCCGCTCCGCTGGCTGGGTCAAATCGTATTTTTTCTGATACCGGCTTTTCTCGTCTTGGATTCGCTTTCGCCACGGTTGACCGGCCCCGTATGCAGCAGCGTAAGTTTTTGGGCAGCCGTCTTGAATCCAGTCTGCGGGAATTGGCAGCTTCCGGTCGTCAAGTGTCTTGCAGTATTTCAGCGCCTTATCTCTTGCTTGAATTGCTCCGAAAATTGCAGCGCGTCGCTGTGTTTCAGCTTTCGTCAGTTTCTTTTGTGCGTGCCTCTTGCGCGGTGCTATTCCGTTTGGGGGCAACGCCGGGATGGAAGTAGCAGGGGAAGTGAGGACTACTGGTGTGATCGGACGGAGCGCCGCAAGCTCTCGTTTGACGCGCTCCCGCGTCTCGCTATCACGAATTTCAATATCAAGCCTAATCTTCCAATCGCTTGCCAGTTGACTCATTTTCTCCGTTAGGCTTCCGATAGCGGAGTCGCTATGTCCGGGCGTCCCCATCCTCACGTCTCTAAGCTGTAATTCCGCAATGATGGTAGTCCGTCGAGTACCGAACAATCCCTGAAGGCAGTTGTCGAAAACCGCGCGATAGAAGGCACGGTTTCGCTGTTGCCCGTGAATCTCCCAAACCTCGCAGCAGGCGTCATAAAGCGCCTGGGCGCGTTCCTTCGTGTCTCTGATTTCTAGTTTGACGCGGCCTTCGAGATAGTGCCCTGCATTGCCGCTTTGCCGTGCCTCATAGTCAAGCGCAAGCAAGTCTTTTTGACGTTGTTCATCGAAACCGGGAGTCATGCGGTGCTGTCTGCGCGCAACATCTTCACGCATGATGTCCCATGCATGGGCAGCCGAGGGAACGGCGCGAGGGGGCGCTGGAATCATTTGTCACCCTTCCGTGACCTTCCCGATTCTTGCGGATCACCAGGAAGGCGGGACGGGAAGGCGTCCCGCTTTGTCGCCGCTGATGATCGGTCAGCAGCTATCCGGCTCATTTTGACAGTAGCATTTTTTCGGGCGAACGGCGCGGGGCCGGATGCGGAGGCTATTGAGTCGAGACCGCGATTGCGGCGGAGTAAGCCCCTGTCGTGCCGCTGGGCAAAGGCAAGGTTTCCAACGTGCCATTCATCCAGTACGCGGCGGTGTAGGTCTGAGTCGCGCTGTTATACCCCCAGCCCGCCACATACACGTTGCCGCCGGAGACCGCAATCCCGGTGGCTTGAGCACTTGTCGCGCCGCTTGGCAAGGGCAAGGTCGTGGCCGCGCCATTCACCCAGTATGCGGCGATCTGGGTCTCCAGCGCGTCGTTCTCATACCCATACCCCGCCACATACACATTGCTGCCAGAAGCCGCGATTCCATTGGCTACGGCCCCTGTCGTGCCGCTGGGCAACGGCAAGGTTTCCACTGTGCCATTCATCCAATATGCGGCGGTGGCAAAGGCCATCGCGTTGCCAATCGCATACCCTGCCACGTATACGTCGCTGCCGGAGACAGCGATGCCAGTGGCCAGTGATTGTAGCGTGCCGCTGGGCAACGGTAAGATTTCGGGAGCGCCGTTCGCCCAATACGCGGCGATCTCGGTGCCCGCCGAGAGACCCAGGTAGCCCCCCACATACACATTACCGCCAGAAACCGCGATGCCGGTGGCTACACCACCTGTCGTGCCGCTGGGCAACGGCAAAATTTCGAGCGCGCCATTCACCCAGTATGCAGGGGTCCCGGTCTCCGGCGCGTCATTGCTATACGCATACCCCGCCACATAGACGTCGCTGCCGGAGACTGCCATGCCCGTGCCCACTGAATTTGATGTACCGCTGGGCCGGGGCAACGTCGTGGCCGCGCCGTTCGCCCAGTATGCGGCGATTTCAGTGCCCGTTGGGAGGTACGCATAGCCTGCCACGTACACATCGCTGCCGGAGACCGCTATGCCCGTGGCTTCAGGGGCAGATGTCGTACCGCTGGGCAACGGCAGTGCCGTTGTGAGGGCCGGTGGGCTGCCGGAGGTAAGCTGCCATTTCTCGGCTGTCGTGCCTCCGGTTGCAAGGGATGCAAATCCGACTATGTAAACCGTCGTGGTTTGGCCGCTGGCCGCGTTGACGGTGAAGCTATCCGCTACCTGCGAAGCAGCCGCGTAGGTGCTGTTCCCGGCTTGGTTGGCGTCAATGGTGCAGGTTCCGGCTGCCACAAATGTGGCCGTCGTGCCAGAGACCGTGCAAACGCTGGTGGTGGCCGACGTAAAGGCGACTGCGAGGCCAGAACTGGCCGTTGCCGAGAGCGTCAGCGGCGTTCCCACCGTCTGCGTGCCGGGATTGGCGAAGGTGATGGTTTGCGCGGTTAGACCGCTGCCGCCGCCGGTGCTGGTAGCACCACCACCGCAACCGCTAAGGAGCAGGGGCGCGAAGAAGAGCAATGCAAGGGGAATCTTACCCGTCAACTGCATATTGACCGCCTTTCAAGCTAGAGAGCGTATGCGCTAAATATAGCGCAAAGGCTAACCCGATGATAAACGCATGGCGCGGGACATCTGTGCGGCAACGGGAGAGCGAATCAGGAAACTGCGCCGCGCTAGAGGCTGGCGGCAGATCGACCTTGCCGAGCATTCAGGCGTCCATGAAGTTCACATCTCGGACTTGGAGCGCGGAACACGCGAGCCGGGATTGCGGACCCTCAGCAAGATCGCCGTCGCTTTGGGAACTTCCCTATCGGAACTGCTGAAAGGATTGTAACCCTAGACGGCAATCGGGGGCGGTCTGGCGCAGAGATGCTGTGACAGGGTGGTGCTACAATAGACCGCAAACAGAAAAGCCTCGATTCGCGGTCGAGGCAATTCAGGTCTGGCACACACTCAGATCATAGCAGAGGTGTGCCGTTATGAGTGCCAGAATTGTTCTTGAAAGTTGTGCAGATGGTTGGGTTTATTGGCAGCCGGAACCTCCGAATTTAGAAGAGATTCGGAGGCGAGCAGCGGAACTTCCACTTGAGCCGGTTGGTATGGGAATCACTTGGGAGGAATACGACCGAAGTTTTTCGCAAGTACCTGCATCAGAGTGTGAGCGTCTTCTACGCCGTTTAGCGCAGCCTGGAGTCTTTCGGATCGTAACCGATCATTTTCAACGACAGGGTTTTCTTTCATAACGTCGTCGAGAATAGGTCTCCAATCCAGGAATCGATAGGTGGACCCGTACCTGAGTTGGCTGGTGTTCAGGATTCGCTCTAGTCCATCCACGCGATTAAGCAGTTCATTGACGTATTCGCCTAGAATCAAGGCTACCTCTTCGTCTGTCATGCCTGGAATTATACGACCCTGCAACACAGACTGGTTACTGCACTAGAACGAACCCGGAAAACGACAGAAAAGCGACTTGAATCGGGGGAATTCAAACATGGCCGGACGTGGCGGAATCCGAAGAGGTGCGGGACGCAAGTCGAAAGCCTCCAAACTGATAGAGGCTGGCTTCGTTGCGTCTTGGTTCACCGCTGAATTCCAGGAAATCAAATGGAAATCATTCGTCGAATCCGATGACGAGAGAATCGCCCTTGACGCAACCAAGTACCTCACAGATCGGCTGTACGGTAAGGCTCCTCAATCGCTGGACCTGAACCATTCCGGCGAGGTTGCGATCAAACGGGTGATTGCGGATGTGTAAGACACTGTAGCGGGGAATGTAGCGGGTGCCGGTTTAGACGGGGCCGAATCGCTGTGTACCAAACTGTGTACCACGGAACGCGCTATTGTGACCAAACACGCGCTAGGAGGATTTTCGAGCAAAGGAAAAGCCCGTTGATTTAACGGGCTTTAGCGGATATTAGCTGGTAGCGCTACCGGGAATTGAACCCGGGTTTTAAGATTGAGAATCTCACGTCCTAACCCCTAGACGATAGCGCCACACACTTACGCGAATCAGCCGTCTGCGGCCACTCACCTACTTTAACAAAAATCCAGCCCAAAGCCAAAGACGCCGCAGACCTGGCACGCTCCAATTCAGATCCCCAGCTTCCGCACCTCATCGTTGTAATACTTCCGGTAGAGAATCTCCCACTCCTGCGAGCCTTCCACGATGATCTTGCGCTGGTTGGCGATCTTCAGCCGCGCCGCCGTGTCGATCTTCGCCTCTTCCGTAAGCAGAATCTCCAACGCCTTGCGCGCCTCCTGGCGGATCGTGTTGCGATCCTCCAGGAACCCCACCTCGTCGACCTCAGCCAGCGTATCGGCCACCGTATGGGCCAGCTTGTTCAGCTTGTCGCGGCTGATCCTCATAGAACCGCCTTGTACTTCTTCGCCAGCTCGGTCTTCACCTTCTTGAACATCTCGGCATACTGCGCGCCGGATTTCCGCATCTCCTCGGAGTACGCGTCCAGAATCACGCGCACCTCCTCGTTGATGCGGTCTTCCAGGGAAAGCTCCTCGATCAGGCCCTCGGCGACGCGCGCTTCGACCACCTTCAAGTCGCTGGCGGTGATCATCTTGGCGTTGACGAGGTGCTTGACCGTACGGCGGGCCAGATACCCAATGTAATCGCGGGAAAAAATCATGGGATAGGCCTCAGGATACCGCATCGGCCCGCCTGCTGTACACCCGCATCCCAAGGCACCGTCGGCTGGCAGCCCCATGAGGCGCAAATCCCGCCTATGGGGAGCAAGCCGGCTCGCCGTCCGGCCTCAAAACGTCGCATTCAAGCGCAGCCTTGCCGCACCGCCAGTCGCCGGGCAAGCCATGCCCATCCCTCGCCCGGTGCGCACCGCCGCCACGCCGCCGCCGCTCACTGCGTCGATCTCCTGGCCCGGCGCAACCTCGTTACGGGTATCCGCCACCATCCAGGAAAACGGAATCTTCCCTGTGCAGTTCGCTGAGGAGCCAATCACAGTGGCAACGCCCGGCGCCGGCTCCGCCGGAACCGCGCCCCGAGTCGAATTCTCGAACGCCGGCAGGTTGGGCGCAATCCTTGCCTTGCAGGTAGTCGTGACGCCGGCCGGCGCCGTGGAAGCGATGTTCACGTTGAAGGCAACGGAGGAGACGCCGCTCGCCGCCACCGGGGCTGCCCCGCTCAGTTGGCCCGCGGCCGGAGCAGCCCACTCAGCAGCGGACACCAGCAGCGCCGGCAACAGAGTGAGGGAAGTGCGCGCGCGCTTCATGGGGCCCTCCGCACACTCCTCATCGGAACCCCAGGGTTCGGCAATCAAGAAAAAACGCTCTGCAAAACCACCGGGGCGGGTACGAAAGTGACGCACGGCAAACGCCAGGCGCACCAGCCTGGAAGACTGGAGTTCAGACAAAGGCGTCTGAGAACTCACTTGCAAGCACCTCTGCACGGCATGAGGCGCTCCGTTGCACGCTGAAGGCAAATCCGCCTAATCATCTCCAGCCCGGGCCGCGAACGCAGCCGGAGCCTTGGATGGGGAGTTGCGCCGCACCCGCAGATTGTTCACCGCATAGTCGATGAACCGGGGTTCGAAATGCGGATCTCGCCTCATGAACCGGCAGGTCGCCACGACCTGATCGACGATGAACCTGGGATGATAGGCAGCGAGTTCGAGTCCCTTTTCCTCTGTGATTTTATGCACGATCCAGTCGAATACTTCGTTGCGCAGCGTCAATCCCTGCCGTTCGCACTCCTTTTCGAAAATGCGCTTGTACAGTTCAAGGCTGGGCGCCCCAATTTCGATCTTGTACGGAAGGCGGCGCAGGAAAGCAGTGTCCATCAGGTCTTCCGGCTCCAGGTTGGTGGAGAAGATGACCAGTTCCTCGAAGGGTATGCTGAAAGTCTTGCCCGTATGCAGTTTGAGGTAGTCGACCCGGTTCTCCAAAGGCACAATCCAGCGGTTCAGCAGGTTGGTTGGGCTTACCAACTGGCGGCCGAAGTCGTCGATCACGAAGCAGCCGCCCAGTGCCTTCACATGCAGGGGCGCCTCGTAGAAGTGGCCCGTCGTGTCATATCTCAGGTCCAGCATCTCCAGCGTCAGCTCGCCGCCGGCCAGGACGAAGGGCCGCCGGCAGGGAACCCAGCGCGCGTCATACTCCTCGTACCGCAGAAACGATATCCTGCTTTCGTCGCTCAAGGTGGTAGAACTCAGCGCGGTATGAATGCCGGGGTCGTGAACGCGGATGATCTGGCCCTCCACAGTCACCGCGTAAGGCACGTAGATCACGTCGCTGAACACGCCTCCCAGGCAATGCGCCACCGAGGATTTGCCATTGCCGGGCGGACCATACAGAAGGATCGCCCGGCCCGAATTCAACGCCGGTCCGCATTGTTCGACGATGCTGTCGTCGAACGTCAGGCTGCCGAGGGACGCGCGGATGCGCTCGAAGCTGACTATTTCGTTGGTGAGCTTCTGCAGGTTTACCTGGTCGGTAAACTCGTCGAGGGTGACCGGCGCCGGCCCCACATAGCTCAATCGCTGCAAGGCGTCGATCGTCCAGCGTCTCCCCTCCTCGGTCAGCACGTAGCGCATGTCAACCATGCTCTCGGGGTCGCGCGTTCCCAGCGTGCGCAGCAGTTGACGGTCCACGGCCATTTGGACCAGGTCCAGCACGATAAGGTAAGGCAGCTTGATGGCATCGATGAACTGACGGTTGGTTTCCAGGCGGCCGGTGTAGATCAGCTTCATCAACAGGCTCAGCAGATCGGCCTCGTCAATTCCCGTCGCCGCGATATCCGCGGGCTCGGCCGGAATGCGGTGAATAAAAGCATCCAGCACCCGCTCGTCGACGGCTCCGATGGCCACCAGATTGTCGCCCAACCGCCCGCCATAATCGCCTTGACGATCAAGCGCCTTTGCCACATCCTCCTCGGTAACCACCCTGGCTCGGATCAGCAGATCCCCCAAACGCATTCGGAGTCCCATTCTGTCCCCCTGTTAGCAGCATGACACTCCCACGTTTCATCCCACACACAATTTTGGGCACAGCTCCCCCTCAAGCGCTCCCAAAACCGTTCATGGTCCCGTTGCGGCAACGTCGACTTCGATAACCCGGTATTTTAGCGAAACAAATCGGCTGCTATTTCGGGATCACGGAGCGGGGGGGCAAATCCTCTCTCCCTCCCCATCCCCGGACTTGCTCGACAAGTCCATGCGGCCCCTCACCCCCGATGCGGGCAGCTCTTGGTATTCAGGCAATCCTCGGCCACCCGCAGCCGCTCCACCGGCCGCCCGCCCACCAGGTGCTCTTCCACGATCGCTGCCGCATCCCCAGACCGCACGTTGCCGTACCACACCGCCTCGGGGTAAACCACCACCATCGGCCCATGCTCGCACTGGTCCAGGCACCCGGATTTGTTGATCCGCACCGTCGTCCCCAGTCCTGCCGCCCTGGCCATCAGCTGCAACTGGGCGTGCAGATCGCTCTTTCCGTCGGCGGTGCAGGACGGGCGCGGCGCATCCGCGGGACGAGTGTTGTGACAGACAAAAACATGGCGCTCAAACGCGGGCAAGCGGTGTTCCTCCTGATATCCCGATGTTGTTTTTTCCAATACTGATGTTTCCAGACTAAACCCAGGCTCTCCCGGCAAGGCCTCTGATCCCTGATCCCTGGTCCCTGATCCCTGATCTCTGGTCTCTGATCCCTGATCCCTGATCCCTGTTCCCTGTTCCCTGTTCCCTGTTCCCTGATCTCTGAATCGAACTTTCCACAATCGCACACCGCCCACCCGCCCGCATCTGCGAAAATGAGAGCTTGACTATGAGCATCGACAACCTTCTCTCGCTGAAAGACGATATGGTGGCCTTTATCGAGGGCCACGGCCTCCACCGCGTCCCCGGTTACGTCACCGAGGACATTTCTTCCATCGTTTGGGAGGGACAGGGAAACCCCGACTCCTGGAAAGACTTTGTGGAGATGGCCAAGCACGTGGGCGCTCCCTTTGTCACCTTCAGCGAGATGACGCTGGAACGCGAAGAACTCGACGCCCTCATCGAAGAAGCCGGCGAGATGAACTTCCCTGATGAAGAAGCCACCGAACTGGTCGAAGCCCAATGGCTGCGCAAGTACGCCGGCAACCTCGGCTACATTCAACTCGGCTTCGTCTACCAGGGCCTGGTCTTCCTGCACGAAACCACCACCGAGTGGTATGAGCGCTTCCAGACGCTGCTTGAAGACATCGAGGCCTTCCAGGACATCGTCATCGACGACCACGATCACGACGAGGACGAGTAACCCCATTGAGTTTCGCCAGTTTCGTCAGTTCCGCCGGCGCCGCGAACAACGGCCCTTTACCGCGGCAGGACCCGGCGCAAAGCCCGCCGCGCAATCTTCCCCGTCAGCGCTGGACCCTGGCTGAGCCGCACCCCGACGCCTCCGCGGCTCTCGCCAAATCAGCCCGCCTGCCCCAGGTGCTGGCCGAGTTGCTCGTCGCCCGCGGCATCACCCAGCCCGCTCAAGCCTTCGCCTTCCTTAACCCCGAACCGGCCCACCTCCACGATCCCTTCCTCATGCTGGGCATGAATGTAGCCGCTGACCGGCTGGAGCGAGCCATCGCTGCCCATGAGCCGGTTCTCCTCTACGGCGACTACGACGTGGACGGCACCACGGCCGTCGTCCTGCTCAAAACCGCCATCGAGATGCTCGGCGGCACGGCCCGCTTCCACGTCCCGCACCGCCTCCGCGAGGGCTACGGCCTGCAATCGAGCGTCCTCGAGGCCGCCTATGCCGAAGGCGTCCGCCTCGTCATCACCGTGGATACCGGCATGAGGGCCTTTGCCGAAGCCGGCACCGCCCGCAACCTCGGCCTCGACCTCATCATCACCGACCACCACCTGCTTGAAGCGGGCGACGCCGTGCCCCACGCCCTCGCCATCCTCAATCCCAACCAGCCCGGCTGCTCCTACCCTGAGAAATCCCTCTGCGGCGCGGCCATCGCTCTCAAGCTCGCTCAGGCCGTCCTTGAGCGCCGCGACCCCGTCCGCACCCGCGAGAAAACCCTCCCCAGCTTCCTCAAGATGGCCGCCATCGCCACCATCGCCGACGCCGTTCCCCTCTGCGGCGAAAACCGCACCATCGCCACCCTCGGCCTCCGCGAACTGCGCCGCCCTGTCGGCCTCGGCCTGCGCGCCCTGTTCGCCGCCGCGGCTCTTGATCCGGCAGCCAGGGCGCTCACCGGCTACGACGTCGCCTTCCGCCTCGCCCCGCGCATCAACGCCGCCGGCCGCATGGACGTGGCCTCCGACATCATCGAGCTCTTCTCCACCCGCTCGCCCGCCCGCGCCGCCGAACTGGCCGCCAAGCTCGAACGCCTCAACCGCGAGCGCCGCTCGACCGAGGCCGCCGCGCTGACCGCCATTGAGACCCGCCTGGCTACCGACTCCGAACTGGCCGCCGATCGTCTCCTCCTCATCGACGGCGACGGCTGGCATCGCGGCGTCATCGGCATCCTCGCCTCCTGCGTCGTCGAGCGCACCGCCAAGCCGGCCATCGTCGTCAGCGTCGAAGACGGCGTGGCCCACGGCTCCGGCCGTTCCGTCGACGGCTTCCAGCTCCTCAACGCCATCGAATCCTGCGCCGATCTCTTCACCCGCTTCGGCGGCCACGCCTTCGCCATCGGCTTTGCCCTGCCCGCCCAAGCCCTGCCGGAGCTCAAGCGCCGCCTGCGCCTCTACGCCGAGCAGCATCTGGCCGCCCGCGAGCCCGAGCACCTGCTCCGCATTCATGCCCAGTTGCCTCTCGATCGCATCACCCCGGTCCTTGCCGGCTGGCTGCGCAAGCTCGAGCCCTTGGGCCACGGCAACCCCGAGCCGCTCTTCGTAGCCCGACGGGCGCGCCTCCTCGCCCCGCCCCGCATCATGAAGGAACGCCACATCCGCCTCGAACTCGCCCAGGAACCCGCCCCGCCTCCGCTTCCGTCCACCGCCGCTCAAGGCCCAGCCCAGTCTCCAGCCCAATCCCCAGTCTCGTCGCCGCCAAAAGAACCGGTCCTTCCCGGCTCCAGCTCCGCCATCCGTGCCGTCGGCTGGGACCTCGCCGCCCGCGCCGCCGATCTCTCCCTCGCCCAAGGCTCCCTCATTGACCTCGCCTACCGCATCCGCGAAAACGACCACCCCGAATACGGCGGCCTCGAAGTGCAGATCGCCGGCCTCCGCCTCTACCAGCCTGAATAATCCCAACGAAACCACGCAGGATCGAACCACCCCGATCGCAACAAGGCCCACGTTTGACCGTGGGCCTTGTTCGTTCTTGAGCGGATTCTTCGTCTGGTGGGCTTTACTTCCTGTGTCCCTGAGGACTGGGCTTCGGCGCAGGTGCCGCAGCCGGCTTGGGCGACGCTGCCGGCTTGGGTGCCGCAGCGGCCTTGGGCGCCGAAGTCGTGCGCGCCGGCGCTGTCGTCGTATGCGGCGCAGTAGTTGTGCGCGCCGGAGTAACCGTGTGCGACTCAGTCGTATGCGCCGGCATAGTCGTGTGCGGCGCAGCAGTCGCGTGCGACGCAGTCGCTGGATGCCCCGTTGTCGCTCCGTGCGACTGCGCCCCTAACGGCCTGCTTACTCCCCCGTTCGCCGGGTGCCCGCCGTTGTTCTTGGCATACGACGTCTTGTCGGCCCTCGCAGCCTCTGCATGGTGCTGTTGAACCGCGCTCGGACCCTGGTGCTGCTCGTGCTCGGCTACCCGCTCCTCGGGGCTGGGATCGTGGTGAATCCCGCCCGGCCCGCCGCTGAACGCTACATGACTATCCCTGGCAACAAACCCGCGTTCCACGGCCGCATGATCCACGTACACCGAGTGAAAGCCCACGCCCACGTGCATCACCGCTGTGTTATAGGCAAACACGCCGCCCCGCCACACACCGCCGGCAAAGCCAATGCCCCCGTACCCGAAGCCGTAGTTCACGCCGCCGTAGTAGCCGATGTGCCGGCCCCAGTAGCCGTCATGAAACACATACATCCCGCCGGACCAGCCCCAGTAGCCGGGCGTCCACAGCGCGCCAACGTAAGGCGCCGGAACCCATGCGCCGGGAACCCAGAAGTAGCCGTCCGGGCCATAAGCCCAGTAGCCGGGCGTCCACATCAGGCCGGGCTCCGGGCAGATCGGCTGCACATAGACCGGCAGCACCGGCGGCGCAAAACCTACGCTGATGAAGACTCCTGCGTACGAAGACGCGGGGATGAGACAGACGAGCAGCGCCAGCATCAGCCAGCGTGCAGAGCGGAACAGTCGCATGTGAAGAATCCTCCTGATGTTTTCGAGTCAATGAGGCCTGAAACGCCATTTAGCGCCCAGTCTACGATAATCGAAACCCATCCCGCTAACAGAAGTTGCAGGAAGTGTTGCAAAACTTTATCCCCCGTCGCCGCGGCGCACCCCGAGCGTCGGCGCCCCGAAAATCCACGTTAGGCGGGCCAGCTCGACAGGCAAGGAGCGCGAAAAGGCCCACGGCTGACCGTGGGCCTTTGTGGATGGGAGGGAAAGTTCCGCGTGAGCGGCCTTACTTCGGATTTTCTTCGGGCTTTGGCGCTGGTTTGGGTGCAGGCTTGGGTGCAGCCTTCGGTGCGGCCGCCGGGGCAGCCTTGGGCGCAGCCGCCGGCGCAGCCTTGGGCGCAGCCTTTTCCTCAGCCTTGGGCGCAGCCTTTTCCTCAGCCTTCGGCGCAGCCGCCGGGGCAGCCTTCGGTGCAACCGCCGGGGCAGCCTTGGGTGCAGCCGCCGGTGCAGCCTTGGGCGCAGCCGCCGGTGCGGCCTTGGGCGCAGCCGCCGGTGCAGCCTTGGGTGCAGCCGCCGGTGCGGCCTTGGGCGCAGCCGCCGGTGCGGCCTTGGGCGCAGCCGCCGGGGCAGCCTTCGGCGCAACCGCCGGTGCAGCCTTCGGCGCAGCAGTCGCAGGAGCCTTGGCCTCTGTCTTCACCGGAGCTGGCGGTGCGTGCTTTTCCTCGGGCAGCGGCTTGGCCACAGCCAGGGTCTTCGGCTTCCCGCCATTGGCCTTGGCAAACGAAGTCTTGTCCACCTTGGCAGCCGCCGCGTGCTGCGTCTGGAACTTGGTCGGAGCCACATGCGGCTCCTTTGCGGCAACCTGCTCCTCGGGCGTGGCCGTATGCTGGACCCCGCCCGGACCGCCGCTGAACGCCACGTGATTGGGGTTGGCCACGATGCCTTGTTGCACAATCGTAGTGTTCACGTAGGTCACGTGAACGATATTCACATCCACCTGCGTGACCGCCGTGTTGTAGGCAAACGTTCCGCCCCTCCACTCGCCGCCCGCAAAGCCCACGCCCCCGAATCCGAACCCGTAATTCACACCCCCGTAATAGCCCACGTGGGCGCCCCAATAGCCTTCATGGAACCCATACTGGCCGTTGTTCCAGCCCCAATAAGGGGGCGTCCACAACGCGCCTTCATACGGCGCCGGCACCCACGCGCCCGGCACCCAGTAGTAGTCCCCATCGTCGGGTGAATAGGCCCAGTAGCCCGGCATCCACATCAGGTTGGGCTGAGGACACACCGGCTGCTCATAGACGGGCAGCACGGGAGGAGCAAAATTGACACTGATATTGAGGCTGATGCCGAATTGCGCGTGCGAAGACGCGCCTGTAACCGATACCAGCAGAGCAAGCAGGAGCAAACGCACACTGCGAAACAATCGCATAAAATGATCTCCTCTTATCTTCGAGTCCATGAGTACAGACGCGATTCCACGTCCGTCTACGATAGTTGGAACCCCTTCCGCCAGCATAAGTTGTATGAGCCCTGAAAACTCTGGCCCCCCTCGAGCAAACGCGACCCCACCCCATCCCGCCATGGCCTGCGCACACCATCCAGGCGCTCAGCGCAGAAGGGCCCACGGTTGACCGTGGGCCTCTGTCGGTAAGAACGAAGCTGCTGCGTTACATACCCTTTGGCTTGGACTCTTCCTTCGGCGCGGCCTTGGGCGCAGGCGCAGCCTTGGGCGCAGGCGCAGCCCTTGGCGCAGGCGCAGCCTTGGGCGCAGGCGCAGCTTTCGGTGCAGCAGCCTTGGGCGCGGCCTTGGGCGCAGGCGCAGCCTTGGGCGCAGGCGCAGCCTTGGGCGCAGGCGCAGCCTTGGGCGCAGGCGCAGCTTTCGGTGCAGCAGCCTTGGGCGCGGCCTTTGGCGCAGGCGCGGCCTTTGGCGCAGGCGCGGCCTTTGGCGCAGCAGCAGCCTTGGGCGCAGCCTTCGGTGCAGCAGCCTTGGGCGCAGCCTTCGGTGCAGCAGCCTTGGGCTCAGCCTTCGGTGCAGCAGCCTTGGGCGCAGGCTTCGGTGCGGCAGCCTTGGGCGCAGGCTTCGGTGCGGCAGCCTTGGGCGCAGGCTTCGGAGCAGCAGCCTTGGGCGCAGCCTTCGGTGCGGCAGTTTTGGCCTCAGACTTCGGTGCGGCAGCCTTTGGCGCTGCCTTCGGCGCGGCAGCCTTGGGCGCAGCCTTCGGTGCAGCAGTCTTGGCCTCAGCCTTTGGCGCAGCACCAGCCTTCGGCGCGGCAGCCTTTGGCGCAGCCTTCGGTGCAGCAGTCTTGGCCTCAGCCTTTGGCGCAGCACCAGCCTTCGGCGCGGCACCAGCCTTCGGCGCAGCACCAGCCTTCGGCGCGGCAGCAGCATGCGCCGCGGGAGCAGCGTGCGCCGCGGGAGCAGCAGCATGTGCCGCGGGAGCGGGCTGCAGCTTCAGTCCCGGAGGCGGAGCATGCTTTTCCGCGGGCAGAGGCTTGGCGACAGCCAGAGTCGCCGGGTGCCCGCCATTGGCCTTGGCATACAAGGTCTTGTCGGCCTTGGCAGCCTGCACGTGTTGCGCCTGGTACCTGGTCGGAGCCACGTGCTGTTCGTGCTGTGCAACCAGTTCCTGGGGAGCAGCGGTGTGCTGAACGCCGCCGGGACCGCCGTTATAGGCAACATGGCTGTTGTTGACGATGGTGTTATTCTCCACAATCGTCCGGTCAATGTAGGTGGTGTGGATGACGGTTTCGTTTACGCGCATGACCGCGGTGTTATAGGCAAAGGAGTCGCCGCGCCACTCGCCGCCCGCGAAACCGATCCCCCCGTAGCCGAAGCCGTAGTTCACACCGCCGTAGAAGCCCACGTGGGGGCCCCAGTAGCCCTCATGGAACCTGTATTGGCCATCGGACCAGCCCCAGTAGTGGGGTGTCCACAGAGCACCCTCATAGGGAGCCGGCACCCAGACGCCGGGTACCCAGTAGTAGTCCCCGTCACCCCAGGCCCAGTAGCCGGGTGTCCACATCAGGTTGGGCTCGGGGCACATGGGCTGTTCATACACCGGCAGCTCGGGCGGAGCAAATCCCACGCTGATCATGATTTGTGCGCGCGATGATACGGGAATCAGAGAGAAAAGCAGCGCCAGCAGAAGCCAACGCGAAGAGCGAAGCAGTTCCATAGGAAGAACCTCCTGGTTCTTTCGTGCCTGCTCCACTGAGGAATCGATTTACCTGTGCGGAGCGAGGGCTTGGGTACGTCGAAGCCAGACTACCCCGAGCCCTCTGTCCGTTCTGGTCAAAACTGCACAGGTAGATTTCGCTGCTTCAACCCGCCCCGGATTGCCCCATCAGGGGCGAATGCTGATCCCCATGCCCACCACGTGCCGCGCCTCAAGATTCACCGGAAGGGCGAAAGTGGGAGGATAGGGCGGGGGCAAGCCGGTTGGGAGCACAGCGGTGCCGATCATCCCTGCCACCTGGCCGATGCCGATATCGAAGGCAAAGTGCGGATGTTCCCTCTGCGTCACGCGCACGGCGTAGTCCAGGGTCGTTGGCAGATGGACTCCGTTGTACGGCCCGACGGTCGGAATGATTGCGCCCAGGTTGACTGACGTGTGCGGTTCCTGGGTGAATCCCGCCGAGGGCACGGCCACGATTCCGTGCGAGACGGGCAGCGGAATGCCCAGACCGCCGAAGAGCCGTCCGGCGAACCGCGTGCTCTGGCCGCCGATGCCGAAGATCGTGGCATTGGTGGCCTTCCAGCCCAGGTTCAGCAGGAACGGCACCGGCGGCTTGGCCCAGGTTTTGGTAAAGGCTATGTACACGTCCCCATTGGTGTACGATTTCGCGGGCACAACGACCCCTTGCAGGGCGGCAAGTTGCTGGACCAATGCGCCCGAGACGAATTTGTCGCCGGTGCGAACCACGCCGCCAACCGCAATCCCCGGCGTCCACGGACCGAATTGCCCATCCTTGATTCCCACCACCTTGCCGTGAAAGACGTTCATCCCGTCAAAGTTCCACAGGTTGCTGAACGCCCCCTGGGCGGGATCGGTGCTGTCGCCCAGCGTGTGAACGCTGCGCGTATAACCCACCTCGCCCCGGCCGGCAAACCCTTCGGTGATGCTGAAGGTCTGAATGTCGCCGATCACCTTCGCGGCGTCGATGAAGTGGTATCCCACCGCCGGGTGGGAGAAGGTTTGCCCCTTCGCGGAATAAACCACGTAAGCCGTAGGCGTGAGAAACCCGCCGGTTTGGCCCTCCAGCGTCAGGTTCTGTGCGTTGAGTTGCCGCGTTGTCAGCATGGCGACCGCGAGGAAGCCGCAGATAGTCAGCTTTTGGAGAGTTCTTGTGTCCACGCTCTTTCAACTCCGGTGGAGCGCAGTCGCCTGCCTCCAGTAGCGTTCGAGAATTAACCTCTTGTAACACACCGCAAGCGGCATCGTCTTCAACTTTGTTTGGGTGGTAGACTCAGCCCATGCCGCGCGGACTCTTTATCACCCTCGAAGGTTTGGACGGTTCGGGCAAAACCACGCAAATCAAGCGTTTGGCCGCCTGGCTCAAGAAACGCTTTCCGGCTGAGGACCCCATCCTCACCCGCCAGCCCGGCGGAACCCCCACCGGCGACCGCATCCGCGCCCTGGTCCTCGACTCCCGCTCCGCCGGCCTCTCGCCCCTGGCCGAATTGGCCCTCATGTTCGCTGACCGCGCCCAGGCCATCGCCGAACTCATCCAGCCCGCCCTCGATCAGGGCAAAATCGTCCTCTGCGACCGCTTCACCGACTCCACCGAGGCCTATCAGGGTGGCGGCCGTCAGCTCGGCTCCGCTCCCGTCCTCGAACTCCACCGCCTGCTCTGCGCCAATCTCCAGCCCGACCTCACCCTCCTGCTCTTGCCCCCGCTCGAAGCCTCACTGGGGAGAAATCTTGCCCGCGCCCGCAGCCGCAATGAGCGCGCCGTGGAACAAAACGGCGCCGACGAAGGCCGCTTCGAACAGGAGCAGGACGCCTTCTACCGCCGCGCCTGGCAAAAATACCGCGAGATCGCCCTCCGCGAACCAGACCGCATCACCCTCATCGAAGGCGACCTGACCATCGATCAGGTCCACGAAAAAATCGTCGAAGCCGTCGCCTCCCGCCTGCTAGCCCACAACCAAACCGCCTCAAGCCTGGACCACCGGTCGGGCGATGTGCCGGCTTCCAGGTAGTCCCCAAATCGGAATCCATCCGGCGACTGGCGGAAATGCACTTCTGGGCCGGATCCAGGACCGCCTCCCGTTGCTGTAGAAAAGATCCTCCATCGGGTGACCGCGGCCATGCCTTGCCCAACCTACGCCTTGCCTCTTTTGGTATTTTGAATACCGTTCAAGCGTGGTGGCATGCGGGCAAATCGGTGCTGAAAAGGAGATTCCGGAATAAGTGCTTGATGCGCCTGAAGATTCGGCGTAAAGCTTGATCCTGGGTAAGTTATGCCTTCCCGCTTACAGATTCTCTGCACCAGGCCTTTGACCGATTGCCGCATTCGCGCAGGCGTTTACTCATAAGTAAATCGGATGTGTTACCTAAATGCACACTCCTTACCTAATCTTGCTCAAATCGAATGTTTTCCACAGACTGGCTGCCACAAACAACGCAAATCGGGAAAGGCACTTCCTAGGCAGATCGATTCCAAGGCTCACTAACAACTGAAGTTAAACGGTATTGCCGCTGCGAATAGCTCTTTTGGCGCGGCGCCGGTGGCACGCGGTTCATTTTCAGAGTATTCTAGATACAGCAGCCAAGTTAGACTTCTCTCGCCCCGAGCTTTCAATGCCGCGTTCCCGACGAGCATTTTTCAGGCAAGCAACCGAACGGCTGGAGATGCGATGGACCTCCTCAGGAAATGCAACGCTGACAATCGTCCTGCCGGTCAACGCAGGAATCCTCATTCGTCCAGGCCAGTGGGCCAGGCCGATAAAGCAAATTCTTCACAATTCGAGCCACACGAAGCATGGGTGAATAGACTGACTTTTATCGAAGATTTCACGCTGGAGCATTCTCCCCGTGGCCGGCGCAGCGCTTCGGCCGGGATTGCAGGCTGTTTTTGAGCCGCGGCCGCATCCCAACTGCCGCAGGTCCGGCGGAAAGCCAGAGGGGTGAGGAATGGTTTGCTTAATCTGCACGAATCTAAAACGAGCCTTTGAGACCAGGAACAGCGAGTATATCGAAGCTCGTTCCTCTTTGTATTATCGGATCAGCAGGAAGTTTGCGGCCCTTAAGAATGTAGATATGGAGCGCGCTAAGAGCGACCTGGAAGAACACCGGCGGGTGTGCGCCTCGGCCGTCATCGAGCCTGCACTCCTGCTGCCCTCGCGGGCCGCGTCAACGAGGAGGGCGAGACAAGCAGCAGTATAATCTGGCGCCGATCTTCTTCTGTCGCCGATCTTCTTCTGGCGCCGCTCCCGGTCCAGCGGCAGTTATGTCCACGCCACCTGCCTGGCCGCATTCTCCGCGATGACCCGCAACGCCCCACCCCATCCAGGAATGGCCCGCGCCCCCCAATCTCGACAGCGCGCCCGGATTGCTCTACGCTCAAATCGTGGGCTTTCAGGACTTTCTCGGCAACGCGCAAACCGTCACCCATCTCCGCGAGAGCATCCGCGCCGGGCGCTTCCCCCACTCCCTCATCCTCGCCGGACCCCGCGGCGCCGGCAAGTACACCCTCGCCCTCATGCTCGCCAAAGCCGTCAACTGCCTCCAACCCGCCCAATCCGACGGCCTTCCCGACTTTTGCGGCGCTTGCTCCAACTGCACCCGCATCGCCGACGCCGCCAACCTCGAAGAGCGTGTAGCCGAAGCCGTTGAAGCCCGCGACGATCTCCGCGAGACCGACAAGCGCGAGACCCGCATCCTCATCCAGACCCACCCCGACGTCCTCATCGTCCCCCCCGACCCGCCGCAACTGCTCATCAAGCTCGGCCAGGTCCGCCAGGTCATCCACGTCGCTTACTACCGGCCGCCGGTCGAGTCCAAACGCACGTTCACCATCTTCACCTCCTCCGCCTTCATGCGCGAGGCGGCCAACTCCCTCCTTAAAGTCCTCGAAGAGCCCCCTGAGCACACCTCCCTCATCCTGCTTACTGAAAACCCCCAGGAACTGCTCCCCACGATCCGCTCCCGCGCCGTTCTGCACCGCCTCGCAGCCATCCCCGCCTCTGACCTCGAAGCCCTGCTCGCCCAGCGCCGTCCCGGGCTCAAACCCCAGGATCGCGCCCTCGCCGCCCGTCTCGCCGAAGGAGCCGTCGGCCGCGCCCTCGACCTCGACCTCGACGTCTACCTCGCCAGCCGCCAGGATGCCCTCATCCTGCTCCGCACCGCTCTCCGCGAGCCCGCTGTCCCCGCGGATAGGTCTTCGTCCGCGGGGTGGGAGCCCGGGGTCCCCGCGGATAGGTCTTCGTCCGCGGGGTGGGAGCCCGACTACTCCCTGCTCTTCCACGCCACCGAATCCTACCGCGCCGGCGCTGACGGCCAGGAAAAGACCATCAACCTCCTCCGCGCCCTGGGGAGCCTCATCGAAGACCTGCTCCTCATCGTCGCCGGCGCGCCCCGCCTCATCCGCAACCTCGACCTCGCCGTCGAACTTGACCGCCTCGCCCAAGGCCTTACCATCGACTGGATCGACTCTGCCGCCCGCGCCCTCGCCCAGGTTGAACAGGGCATGCGCCGCAATCTCCTCCGCTCCCTCTCCCTCGACGCCATGGCCGTCAGCCTCGACCGCAATTAAAACCTGTCCCGCCTCCGCGCCTTCTGATAGAAATAAGGGAGCAACTCACTTCAGGTTCCGGGCATCTCTTCGATCGCAAGCAATCCCTCTCAGCCCGGGTGCCGGTACTCGATGGGCCTTCCCCGCCATCGCAGCCCTGCATTCGCGTTTCCTGGGCGCGGGACAGGAGTTTTTGGCTTTTTACCAAGGGTTTCAAGCCGCGGCGCACAGCAGCGGGGATGAAGCGGACGCTTCGCCAATCCCTCCTGGCCCACAAAACGCCGCCGGCAGCTTTGAGTTTCTTTTTTCCGCGCGGAGGGTTGTTTCCCATGAGCATTCGAGCCGTTCTTCCCAAAGTCCGCAACCAAACCGGCCCGGAGCCCGGCCGGCCCCAGGTCCGCGCCCCGCAACTCCGCCCAGGAAAAAGCTCACCCGCTCCGCTTCCCTTCCGCTTTTCCACGAGCGCCCCGATCGAGGAGGCGCCGTACCGCCAGGCCGAGCTCTTCTACCTGCAGAAACAGATCCAGTCGCAAACCCCGATGGTCATTGTCCTCGAAGACGGCGAACTCGTCGAGGGCTGCATCGAGTGGTACGACCGCAATTCCCTCAAGGTCCGCGGCCGCCACAAAACCCTCGTCTACAAATCCGCCATCAAGTACATGTACAAAGTGGGCGACTCCGGCCATTAAGATCGTTCTGCAGCGAACAGGGAATAGGAAATAGAAAACAGGGAACCGGACAGAGGCTAGTGCCGTGACTGCATGATTTGGAAATGTCGATCAGAACAGAATGGGTACCCCAGGTCTCGGTTTTGAGACCTGGGAAGTACAAATTTATGTGGTCGTGGTAGTAGTCCCGAGTCCCCGTCCCAAGTCCCTACTTCCTACTCCCTGCTTTTCGCAGCCTGTCCCGGATTGCCGCCCCAATCCCCTCCGCCGGCGGCAGGGGACAAACAATCACTGTGCACCCCTGTGCATCCAGCGCCCTTAACCCCGCATAAAGCTCTCGCGCCATCTCCTCCGGCGCAGCCCATCGCCCCCAGGCAAACTCCACCGCACCCAAACCCAGCCCAGAAAGCTCGCCAGGCAGCATCACCCCCACCCGCTCCCTGTCCCAGCCCCGCGCCGCCTCGCCCAGCCGCGCCGCCAGTTCACCCAGTTGCCCCTCCACAAGCACCAGCCGCGCCCGGGGCGCATAATGCCGCATCCCCACCCCCGGCGACGGCAGCGCCTCCCGCGGCGTCTCTTCCAACCCCCCGCCGCTCCTTAAAACCTCCACTGCCCCGGCCACCGCCTGAATCTGTTCCGCCGTCACCGCCCCCGGCCGGTAGATCGCCATCGGGCTCTGGCAACAGTCCAGCACCGTCGACTCCACCCCGTGCGCCGTCGCCCCCGCGTCCACCACCGCATCGATCCGCCCGTCCAGGTCTTCCAGCACGTGCTCAGCCGTCGTCGGGCTCGTGTGCCCAAACAGGTTCGCGCTCGGCGCCGCCAACGGAACCCCCGCCCGTCGGATCACCTCCAACGCCACCGCGTGCGCCGGCATCCTTACCCCTACCAGCGCCCGTCCCGCCGTCACCACATCCGGCACCGCTCTGGTCCGCCTCAGCAGCAGCGTCAGCGGCCCCGGCCAGAACGCCCCCATCAGCCTTCGCGCCCGCCCGGGAATCTCTTCCACCAGCCTGTCCAACATGGCCCGATCGGAGATATGCACAATCACCGGGTCCCACGCCGGCCGCTGCTTGGCCTCAAAAATCCGCTTCACCGCCGCCCCATCCAGCGCATTCGCCCCCAGCCCGTAAACCGTCTCCGTAGGCAGCGCCACCAGTCCCCCAGCGCGCAGAATCTCCGCCGCCCGCGCAAGCGCCTTCTTGGCTTGGGCAGTCTCAAGATGTGCAGGGTCGACAACCAATCGCAGCGTCTTCACCCTCTTATTCTCGCCCTTTCGAGCCGGCTGAGGCCACCTGCCGTATACTCACCGTCATAGCCTCTGGCTACCAGCTTCCAGCCTCTAGGTCGTTTTGTGCGCAGCCGGCTTGGGAAACACCACGCTGCCGCACAAGCAAAGCTAAGCTGAAAGCCGCCTTTTGACCATGTTTGTCGAAACCGAAATCAAATTCCGCGTCGACGACCTTCCCGGCCTCACCCGCCGCCTCGAAGCCGCTGGCTTTCGTCTGCAAACCCCCCGCTCCTTCGAGTCCAACGTCCTCTACGACACCCCGGACCGCCAGATGCGCGCCCGCACTGAAATCCTCCGCATCCGCACCTATGCCGGCCGCTGCCTCCTCACCCACAAGCGCCTCCCCGACTTGGGCCCCGGCGAAGATACCCACAAGCACCGCATTGAAACCGAAACCGAGGTTTCTGATGGCGCGGCCCTCGCCCAGGTCTTTCTCTCCCTCGGCCTCGTCGCCGCCTTCCGCTATGAAAAATGGCGCACCGAGTGGCAAGACGGTCAGGGCCACTGCGTCGTCGACGAAACCCCCATCGGCAACTACGCCGAACTCGAAGGCCCCGCCGGGTGGATCGATCGCGCCGCCGTCCGCCTCGGAATCGACCCCTCGCAGTACATCACCCTCAGCTACGGCCGCCTCTTCGACCTCTGGCGCGACGAGCACCGCTCCGATGCCCAGGACCTCACCTTCGCCGCCGTCGCCGGCAGCCTCCCGCAATAGCCCAGGCCTGCCACGCTCTCTTATCCAAAGGCCCTTCAAATTCCCTTGGTAATTAGATATTCAAAAGTTCTCAGGAATAATTCCCCTCTCCCGCCGATAACCCCAGAGAGCAGTTCACAGCAGGGGGCCCATGTTCAGGAATCACCTTTCCATCCATCCCCGCCGCTTGCGCCGCGCCGGAATCAGGCTGGTTTCAGGCCGCCGGGCTGGCGCTCGTCGTCGCACTTGCCATCTCCGCCAGGGCGGCCGGCGACCGCGCCGTCAAGTCCCGCATCGCGGCCGTCTAACCGGAACTCGCCAAGCGCATGAGAATCTTCGGCGTGGTCAAGATCGAGGCCACCGTGGATGCTGCGGGCAAGGTGACCGCCGTCAGGACTCTCGGCGGCAGCGCAGTGCTGTCCCCTGCCGCCGGGGATGCGGTCGGAAAATGGAGATTTGTCCCCGGCGCCGGCCCGTCGACGGTCGAAGTGAAAATCAACTTCAATCTCGGGCCATGAGGGAAGCGGTGGAAAGCGCATCCACTCGATCGATGCCGGGGGCCGGATATCTCCCAAGGCGGTCAACGCGTATCCCCATGATCGATGCAATCACAACCATGAATGTCGGCGCCGTCCGGGTTGAAAAGGGCCCAATCTCAATGCCAACGCCGAAAGTACCTCTTTCCGAGGAAACACATGGACGATCCACTGATCTATGGTTAAACTGAGGCGGAATAACTATGTCCTCATTTTCCCAGAACCCCGACGCTCCCGGCGCTGGCGGTTTGCACATTGTGCTCATCGGCCCGGATGAGCAGCGCCGCAACGCAGTAGCCGGCGCTCTGGCCGGATACCCGGGCGGAGTGATACGGGAGTTTTCTTCCTACCCTCCCCACCTGGACAATCTGTCCCGCATGCTGGAGCATCATTGCGACGTGGTCATCGTTGACCTCGACAGCGACCCGGAATATGCCCTCGAGGTGGTGGAGAGCATCTACGCAAATGGCTCCGCAACCGTGATCGTCTATTCGGCCCAGGCCAATCTGGAACTGGCGGTCCGCTGCATGCGCGCGGGCGCCCGCGAATTCCTCACTCTTCCCCTCGTCCCCGCCGCCATAGCCGATGCCCTGGCGCGCATCTCGATCCGCGGTCCGGCAACTCACCAGGTGAGAAAGACGGCCAGAAAGCTATTCGTGTTTCTCGGCGCCAAAGGCGGCTGCGGGGTGACCACCATTGCCTCCAATTTTGCCGTATCGCTGGCCCAGGAGTCTTGCCAGGGCACCTTGTTGATCGACCTCGGTCTCCCCCTTGGTGACGCGGCCCTCAACCTCGGGATGGTCACTGAGTACTCCACCGTCAACGCTCTTGAGAATCACAGCCGCCTGGATGCAAGTTTCCTATCCACGCTCCTGGCCAAGCATAGCTCGGGACTATCCGTACTTGCCGCTCCAGGCGATTTCTCCTCAGCCCAGGCCCCTCTTGACGCCATCGACAAACTGCTGGCTATCGCGCGCCAGAACTTCGATTACGTGGTGGTCGATGCCGGATCCAGACTCGATTTGAAGAACTCGGCTCTCTTCGAGGATTCCGCCAACGTCTACCTGGTCACCCAGGCCGGTATCTCCGAACTGCGCAACGCCAATCGCCTCATCAGCCACTTCTTCGCCTCCCGTGGCCCCAGACTCCAGATCGTCCTCAACCGCTATTCACCTCAGTCTGTGGTCCTCGACGACAAGCAAATTGCCAAGGCGCTCACCAGGCCTGTCGACTGGAAGATTCCCGACGATTATGCCACTGCCCGGCGGACACAGAACACGGCCACCCCCCTCGCCATGGAAGACTCGCCCATCTCCATGGAGATTCGCCGCATGGCCCGAAGAGCCTGCGGCTTGTCCGAAGACCAGGATACGAAAAAACACGCCGGCTTCCTGGGACGGGCGCTGCATCTTTGGAAGGCACCCGGCACAACTCCCAAATCTGGAGAAGGACAGGATGGTCCTTTGCCCTCCATTTCCGCCCCCACCACTCCAGGCCCCGGCCACGCCAAATTCTGACCCCGCCGGACCCGGCTACTTCTCCGCCCCGTGGCACTTCTTGTACTTCTTGCCCGATCCGCAGGGGCAGGGGTCGTTGCGCCCCACTTTTTCCCCCGTCCTGCGCTGCGTCGGCTGGCTCGCGTCCCCGGCGCCGGCAAAGCTGGCCGCCGCCAGCTCCCGCTGCTTCTTGCGCTGGAACTCCTTCTCCAGCGCATCGATCGTCGTCGCGGCCTGCCGGGTGGGAATCAAGATCTCTCGCGGCGCCGCATCCAGCGTCAAAGGCTGCGCCGCGCTGGCCACCGGCGGAGCCTTCGGAACCTCCCGCCGCACCTCCGGCGCCGCACTCACCGGCTGTCCGTCCGGCCCCAGAATCTGCATCCGGAACAGGAACCGGACCGTGTCTTCATGGAACTTGTCCATCATCGCTTGGAACATGTCGAAGGATTCCCGCTTGTAGGCCACCAGCGGGTCCTGCTGCGCATACCCCCGCAACCCGATCCCCTCCTTCAGGTGATCCATGCTCAGCAGGTGATCCTTCCAGAGCCCGTCAATCACACTCAGCATCACCATCCGCTCGTGATAGCGCATGGTCTCGGCCCCAAGAATCTTCTCCTTGACCTCGTAATCCTTTTTCAGCCTCTCGAAGATCGCCTCGCCCAGGTCGTGCCGCCCCAGTTCCAGCGGCTTGATCCCCGCCGCCTTGAGGTTCAGCCCGAACTGCCCAACCAGCGCCTCCTCCAGCCCCTTCACGTTCCATTGGTCCGGGTGCAGCTTCTCCGCCGCATACTCGTCCAGCAGGTCGCTCAGAATCCCGCCGACATACTCCTCCAGAATCAGCTCCCGCTGGTCCGCTTCTTCCAGCAGTTGACGCCGCACCCCGTACACGGCCTCGCGCTGCTTGTTCATCACGTCGTCGTATTCCAGCAGGTGTTTGCGCGACTCGAAGTTCTGCGCCTCCACCGCCTTCTGCGCCCCCTCGATGCGGTTCGAAATCATCTTCGACTCGATGGGCACGCCCTCTTCCATCCCCAGCCGCTCCAGCAGCGTGCTCACCCACTGCTTGGCGAAGATTCGCATCAGGTCGTCTTCGAGCGACAGATAAAATCTCGACTCGCCCGGATCGCCCTGCCGTCCCGCGCGCCCTCTGAGCTGGTTATCGATGCGCCGCGACTCATGTCTTTCAGTCCCCAGAATGAACAATCCGCCGGCCGCGATCACCTGCTCGTGATCCGCTTGCGCCGCCTCCGCATGGCCCTTCAGCGCCTCCGCCCAATCAGCATCCGCAACCTCGAACTCCTGCCCCTGGTAGTAGAAGCGCAGAAATCCCGCCGGCGCCATCGGGTTGATCGCTCCCTCGTTGGCGCTGATCGCCCGCGCCTTGCCCTTCTTCACCAGCTCCTGCCGCGCCATGAAGTCCGGATTGCCGCCCAGCAGAATATCCGTGCCGCGCCCGGCCATATTGGTCGAGATGGTCACCATCCCCAGCCGTCCCGCCTGCGCCACAATCTCCGCCTCGCGCTCGTGGAACTTCGCGTTCAGCACCACGTGCTTCACGCCCTTCTTACTCAGAATCCCCGACAGCCGCTCGCTCTTCTCGATCGACACCGTGCCCACCAGCACCGGCTGTCCCTGTTCGTGCAACCGCTCGATGTCCTCCGCCGCCGCCTTGTATTTCTCCTTCTCCGTCCGGTACACCACGTCCGGATTCTCCAGCCGCCGCATCGGCATGTTGGTCGGAATCACCACGATCTCCAGCTTGTAAATCTTCTCGAACTCCGCCGCCTCGGTCTCCGCCGTGCCCGTCATGCCGCTCAGCTTTTTGTACAGCCTGAAGTAGTTCTGGAAGGTGATCGTGGCCAGCGTCTGGTCTTCCTTGCGGATGTTCACGCCCTCTTTGGCCTCGATCGACTGGTGCAGCCCGTCGCTCCACCGCCGCCCCGGCATCAGCCGCCCGGTGAAGGTGTCCACGATGATCACCTCGCCGTCCTTCACCACGTACTCCACGTCCCGCTTGTAGAGCGCGTGCGCCT
>JBEKZJ010000119.1:0-15773 GCA_049509995.1 Occallatibacter sp. | reverse complement strand
TGCCAACCAAGCGCATCGCTACGTCCTCCATGGCAAAATCACGACGCCGCCAGCATTTTCGCCAATCTCGTACAGCCCAAAAACGCCGTTCGCTATGCGTTCATGAATAATGCAGGCTAGGCGGGAAACGCTCAATGCTGAATAGGCTGGAGCCTCAAGGGCGGCCCGGCCTCACGGCTCGAACTTGACTGGGACGAAGGCCTCGTACCCGTCCCGCTTGAGCTGGCCGGCATTGCGGTCCGCTTCTCCGTTCATCCAGACGTTCCTGAACAGGATGGGAGCGACGTTGGTCCCCATGAGTTCGCCGGGCCGGGTCGCATTGCCGAAAGTGCAGTTCTCGAAAACGCAATTCGTCAAGGGCGACTTTCCGCCGCCGATATAGATGTGGCCGCCGTCATTTTCGAATGTTGAGTTGACGAATCTGAAATCGTCCAAGGAAATGTTCTCGCTCGACCTGGCGCCCGAGGTGTATCCCTTGCCTGTGAAATACGCGGGCGTCAGTTGAATCCAGATGGCGAACTTGGTCTGGTTGGAGACGAAGGGCACGTCGTCAAAGCGGCGGTGCCTGATATTCGGGGCGCCGCCGTATCCGATGGCCAGCGCGGAGGTATAGGTGTAATTCACAAACCCTTTGACCACGACGTCTTCGACAGTGGCCCTCGGTCCTCCGTAGAAGGCGAACGTATCGTCCATGGTCCGAGTTGGAGAATGCGGCGCGATGCCTCCATGGCAACGCCTCCCGGCCTGGCCGGCAGCTTGGCCACACGCCATTCGCAACCGGATTCAGTAGTTGAGGCGCTCTTTGCGAGCACTTGAGCGGGAAGGTCTTTGCCCTTGAAACGAATGCAAAAAAGATTGCGAGCCGGGCAATCGGGGGTATATTCTCTCGTGGCCGGGAAAGCGGAATGGGAACTCCGGGTTAGACCGAGTGCGCGCCTCGCTCCATTTTCTCTTTCTTCCCGGTTCAGAGTCTCATTGGGTGAAAGGAAGAACCGGTGCTAAGGCTAAAACCTCGGATTGTCCTTCTTTGGCTTCTTGCCTCTCTGTTCTTTGTTTCCTCGGCCATCGCTCAAACCAAGCTTCTTCGCTTTCCTGACATCCATGGCGACAAAGTCGTTTTCACCTATGCGGGAGACCTCTGGATTGCCTCCACATCGGGTGGATTGGCCGCCCGCCTGACCGCTCATCCGGGTGTCGAGCTTTTTGCCAAGTTCTCTCCCGACGGCAAATGGATCGCCTTCACGGGCCAATACGACGGCGACGAGCAGGTTTACGTGATTCCGGCGACCGGCGGGGTTCCCAGGCAGCTTACGTTTTATCCTTCGCACGGCCCGCTGCCTGCCCGCTGGGGCTATGACAATCAGGTTTACGGCTGGACTCCCGACGGCAAGTCCGTGGTCTTCCGGTCGATGCGGGAGTTTTTCGAGAATGGCGACTCCCGCCTGTACACCGTTTCGATGGATGGTGGTCTCCCTCAGGCTCTGCCCATGCCCAAATCGGGCGCGGGGGATTTTTCGCCGGACGGCAAGCAGATGGTCTACTCGCCCCTGTTCCGCGACTTCCGCACCTGGAAGCGCTACTCCGGAGGGTGGGCTCAGCAGCTTTATATCTTCGACCTCAAATCGCACGCCGTGGAAAAGATCACCACCGATCCCCGCTGTCATCGCGACCCCATGTGGATCGGCGACAAGATCTACTATTCCTCCGACAAGGACGACACCCTCAATCTGTACTCGTACGATCCCAAAACAAAAACCACTGCGCAACTGACCCACAGCACGAAATGGGATCTTCGCTGGCCCAGCACCGATCATCAAGGCCGGATCGTTTACGAATCGGAGGGCGAGCTGAACATCTTCGACATCGCTGCCGGCGCTTCGACGCATCTGTCCATCGAAGTTCCCACCGATGCGCTGGCCATGCGCCCCTCGCGAGTCTCGGCCGGCGGGCAAATCGAGTGGACGGAGCTGAGCCCCAAGGGCGAACGCGCGCTGATGGTGGCACGCGGCGACGTGTTCACCGTTCCCATCGAGAAAGGCGCCACGCGCAATCTGACCGACTCCTCGAACGCACACGACAGGTTTGCCGAGTGGTCGCCGGACGGGGCCAGCATCGCCTTCATCTCCGACATGGATGGCGAGGACCAAGTGTACCGAATCAGCCAGGACGGGCTGGGCAAGCCGGAGCAGTTGACGCACGGCTATCACGCCATGCTGTACCAGCCCAGTTGGGCGCCGGACGGCAAGAGAATTGCCTTCAGCGACAAGGACGGAAAGCTCTACGTTTTGACTCTCGACGACAAAAAAGTAATCCAGATCGCCCAAAATCCACGCGGACAAATTTCTTCCTATCCATGGTCGGCGGACGGAGGCCATCTGGCCTTCACGATGTACGAACCCACCGGCTTCTCCTGCGTCTATATCTGGAGCGTTGCCGACGGGCAGGTCCATCGCGTCACCGACCCCATGTACGACTCCGGCGGGCCGGCCTGGGATACGGAGGGCAATTATCTCTACTTCATCTCGACGCGCGCATACCAGCCGCAGATCAGCGAGATCGAGTTCAACTTCGCCGCCAATCGCGGGGGCTCTCTGCTGGCTCTCGCTCTCCGCAAGGACGTCAAGAACCCATTCCCGCCCCAAAGCGACGAGGTGACCCTCGCCAAGCCGGGCGAGGACGCGGCCGACAAGAGCAAGCCGGAAGACAAGGCCGGCAACAAGAAGGATGAGAAGAAGGAAGAGAAAAAGAAGGAACCCATTCGCATCGATTTCGACGGCCTTCAGGACCGAGTGAGCCGCGTACCACTCGAGGCCGACAACTACTCCGATCTGACGGTGACCAGGGACTATCTCGTTTACACGCGGGGTGGCGCGTACTACTACGGCCGCGAGTCCTATCCGCCGGCCGCATTGGTTCTCTATTCGCTCAAAGACCGCAAGGAAACCACCCTGGCGGAGAAGGTCAAGGACATCGCTGTCTCGCGGGACGGCAGCAAGGTGCTGGTGCGCGAAGGCAAAACTTACAAGCTCTACGACGTGAAACCGGAAGGCAAAGCGACCGCAAAGACCGTTTCCACCGATAACCTGATGGTGGACCGGGTTCCACAGCAGGAGTGGGCGGAGATATTCAACGAGGTGTACCGCCGCTACCGCGACTTCTTCTACGTCGAGAACATGAACGGCTACGACTGGAATGCGTTGCGCGACCAGTACCGTCCGCTGGTGGACTATGTAGCCAACCGCTCCGATCTGAATTACGTCCTCGGCGAGATGGTGGCCGAGTTGAGCAACTCCCACACCTACATCACCGGCGGCGATTTCGAGATTCCCAAACGCACGCCGGTGGCGCTGATGGGCGCGCGCATCGAGCTGGACGCTTCCGCGGGCCGCTACCGCATTGCCAAAATCTACCACGGCCAGAATGAGGAGGAACTCTATCGTTCTCCGCTCACCGAAGTTGGCGTCGACGCCAAGGAAGGCGATTACATTCTGGCCATCGACGGCAGGGAGCTCACGGCAAAGGACAATCCATACGAGTTTTTGCGCGGCAAGGCCGACCACCCCGTGCAATTGAGGGTCAACGCGAAGCCTGTCCTCGACGGTTCCCGCACGATTTCCTATGGCCCCATCGCCAGCGAGACCAATCTGATCTATCTCGACTGGGTTACCCACAACCGCGAGGCCGTGGACAAGGCCACCGGCGGCAAGGTTGGCTATATTCACCTTCCGGACATGGGCGAAAATGGGATTCGCGAGTTCATCAAGTACTACTACCCGCAGATTCGCAAGCAGGGATTGATTGTGGACGATCGCGGCAATGGGGGCGGCAATATTTCTCGCATGATCATCGAACGCTTGAGGCGCGATTTGCTCGGAACCTGGTTTGACCGCGTTGACCGGTTGACGGATACCTATCCTGACGGCGTTCTCTACGGCCCGAAGGTCTGCCTGATCAACGAAACGTCCGCTTCAGACGGCGATGTTTTCCCCTACATGTTTCGCCAGGCGGGGCTCGGCCCTCTCATCGGCAAGCGCACCTGGGGCGGAACGGTGGGCATTTCGGACCGAGGGCCGCTTCTCGACGGTGGCGAGGTTTTCGTGCCCGAATTTGCCCTGGCCAACACCGAAGGCAAGTATGTAATCGAAGGCCACGGCGTCGATCCCGACATCGAGGTGGAAAACGATCCGGCAGCGGTGATCGAGGGGCGTGACCCGCAACTGGAACGGGCCATTGCGGAGATCGAGAAAGCCCTTCAGGCGAACCCGAAGATTTTGCCGCAGCGCCCGCCGGACCCGGATAAGACGCCGAAGCGCTGATGCAATTTGCGCCAGACAGAAACGGTTGAGAAAGGCGGGCTGTCAAGCATCTCGACCGCTCGCGGGAAAACGATCTCCTCTTCCACCTGGATGTGCTCTTCATTGAGATGCTTGAGCCGCGGTTGCTGTTGGAGTAAACTTCGGCGGACTTCCGTTTTGAACTTCCGGCAAGCTGAAACCGTATCCACTGAAACTGCAAGGAGAAAGGACCCGTTGTTTATGAAGAAGTTCCTGTATGGCTTATTGTGCGTTTTGATGCTTGTGCCGGCGGCTGGGGCGCAGGAGAAGAAAGCGGGCGGAGTGCCGCCGCTGATCGATCGCGAACTGATCTTCGGCAATCCCGAGATTGCGGCGGCGGAGCTTTCTCCGAATGGCCAGTACATTGCATTCCTGAAACCGTGGAAGGATACGCGCAATGTGTACGTGAAGGCGGTTGGGGAGCCGTTCAGCGCGGCACGGCTGCTGACGACGGAAAACAAGCGGCCGGTTCCCGGATTTCTCTGGTCGCGGGACAGCAAGTACATCCTTTACGTGAAGGACCACGATGGAGATGAGAACTACAACGTGTATGCGGTCGACCCAACGGCCAAGCCCGAGGCGGGAGCGGATGCACCGCCCTCCCGCGACCTGACCGGGCTAAAAGGCGTGCGGGTTCAACTCTACGAGGTTCCGAAGAGCGACCCGGATATCGTGTACATCGGCCTGAACGACCGGGACAAGGCCTGGCATGATCTTTACAAGCTGCGCATCTCGACGGGTGAAAAGACGCTGTTGCGCAAGAATACTGATCGAGTTACCGGCTGGAGTTTCGATCTGAAGGGCCAGTTGCGGCTGGCTACGCGCAATGCGGAAAACGGCGACACGGAGGTTCTGCGCGTGGATGCCGACAAGCTGACCGGGATCTACTCCTGCACGGTGTTCGAGACCTGCAACCCGCTGCACTTCCTTCCCGACGGCAGCCGGGTGTACATGGAGACCAACAAGGACGCGAACCTGATCTCGCTGGTGCTGTTCGATCCGGCGACGGGCAAGACGGAGGCGGTGGAATCGGATCCGCTGGGCAAGGTGGATTTTGGCGGAGCGCTGTTCTCCGAGGCGACCGATGAACTGGTGGAGACCTGGTATTACCACGACCGCGTAAAGACCTACTTCAAAGACAAGGCGTTCGGCGCTGACAACCACTGGCTTGAGCAGCATTTCCCTGGCCAGGAGATCAGGGTGGTTTCGCGCACGCGGGACGAGAAAACCTGGCTGGTGACGGCGGCAAGCGATAGGGAGCCGGGGCAGACGGTGCTGTTCGACCGCAAGACCCACACGGTGACGCCGCAATACTCGATTTGGGAGAAGCTGCCGCGCCAGGACCTGGCGGAGATGAAGTCGGTGACCTACAAGTCGTCCGACGGGCTGGAGATTCCGGCCTACCTGACGCTGCCGAAGGGCGTTGAGGCGAAGAATCTGCCCACTCTAATCATTCCTCACGGCGGACCGTGGGGACGCGACATGTGGGGGTATAACCAGCTGGCGCAGTTCTTTGCCAATCGCGGCTATGCCGTTTTGCAGCCAAACTTTCGCGGCTCGACGGGGTATGGACGGAAGTTTCTGGATGCGGGCAACCTGGAGTGGGGCCGCAAGATGCAGGACGACGTGACCTGGGGCGTGAAATACCTGGTTGCCGAGGGGATCGCCGATCCCAAGCGAGTGGGGATTCTGGGCGGGTCCTATGGCGGGTACGCGACGCTTGCTGGAGTTGCGTTTACGCCTGACCTGTATGCGGCGGCGGTGGACATTGTTGGGCCTTCGAATCTGATCACGCTGATGGAGTCGATTCCTCCTTACTGGGAAGCGGCCCGCAAGATGTTTGCCGTGCGCATGGGCGACGTGAGCACAGCGGAAGGGAAAGCGCTGCTGGCAGAGCGGTCGCCCTTGCACTCCGCCGACAAGATCAAGACGCCTCTGCTGGTGGCGCAGGGAGCCAACGACCCGCGGGTGAACCGGCGCGAGGCCGAGCAGATTGTGATCGCGCTGCGCGACCGGGGATTTCCGGTGGAGTATCTGCTGGCGCCGGATGAGGGTCACGGCTTTGCGCGGCCGGTCAACAACCTGGCGCTATTCATGCAGTCGGAGAAGTTTCTGGCGCAGTACCTGGGAGGACGATTCCAGGAGGGCGGATCGGCGGAGTCCGTGGCTCGGTTGAAGGAGATTACGGTCGATCCCAAGACGGTGGTGCTGGCCAAGAAGGTGGATGCCGGAGCCGTGGGGCTGCCCAAGCCGGCCACCGATCTGCAGCCGGGGACGTACCTTTACCAGGTGACGATCGAGATGGGCGCGCAGAAGATGAACATCAAGGTGTCTACGGCCATTCAGGACGGCGGAGCCTCGTGGACGGCGATCGACACGATGGAAACGCCGCAGGGCACGGCGACGGACACGGCGACCATCGCCAAGTCGAGCCTGATTCTTGAGAAGCGGAGCCTGAAGCAAGGCCCTGTCGACATCGAGGTGGATTATGCGGGCGACAAAGCGGCGGGCAAGATGAGCATGAACGGACAGGATCATCCGATCGCGGCCGACCTGGGCGGGCCGCTGTTTGCGGATGCAGCCGGCGGGGATCAGGTCATCGCCTCGCTGCCGCTTGCGGTGGGGTACAGCACCACGTTCCGCAACTTCGATGTCCAGACGCAGAAGGTGAAGCTGATGCAGTTAAGCGTTGCCGGCATCGAAACGGTGACCGTGCCTGCGGGGACATTTGAGGCTTACCGGGTCGAAATCTCTTCCGCGGATGGAGGGACGGACAAGAAGACGCTGTGGATAGCGAAGGATTCCCACAAAGTAGTGAAGGGCTCCGCGATAATGGCGGCGATGGGAGGGGCCGTCATGACCCAGGAACTGACCGAGTAAGCCGGCATCCACTTAGCGGCTGCCTTCCTTTGCGGAAAGGCAGCCGCTAAGTCGAGATATTTCCCCTGGGCGCCGCCCTATCGCCTACTTGTCGCCGGCGGCGGCTTTATCTGTCTCTACCTCGCGCACGGCCAGATGATCGAACCAGGTGAATTTGAGAATGGCCGACGTTCCCAGAATGATTCCGAGGGTGATGGCGGCGCGCCGGTATTCCTGGAGGACGATGTAAAGCGGCAAGGCTACCAGGCTTACCTGCCAGGCGATGCCCACCGCAATGTTGAACATATCGCGGAAGAAGTCCTTGTTGCGCTTGAAGCCGGGATCCTCGGCAAGCACCTTCTTGAGGATCGGTCCCCAGAAGCCCCACGGCCGCACGCGGCGGTAGAAGTCCTTGAGGACCGCTTCGTCTTCCGGTTTGGTGAGCAGGGTGCCGAGCAGGCAGCCGATCAACGAGATCCCCACTACCAGCGGGAAGATGATGACTACGTCCATGTTGATGGAATAGGTTGCCAGCAGGTGTTTGACGAAGGGAACTTGCGCGACGATCGGCGGCAATCCCAGTGCGGAAGCTATGCCGGTGATCATGCCCCAGAAGTAGCCATGGCCGTTGAAGCGCCACCAGTACCATTTCAAAACATTGGATGCCGTGTAGCCGCCCCACAATCCCGAGACGATCCATACCACGACCGCGTTCACCGAGGTGACTTTCCAGCCGATGGCCACGCCGATCACGACCACGGCAAAGGAGGCCAGATAGCTCAGGCGAACGTAGGTTTTGGGCGATGCATGGGGATTGATGAAGCGCTTGTAAATGTCGTTGACGAAGTACGGCGGGGCCGCATTCACTGTGGCCGCAAAGTTCGACATGAAGGCCGCCAGCAGGCCGGCGATCAAAAATCCCAGCAGGCCAACCGGAACGAAGCGCCCCAGCGCGTAGGGCAGCACCAGCTCGAAGTCCATGTTGGTTCCCATGGCGCGGAGGTTGGGACCATAAAAGGCGGCTGCCAGCACCGTGAGTCCGATGACGAGAAAGTAGCGCGGAGGGGTGAGCACGATGTTGACCCAGGCACTCATCATCGAGGCTTCACGCGGGTCTTTGGCTGAAAGCACGCGCTGCATATCGTAGTTGGGCGCGGGTCCGGCGGCGGAGATGGGTATGCCCTTGAAGAGCAGCATGATGACGAAGAAAGCGAAGAGCCCGTAGCCGTCCTGCGCAATCTTGGCGTTGGCCGCCGGAAGCAGCGTGGACCAGTCCAGGTTCAAATGCCAGCCGAAGAAGATGTTATCCCAGCCTGCGGGCACCACCCGGCGCAGCATCTCCGGCGCTACTTTGCTCATCGCGATGATGCCTACCGAAAACGACGCGATCGACAGGATGAAGAACTGCACGACCTCTGTAATCACGACGCTGATCATGCCGCCCTTGATCACGTAAATGGCTGTAATGCCGATCAGAATCAGGGCATACTCGTTGGCCGACAGATGCCAGGGCAGGAACGTCTGCGCAAACTTGCCGATGCCCTTGAAGGCGTAGCTGAAGAAGCCGATGATGCTGACGAAGGCGTAGATGACCACGATCAGGTGGGATAACTGCGCGCCGCGGCCGGTGCCGAAGCGCGTCTTGATCCACTCCGCTCCAGTCATTACTTTGGACCGGCGCAGCCATGCGGACAGGTAGACCATGAGAAATATCTGGTTGAAGGTGGGCCAGAGCCAGGGGATCCACACGCTCTTCAGGCCGTAGACGAACATCCAGTAGACCAGCAGCATGGTGCCGCTGATGTCGAACATTCCCGATGCGTTGGAGATGCCGAGCATATACCAGGGCATGGTATTGCCGCCGAGAAAATAGTTCTGCATGCTCTGCGAAGCGCGGTGCGAAACCCAGTAGCCGATGACCACCGTGCTGACCAGGTAAGCCACGATGATGGCGATGTCGATTGCGTGAAGATGCATTGAATCCCTCGATTCCGGCAGCAGGTGCAAGCTTTCCGCGGGCGGCGGAGAGCTGCATGCCTGCTCTTTGGCCGATATGTCCCTGGAACGTTCGCGGCTCTTTAATGCAGTTCTCCGGCCAACAAAAACACCAGCGACGCCTGCCAGTTGATGCAAATCTCATTGCTTGCATAGGAGGCTAACTGATCGGCATAGACCTTCGCCGGCGGTAAATCCCTGGGTAACGCTGCCAACACCGCGTCCTGGCGGCCCGCATTGGGCCCTCCGGAAAGCAATCCCGGCCAGGGCGCGCCCTGCTTTGACCCGCTGGGGCGGTGATGGGGATGCTGGAAGGGATTCTCGCCCACCTGCGTGACCCAGGAGAGGGAAAAGGTGTTGCGCCCCAGCAGATAGTGCAGATTGTCGCGCGCCGCATCGGTGAAACTCGCATCGGGCGAGAACACGTTGGCGATGAGCAGATACATGCCATAGCCCGCCGCGACGCCATTTGAACCCCACACATAATCCTTCGCCTGCATGCTGATGCGATAGGGATTGGCGCGCGTGCGCTCGACCACCGCGTGCGCCGCGGCCAGGGTCCGCTGGCGGATGGCGTCGACGGCTTTGGGGTCAATTCCCTCTTGATTGGACAGTGCGTAGGTCCAGAAAGCCATGGGAGCTACCTGGCTCCAGCTCTCCGCCGGCGGCGAGTCGAGGGTGGGCAGGAACTGGGCGTAGTTCATGAGGAAGAAGTCGTTGAAAGCCGGCTCGCCGGTGGTGCGGCCGAGCTCGGCCGCGGCCCAGAGGCGTTCGTCGCCGCAATTCGAGTCGCCGTATTCGCCGGTCGAAACGCCGCGAGGATTTCTGAAGGTTACGTTGGGATTCTTCTCGGTCCAGCCCCAGGCGCGGCGCCCCGCCTGCAGGGCACGGGCGGCGAAATTCGGGTCAAAGGGCTTGTAGACGCGGGCGGCGATGGCGGCCACGGCGGCCAGATCCGCGGTGGCACAGGTGCTCTTGTAGGGAGCCGAGCCGGTGCCGATCACCTCGCTGGGGAGGGTGTCGTCCTGGGGCGCGACAAAGGCCGAAAAATGTTCGCTGGTCTGCTTGTGCCAGGCGCCACCGTCGTCGTCCTGCATTTTGAGCATCCACTCAAGGTTCCAGCGCGCCTCATTCAAAACGTCCGGAGTCCCGTTGCCGGACTCGGGGATTTTGAGCTGGATGTTCTTGAGCTTCTGGCCGTAGATCTCCCAGGCCCAGAGCAAGGTTCCCGTGGTGATGCCGGAGTTGACCATGTAGCGGCCGTAGTCGCCGGCGTCGTGCCAGCCGCCGATGTTGTCGCGCTCACCCTTTGCGCCCGAGGAGGGGTGAAACTCGCCGTGGGTGTGGCAGGCGGGATGGGAGAAACCGGGAAACTCCGGGCCCATGTCGACCGCGGTGCCGCAGCGCTGGCCGTAGAAGCCGCGCATGGCGAGATAGTAGGTGTGCTCGAAGGGGTTCTTGCCCACGGCAAAGTTCCAACTGCGACCCACGCCGGGGATCTCAAGGTAGTAGGTTCCCGCCTTCTGAAAGCTGGAGAAATCCGCGGCCTGCACCTGGTCGCCGGTGTTTGGGTCAGCCTGAGGAGGCGCCAGATTGCCGTGAAAGACCACGGCGCCGTCGCTGGAGCGTTTGATTGCAAAGGATTGAGCCGGGGCGCTGACGAACGCGACCTTGGGACCGTCGAGAGGATAGCCCACCTGATCGACTTTGATGGCCAGGGTTGGGTTTTCGGCCCCATGGGCCAAAACGAGCGGGCAGATGAAAAGGGCGGCAAGGAAGGCCAGAAGCAGCAACTCCCGGCTGGGACGTGGACTCAAAGAGGGCAGGAACAAGGAACTTGCCATGTCTGCTGTTTCGCCTCGCGCAAGCGCCCAGGATCAGTGCAAAAACGGGCAAGTGTCTCACATTTGCCTGAAATTTGGCAACGATGCAGGACACATTTCGGGACACACCTCGGGACACACCTGTGGATTGCCCGATTTCGCTTGCGCAGATACTTTTTCACACTCGCGGGGCAATGCGCAAATGGAATCTTCGTTTTTGAAAGGTCCGCGAAGGGTTCTACAAAAACGTTTGATTAGATTTTGGCCAGGGACTATACTGGCGGCGGTCTTCATTCGAGGGAGCACTCATCATGAAGTTCGGATATTTCGACGATCGCAATCGCGAGTACGTGATCACGCAACCGGACACCCCGTTGCCGTGGATCAATTACCTGGGCTGCCAGGCATATTTCGGAATCATTTCCAATACGGCGGGGGGTTACTCGTTCTATCGCGACGCGCGGCTGCGGCGGCTGACCCGCTGCCGGTACAACAACGTGCCGCTGGATTTGGGCGGGCGGTATGTTTACCTGCGCGACGACGAATCGAAGGAGTTCTGGTCGCCATCGTGGCAGCCGACGCGGCACGACCTGAAGGATTACACGTGCCGCCACGGGATGGGCTACACGGTGATCGGGTCGACGTACAGCGGGATTGAGGCGCACACCCGGTACTTTGTACCGCTGGACGAGAACCTGGAGATCTGGCAACTGACGGTGACGAATCGACGGACGGCGAAGGCGAGCTTGTCGGGATTCGCCAGCATCGAGTTTTGCCTGTGGGATGCGCAGGACGACTCGACCAACTTCCAGCGCAACTTCAATACGGGCCAGGTGGAGGTGGAAGACCGCGTCATCTATCACAAGACGGAGTACCGGGAGCGGCGCAATCACTTTGCCTACTTTGCCAGTTCGCAGCCCGGCGGGTTCGACACGCAGCGGGAAGCGTTTCTGGGCCGGTACCGCGGCTGGGATAAGCCGGCAACCGTGGAAGCCGGTGAGCTGACCAACTCGATTGCGCATGGGTGGTCGCCGATGGGGGCGCACCAGGTGAAGCTGGAACTGGAACCGGGTGAGACCCGGCAGGTGGTGTTTGTGCTGGGCTACCACGAGAATCCGGTGGAGGAGAAGTTCGATCCCGCAGGGTCGCAGACGATTAACAAGAGGACCGTGAAGCCGGTGATCGCGAAGTACCTGGACGGCAAGGAGGCCGATGCGGCCTTCGCACGGCTGCGCCAGTATTGGGACAGCGTGCTGGGTGTGTTCCAGGTGAACACGCCGGACATTCACACCAACCGGATGGTGAATATCTGGAACGCGTACCAGTGCATGGCGACGTTCAACATGTCGCGGTCGGCGTCGTTGTATGAATCGGGGATCGGGCGGGGGCTGGGGTTCCGCGACTCGAACCAGGACCTGCTGGGATTTGTGCACATGGTGCCTTCGCGGGCGCGGGAGCGCATCCTGGATCTGGCGGCGACGCAACTGCCAACCGGCGGGGCGTACCACCAGTACCAGCCACTGACCAAGCGGGGTAACAACGACATTGGCGGCGGATTCAACGACGATCCGCTCTGGCTGATCGTGGGGGTTTCAGCGTATCTGAAGGAGACCGGCGACTCGAGCATTCTGGACGAGCCGGTCCAGTATGACAACGACCCCGGCTCGGAGCAGCCGCTCTATGAGCACTTGCAACGGAGCTTCCGCTACACGCTGGCCCGGCTTGGACCGCACGGGTTGCCGCTAATCGGCCGCGCGGACTGGAACGACTGCCTGAACCTGAACTGCTTCTCGGACACGCCGGGGCAGAGCTTCCAGACCACGACCAGCAAGGACGGCAAGGTGGCCGAGTCTGTGTTCATTGCCGGGCTGTTTGTGTATGCCGGGCGGGAACTGGCGGCGATTGCGAAGCACCGCGGGCTGGACGGCGAGGCTGGCGCCTATTTGGCTGAGGTGGCGAAGATGGAAGAGGTCGTCCGGCAGCATGGGTGGGACGGAGAGTGGTTTCTGCGCGCCTACGACGACTTCGGCGCCAAGATCGGCTCGAAGGAGTGCGAGGAAGGCAAGATCTTTATCGAGTCCAACGGCTTTTGCGTTTTGGCGGGGATTGGGCTGGAGGACGGCAAGGCTGAAAAGGCGATGGATGCGACGCGGGAGCGCCTGGCCACCAGGCATGGCATCGTGCTGCAGCAGCCGGCGTACTCGAAGTACTACCTGAACCTGGGCGAGATTTCGTCGTACCCGCCGGGGTACAAGGAGAATGCAGGAGTCTTCTGCCACGTGAATCCGTGGGTGATGATCGGGGAGACGCGGCTGGGGCGGGGCGACGCGGCGCACGACTACTACAGCCGCATCAACCCATCGGCGCGCGAAGAGATCAGCGATCTGCACCGCTGCGAGCCGTATGTTTACGCGCAGATGATTGCGGGCAAGGATGCGCCCACATTCGGCGAGGCCAAGAACTCGTGGCTTACGGGGACGGCGGCGTGGAACTATTACGCCATCGTGCAGTGGATCCTGGGCGTGCGTACTTCGCTCGACGGCCTGGAGATTGCGCCGGTCATTCCGAAGAGCTGGCCGGGATTCACGGCGACCCGCACGTTTCGCGGGGTGGTGTACAAGATCTCCATCGAGCGGAAGGGCGAGGGGAATACTATTGCCCTTACGGTGGACGGCGAGCCGGTCGAGGGGAATGTTGTGCCTGCGCCGGCGGATGGGCGGAAGGAAGTTTTGGTGAGGGGTATTCTGGGCGAAGAATCTGGGGAGCCGACCGCCGCGCCCCTGCTTTCGAATGAGGAGGTGCAATTTGTACCTGGCAAGTGAACAGCGCTACGACACAATGCAGTACCGCCGCTCAGGCAGGAGCGGCGTGCGGCTGCCGGCCATCTCCCTGGGGCTGTGGCACAACTTCGGAGGGGTGGATGTTTTTGAGAATAGCCGGGCGATGGTGCGGCGGGCATTCGATCTGGGCATTACGCACTTCGACCTGGCCAACAATTATGGGCCGCCGCCGGGAAGCGCGGAGAGCAACTTCGGGGAGATTCTGCGGCTCGACCTGGCACCGCATCGCGACGAGTTGATCATCAGCTCGAAGGCCGGCTGGGATATGTGGCCGGGGCCGTACGGGAACTGGGGATCGAGGAAGTATTTGCTGGCCAGCCTGGATCAGAGTCTGAAGCGAATGGGCCTGGAGTATGTGGACATCTTCTACTCGCATCGGCCCGATCCGGAGACGCCGGTCGAGGAGACGATGGGGGCTCTGGATCAGGCGGTTCGCTCAGGGAAGGCGCTCTATGCCGGCATCTCCAGCTACGACGCCAAACAGACCGCCACGGCAGGAAAGATTCTGCGTGATCTGGGCACGCCGTGCCTGATTCATCAGCCGAAATACTCGATGTTCGAGCGTTGGGTTGAGGATGGGCTGCTGGATGTGCTGGGCGAAGAGGGCATCGGCGGCATCGCCTTCTGCCCGCTGGCGCAGGGATTGCTGACCGACCGCTATTTGCAGGGGATTCCCGCGGACTCGCGCGCGAGCAAGCCGCATGGCTTCCTGAAGAAGAGCGACATCGATGAGCACCGGCTGGGGCAGGTGCGCGCCCTGGACGGATTGGCCGGCGAACGCGGACAGTCGCTGGCGCAGATGGCGTTGGCGTGGGTACTGCGCGACGGGCGCATTACTTCGGCGCTGATTGGAGCCAGCCGGGTGGAGCAGATTGAACAGAACGTGGCGGCGCTTGGGAATCTTGCCTTCTCCGCAGACGAACTGGCGAAGATCGACGCGATCCTGAAGCAGGCTGCGTGACCCGGATGCGGCAGGGTTGGAAGGACGCTGCGAACGGCACGCGAGGAGGCGCTGGCGATGCAGGACTTACGGCAGAGGGTGGAGGCGGAGTTGCGCTCCGATATTCTGCCCTTCTGGCTCAAGCACACCATCGACGACGAGTACGGCGGGTTTCGCGGGCAGATTGCGAACGACCTGACCGTCGATCCGCACGCCGCCAAGGGATTGATTTTGAACGCGCGCATTCTGTGGACGTTTTCCGCGCGTATGAATACCTCTCGCGCTTCTTCTGGGACCAGGTGTTTGGCGGCGTCTACTGGATGGTCGATTACCAGGGCCGCCCGATGGACACGAAGAAGCGCATCTATGGGCAGGCGTTTACCGTGTACGCGCTGGCGGAGTATTCCCATGCCAGCGGCGACAGCGAAGCGATGGCCAGGGCCATGCGTCTGGTGGAACAGATTGAATCCTCGAGCCACGATGAGGCGCACGGCGGCTACTTTGAGACCTATGAGCGGGACTGGACGCTGGCCGCGGACCAGCGCCTGAGCGATGTGGACTTGGACGAGAAGAAGTCCATGAACACTCATCTCCATCTGTTGGAGGCCTACGCCACGCTGTTGCGCTGCCGCGAGGACTCGACCGTCCGTCTCCGGCTGCGGGAACTTCTCGAGGTCTTTCTGAACCGCATCCTCGATCCAGTAACTCATCACTTCATTCTCTTCTTCGACGAGGAGTGGCGCCCGCGCTCGGAGAAAGTCTCATTCGGCCACGACATCGAGGGAAGCTGGCTGCTGTGCGAGGCCGCGGAGGTTCTTGGCGACAGGGCCGTTCTGAAGCGGGTGCGCGAGGCCGCAATGACGAAGGCGCAGGCCGTTTATGAACAGGGATTGGACACGGATGGCGGGCTGCTCTACGAGGCCGACAAGACGGGAATCAGCGATACCGACAAGCATTGGTGGCCGCAGGCGGAGGCCGTCGT
>JBEKZJ010000118.1:0-15225 GCA_049509995.1 Occallatibacter sp. | reverse complement strand
CGCAGTTGCCAGCAGGGGTTCTGGCCCGCCTGGGGAAACAAGGATACGGAGCAGGGCACATCGACGGAGCCGAGGTAGTCGAACTCCTGCTTGTTGCCTTTGAGCGGAATGGTCAGGTAGCGGTTCACGGTAACCGTGGAGTGGGGCGAGCCGCGCAGCTTGAAAATGACCCAATCGCCCCCGTAAACGGCCACAAAAGCCGCCGCCAGCACTACCAACCCCCGCAGCAACCAACGCTTCATCCGTTCTCAGCCCTCTTTCAGCAAGTGAAGTTCTTCCTTCAGCGGCACGCCGGTAAGCTGCCTGCGGCAGGCCTCAGTCAGATAGTAGCCCAATTGGGCGGCTGCCTGGGTGTAGCTGAGGCCCTCGGCGCGAATGTTGGAGATGCAGTTGCGCTCGGCGTCGGTGCGGCCCGGCCGCGGATCCCAGGTGATGTAAGCGCCCAGCGAGTCGGGCGAGCTCAACCCTGGACGTTCGCCGATGAGCACCACGGAGATCTGCGCGCCCAGCGCCGCGCCAATCTCGTCGCCGATGGCCACCCGGCCCTGCTCGACCACGACGATTGGGGCGAGCCGCCAGCCTGCCAGCCGGGGCAGCAGTTGCTGGAGCAGCGGCGGGACGTGGCGCTCGACGGCCAGGGCAGAAAGGCCATCCGCCACGATCAGCGCCAGCACCGGCGCGCCGGGCTGGAGCTTGCCGGCAACGTCCTGCGCGGCGTGGGGGGCAAGCAAGGTCCGGCTGGCCTGATCCAGTCTGCGGCCAAGATCCGGACGCTGGAGATAAGTGGCGCGGTCCACGGCCGCCGAATGGAGGCGCAGCACCTCGGATGCGGTGATTTCGGCGAGGCTTGCGGCCAGCGCGGCGGCTTCCAGGCGGGCATGGACGGCGTCGCGGGCCTGTGCGTGGCAGCGCTGAAAGTCCAGCAGGTCGCGGGTCTCAAGGCTCACGCCGGTGCGTCCCAGTCCCACGCGAGCCGGGGTGAGCGCCCGCAGCCGCGCGGCCAGCGCGGGGGCAAGAACGGGAGCCGGACGCGCGATCTCGCTCATGCTTGCAGCAGCCTTTCCGGGTGATCGGCCTCCAGCGCCAGCCGGTGGAAGGCTTCGCCCTCGAGCCATGCTTCAAACTCCGGGGCCGGCCGCAGCCCCAGCACCCGGCGCAGATAGAGCGCATCGTGAAAGCTGGTGCTCTGATAATGGAGCATCACATCGTCCGCGCCCGGCACACCCATGATGTAATTGACGCCGGCCGCGCCCAGCAGGGTCAGCAGAGTGTCCATGTCGTCCTGGTCGGCCTCGGCGTGGTTGGTGTAGCAGACGTCGCAGCCCATGGGCAGGCCGAGCAGCTTGGCGCAGAAGTGGTCTTCCAGGCCGGCGCGCAGAATCTGCTTGCCGTCATACAGATATTCAGGGCCGATGAAGCCCACCACGGTATTCACCAGCATGGGCCGGAAATGGCGGGCCACGGCGTAGGCGCGCGCCTCCAGCGTCTGCTGATCCACGCCATGGTGGGCGTTGGCCGAGAGCGCCGAGCCCTGGCCGGTCTCGAAGTACATGATGTTGGTGCCGGTTTGCCCATCGGCGCAGACCGCGCCCCGCTGGAGCGCCTGGCCTGCCTCATGGGCCTCGGCCAGCAGCCCCAGGCTCACGCCAAAGCTGCGGTTGGCCGCCTCGGCGCCGGCGATGGACTGGAAGATCAGATCCACGGGCGCACCCGCCTTGAGCGCGGCCAGTTGGGTGGTCACGTGGGCCAAAACGCAGCTCTGCACGGGAATCTGGAAGCGCACGCGCAAGGCGTCAATCATGCGCAACAGGCGCGTAGTCACGGCCACGTTGTCGCCGGCGGGGTTGATGCCGATAACCGCGTCGCCGGAGCCGAGAGTGAGTCCATCCAGAATGGCGGCGGCGATGCCTGCGGGCGAGTCAGTGGGGTGGTTGGGCTGGAGGCGGGCACTGAGGCGACCGGGAAGGCCAACGGTGGTGCGGAAGCGCGTGACCACACGGATTTTTGCCGCGGCGGCAATGAGGTCCTGCACGCGCATCAGTTTGCTCACCGCAGCAGCCATTTCCGGAGTAAGTCCCGGCGCGAGAGCCGCCAGCCGGTTCGCTGTGGCCTGGTCCGACAGCAGCCAGTCGCGGAGCTCGCCCACGGTGAACGAGCGCACCGGCAGAAAGGCTTCGGCATCGTGAGTGTCCACAATCAGGCGGGTTACCTCGTCGGTTTCATAGGGGATGACCTGCTCGGAGAGAAAGTGCGCGAGCGGGAGATCGGCCAGCGCAAACTGCGCCGCTACGCGCTGCTCAGAGGATTCCGCGGCGAGACCGGCGAGCACGTCTCCGCTGCGCAGGGGCGTGGCCTTGGCCAGCAGGTCGCGGAGATCGGCAAAGGCATAGCGGGTGTTTCCGACTGTGTGGGCCAAGGTCATGCGCTTCAAGCCAGAGTATCTGAATTCCCCGGGTTGCGGCGAAGGCACTTGCAAGGTTCGAATGCAGAGCCCGCGTCCAGGATTCCGGCGGCTAGGTGACGAGAGAGGGCCGGGGAGCGCCTTGGGGAACGACGAGCTTTTGCGGGGCGCAGCAGGCGCGGTCGAGCTTGGCCAGGTCGGTTTGCATCTGCCTGTCGCTGCCGAGCGAAGCCAGAGTGGCGGCGAGGATGGAAGCGGCGGCGGCATCGGCCGGGGGGCAGATGCGGTAATGCATCCATTTTCCCTCGCGGCGGGCCGTGACGATGCCGGCTTTGCGCAGGTAGGCAAGATGACGGGAGATTTTGGGCTGACCCTGGCGCAGAATCCGGACAAAGTAGCAGACACAGACTTCGCGGCCGGCCATGAGGTTGAGCAGGCGCAGGCGGGTGCTGTCGGCCAGGGCGGCGAAAAGACGGGCCAGGGGGACAGGTTTGGAGGAGCAAGCCATGCGGATATAGTATACGCGTTGACAAATATGAGAGCGCACAATATATTTGCTTAAGCGAATGTGAGGCGCGAACGATGGATACGAAGACGGCTGTCAAGGAAAAGTATGGAGCAGCGGCGCGGGAGGTGCGGAAAAGCGGGAGTGTGGCCTGCGGCGATCCGGCGCTGCGCTGCTGCGACCCGATCACGACCAACCTTTACGATGAGGCGGAAAAGAGCGGTTTGCCGGCCAGCGCGGTGCTGGCTTCGCTGGGCTGCGGCAATCCCACGGCGCTGATTGAACTGAAGGCGGGCGAGACGGTGCTGGACCTTGGCTCAGGCGGGGGCATCGACGTGCTGCTTTCGGCCCGGCGCGTGGGACCAACGGGAAAAGCGTACGGGCTGGACATGACCGACGATATGCTGGCGCTGGCGCGCGAAAATCAGCGCCAGGCGGGCCAGGAGAATGTGGAGTTCCTCAAGGGCGAGATTGAGAACATTCCCCTGCCCGATGGATCGGTGGACGTGGTGATCTCAAACTGCGTTATCAACCTCTCCGCCGACAAGGGACGCGTGCTGCGGGAGGCGTTCCGGGTGCTGAAGCCGGGCGGGCGGTTCGCCGTCTCCGACGTGGTGGTGCGCGGCGAGGTTCCCGAAGAGGTGCGCAAGAACATGCTGCTGTGGGTGGGCTGCATCGCCGGGGCGCTGGAGGAGCGGGAGTACGCGGGCAAACTGGCGGAGGCCGGGTTCAGCGGGATTTCGATCGAGCCAACGCGCGTGCATTCGATCGAAGATGCGCGGCACTTCCTGATGGAGGCGGGCATCGATGTGGATGCGATTGCGCCGCTGGTGGAAGGCAAGTTCATGAGCGCGTTTATTCGGGCGACCAAGCCGGGCGGAGGGTGCTGCGCGCCGGGCTGCTGCGGCTGAGCAGGCGCAACGTCTCAGGACGGAATTCAGAAAACCACGATTGGGGAAGATCATGGAAAGGCCCTACAACATCCTGGTTTTGTGTACGGGGAACTCGGCGCGCAGCATCATCGGCGAGGCGCTCTTCAATACGATGGGCGCGGGGCGGTTCAAGGCTTACAGCGCGGGGAGCCATCCCACGGGCAGGGTGAATCCATTCGCCATCGAACAGGTGCAGGCGCTGGGTTATCCGTTGGAGGGCCTGCGCAGCAAGAGTTGGGATGAGTTCGCCCAGCCCGATTCGCCACAGATGGATTTCATTGTGACGGTCTGCGACAAGGCGGCCGGCGAGATGTGCCCGTTGTGGCCGGGGCAGCCGGTGACGGCGCACTGGGGCTTTCCCGATCCGGCCGCAGTGGAAGGCAGCGACGAGGAGAAGCGCGCGGCCTTCGCGCAGACGCTGCGGCAGATACGGAATCGCGTGCAGCTCTTCCTCAGCCTGCCGCTGGAGACGCTGGACCGGATGGCGATCGAGAACCGGATGCGCGCTATAGGGCACGAGGCGCTATGAGAGCACCTGGCTGTTCAAGTTGGGCTGGGACAGTATTTCTATTACGGGACGATCGCGTTGGCAGGGTCAGTGATGCGGCGATAGGGCTGTAAAGGGGATGGGTGGTGGAATCCCCCAGGTCTCAAAATCGAGACCTGGGGCACCCGGCTGAATTCCGATTCCTCTTGACACATAGTACGTTTCGTATTATAGTACGAAACGTACTATGAAAACCTCCTCCAATCTCGAACTGGCTCTGCTGGGGCTGCTGAGGCAAATGCCGCAGTCGGGCTATGACCTGCGCAAGACCTTCGCCACCACGGCCATGCGCCACTTCAGCGACAGTCCGGGGTCCATCTACCCGGCGCTGCGCCGCCTGGAGGCGCGGGGATGGATCGCCGCACCCCAAAAGTCTCTCAACGAACTTGCAGATCCGCGCAAGCGGCAGGTGTTTCATCTGACCGCGGAGGGAGAATCCTCGCTCGTCGCATGGCTGGAGCGGCCGGTGACGCGGGAGGACGTGATCTGGCGGCTCCCGGAGCTGATGCTGCGCTTTGCTTTCATGGACGGAAACGTTCCCCGCTCCGCTGCCCTGCGCTTTCTCGGAGACTTCGAGCAGGCGCTTGCCGCCTACGCCGGGGAGCTGCGCGCCGATTTCGAGCGCATCAGCTCCCAAATGCCGTTGAGCACCGGTCTCCTTGCCTTCCAATCGGGGATTGAGGGGTTTGAGGCCCAACTGAGCTGGGTACGGCAGGCCCGCGCCCGGCTCGCGGAGGATGCACGATGAAAGATCTTCTTAAACTCCTCGCCTGCTGGGCGGCATTCGGCGTTTCGCTTGTGGCCAGCGGGATTCTCCTAGGTTTGTTCCACCTGCGGATCAACCAGCCGCCGAATATGGATACCGGTCCCATGCATATTCTCACTGTTTTTGCGGCGGGCGGACTGCTGGTGCTGGGAATGTGGCCGCTGGCGCGCAGGCTGGCGGGCTCCATCGCGGCACGGATTGCGGTGATTGGCATTTTCCTGTTTCTGGCGCTGGGGGTCAACACCATCCTCGATGGCATGATCTTCACCACCATGTTCAACGGCGCCGTCCCCGGCCACACACTGATCTATTTCACGCAGGCGCTGCTGTTGGCTTGCGCTTTGGGATACTTCTTTGGCCAGATGGGGCAGCCGGATGGGTTTCCACGGCGCGGGTGGCCGGCTTGGACGGGCCGCGTGCTGATTGCCTGGATTGCCTGGCCCTTCATCTACTTTTTCTTTGGCACGTGCATTTCGCCCATCGTTGTCCCGTACTACCAGAACGGGTCGATTCCCTGGCTGCATATTCCACCCGCCGGCACCATCTTTGCGATGCAACTGCTGCGCAGCGTGATTTTTCTGGCCGCGTCGCTGCCGCTGATTGCGCTGTGGAAGGGCTCGCGGCGCAGTCTCTGGATGGGCCTGGGCCTGGCTCACGCCGTCACGGTGGGGATTTACGGATTGGCGGCGGGGACGTTCCTGCCGGGAGTTTTGCGCATCACGCACAGCGTGGAGATTACGTGCGACTCCTTCGCCTATGCCGGCTTGCTGGTGCTGCTGTTCAGCGCACCGGCCGTCGCAACGGCCATGCCTGCGATTAGGCGCGCAGATCCGCAATCGCAGACGCTGTAAGAAGGATGCGACGCCAAGAACAAACGGGGGAGAAGATTCCGCGGTGCGGAATCTTCTGCCCCGGAGATTGCAGCGCTCAGGCCTTGATGGATGCGGCGCGGGCGGAGACGCCACTGAGCTCGGCGGCGCGGGCTTCAGCGTAGGCGGCGGCGCCCAGCAGGGCGGCGCGGCTCTCGAGGATGACGCGCACCGGCATATTGATGAGCAACTGGCTCAGCCGGCCCTTGTCGATGAAGGACTTCATGAAGGTGCCGTCCTTGAGCTTCTCGAGGATGCGGGGCGCGATGCCGCCGCCGACGTAAACGCCGCCCACGGAAAGCACCTTGAGGGCCAGGTTGCCGGCTTCGGCGCCATAGGCGGAGACGAACATGTCCATGGCCTTCTCGCAGATTTCGCTTTTGGCCGAGAGAGCCAGTTCGGTGATGACGGCGTTGGGGTCCTCGCTGGCGATGCGCTCGGCCAGCCAGGCCGGTTCTTCAATGCCGCGCACCTCGAGCAGGAACTCGTAGATGTTGGTGAGGCCCATGCCGCTGACGACGCGCTCGAAGCTGGTGCGGCCGTTGTACTTCTGGGTGAGGAACCGGAGCAGGTCAATCTCGTCCTCGTTGCGGGGAGCGTAGTCTGCGTGACCGCCCTCGGAAGGGTAGGGGATGTGGATGTGGCCATTCCAGATCAGGTAGCCTTCGCCCAGGCCGGTTCCGGCGGCGATCAGGGCGCGGTTGCCGATATGGCTGGCATCGCCCGCGCTGAGAGTGTAGATCTGGTCGGCGGTGAGCTCGGCCACGCCGTAACCATTGGCCTCGAGGTCGTTGATGAGGAAGACGTGGTTGATCCCGAGGCCGACCGACAGCTCATGGCTGTCCAGCGTCCAGGGCAGGTTGGTGAGGCGCAGACGGCCGTCGCGCACCGGACCCGGCACGCCAAAACAGGCAGCGGTCACCTTGTCCGCGCCCAGAAACTCTTGCACGATCTCTTCCAGGCCGGAGTAGTCCCTGGCCGGAAACTGCAGATCGCGGGAATGTTCAAGCTTGCCGTTTATAAAGTCATACAGCGCCAGATGAACCTTGGTGCCGCCTACATCGCCCGCCAGAATCATCTTTCCTTCTCCAAAAACCCGCACCCTTCCCCATCTGTCGCGGGCAAAAGCGCGGCTGCAGCCCTATCCAGAATAAGTGTAAGTATACCGCTCGCGGGCCATATAAGTTGACTGGGCAGCCGGTCCACGTCGCGCGGGCCGGTTAAAACTTCATTTAAAATAGCGGCTTTATCGGCGCCGGCGATGAGGAAGAAGACAGAACTGGCGTGGTTGATGACCGGCCAGGTGAGCGTGATGCGCCAGGCATCTATCCGCGGCACATGATTGGCTGTGACCAGCCGGTTGAGTTCGTGGATGGCCTCAGTGTGCGGGAAGAGCGAGGCGGTGTGGCCGTCATCGCCCATGCCGAGGGCAATGAGGTCGAAGCGCGGGCTCTCGGCGCCCTCCAGGCGGAAGCTGTTGCGGAGCTCCGACTCGTAGCGGTTGGCGGCCTCCTCCGGCTCCAGCTCACCCTCCATGCGGTGAATCTGCCCGGGGTGGAGCGGGACGTGGTCCAGCAGCGCTTCGCGGGTCATGCGATAGTTGCTCTCGGCGTTTTCAGGAGGAACGCAGCGCTCGTCCACCCAGTAGAGGTCCAGATTTTCCCAGGGCATGCGCCAGCGCCACGGCTGATGGGGGTCGGCCAGCAACTGGAAGGCTGCCCTGGGGGTCGAGCCGCCGCTGATGGCGATGCGCACCCGCCCGTGGTAATCCATCGCTTCCCCGGCCATCTCCACAAAATACTGCGCCGCCCGGCGGGCCAGGGCCGCAGGGTCAGGCTCCACGTAGTATTTGATCTGCAACTGTTTGCCCCCGCGCATGGGTGCCTCTACTCTCTACGTTACGCGAAAAGCGACACGGACGAAGTGCGCAGCGGCACACTGGATGGGCTGGGAGTCCTTCTTGAGCCATGCGGCCGATTGACGAAACCAGCTCTTGAGGTTGGTGGAGAGATGGGCGGCCCACGCGGGCTGGACTTCGCCGCGATCTTTGGCGAAGCGGGCCAGCGCGTAAGCGTGACCACTTCGGGCAGGTAGCCGAGCCGTTCCATCGACCAGCCGCTGAAATCAGCAAAATCAATGCGCGGGCCGAGCCTCTATCGCCCGAGATAGACGCGGTACTGCTGTTCGATGACCCCGGCGGCGCGGGCGAGGGCGAGCTTGGAGAGGTTGTATTGGAAGAGGCTCTCGACGAGGTTGCTTTGGGCGGCGGCCAGGGTTGCCTGGGCGGTGACCAGGGGAAGATTGTCGTCGATGCCGGCGTTGACGCGGTCGGTTTCGTCGCTGAGGGCGCGGGTGGCGAGGTCGACGTTGGAACGGGCGACTTCGACCAGTTGGGCCGTGGCGCCGACGTCCAGCAGCGCGGCGCGAACCTGCTGATCGATGTGGCCGCGCAGGTCAGCGAGTTGGGCGTCTACAGCCGACAACTGGGCCTGGGCGGACTCGACATCGCCGCGCAGTTTGGCCTCGCGGAAGAGCGGCACGCTGAGCGTGCCCTGGGCGACGAAGTTTCCGTGGGAGCCGACGCCGGTTACCTCGCTGACGGCGTAGTAGCCGCCGAAGCTCAGGCTGGGCAGGCGCTGGCTGCGATAGGCGGAGTGGACGGCCTTGTATTCGACGGCCTCATTTTCGAGATTCTGGTAGTCCTGGCGGTTCTTGTAGGCGATCTCCCGCACCTCGTCCGGGGTCTGCGCGGCCAGATCGCTGTAGGGGGCGGGGTCAGTGAGGGCGATCTTCTGGCCGGGGTCGACGCCGATCTCGCGCTTGAGCAGGATAAGGTCCTTCTCCAAGGCGTTCTCGGCGGCGATGAGGGTCTGTTGCTGGGCCTGAAGCTGAACCCGCGCCCGCAATTCGTCCAGATTGGCGGCGGTTCCGGCTTCGTGGGCGGCGTGGGCCTGGCTAAGCAGCAACTGGTCTTCGGACTCGAGGGCTTTGGCGTTGTCCACCTCGCTGGCGGCGGCAATGGCGTGGAGATAGGCCTTGGCGACCTGCTGGACGACCTCGCCGCGGGCCCACATTTTGGCGAAATGAGCCGCTCTCTCCGCCGCGCCGGCGGCCTTCCAGGCGGCAATTACGGGGCCGGAGAAGAGCATCTGGCTGAATTCGATCTTCCCCTCGGTGAGGGTGTCGCGCGTGATTTCGGAGAGGCCTGGGGGCACCACGCCGCCGGGAAACAGCGGCGCAAAGTCCTTGATGACGCCGGGGCCGAAGCCCAGCGCGGCAAGGTTTTGCTGGTGGACGCCGGTGTCGCCGACGAGGGCGATGGTGGGCAGGAACTCCTGGAGCGCTACGTTCTTTTCTCCGTGCAGGGCCTTTTCGCCGTTCTCGGCTTCCTTGAGGCCAAGATTGTTTTCAAGGCCGCGCCGCACCGCCTCGTCCAGAGAGAGCTTGAGGGTCTCATCGCTGACGGGATGGGCGGTGACGCTGCCGAAAAAGGGGTTGGCGGCGGAGGTGGGATTGGGGGCCTGGGCATGAATGGGCGTTCCCGCGCCGGAGCAAAGAACGATTACGGCCAGCGCCGCGGCCAGGGTGGAAAGAAAGGCCGGCGCTCCCGGCTGCCGGGGAACAGAATGTTGCGCTCGATTCACTGCCATTATTGTCTCAGATGAAGAAGCCGGCAGGAGGATTCCGGGACCATCCTAAATACCTGCGGAAGCCTTCCACTACACCATCGCCCGTTCCTTGACCGCCAGGTACTGGTTGAGGACGGAGGAAGTGAGGGCTTCGGGGTTGAGGTCGAGGGTGAGGGCGCCCTGCTCGTGGAGGCGGGCGAGAAGGAGTTCGCGGCGGCCGGCCATCTCCTGGGCGGCGGCGGCCAAGAACATCTGCTCCAGGTTTTTGGGCCGAGCCTGGGCAATGGATTCGACCTCCGGCTGGGCCATGGCGACGAACAGCAGGACGTGGCGGCGGAGCAGTTGCATGGCGCCGTCGATGACCTCGGGACGCATGGCGGTCTCGGCCAGGTCGGTGATCCATAGAATCAAGGAGCGGCGGGGCTGGAGGCGGTTGAGCGTGGCGGTGGCGCGCAGGTGGTCGGCCTCGCCGGATTCGGCGTGAACCTGGGCGAGGGACTCGATCAACTGGCGCAGATGTGCCGCGCCGCGGCCGGGCAGCAGGCGCTGCTGGATGCTCTGCCCATAGGCGAGCAAGCCGACCCGGTCACCGGAGAAGAGCGCCAGCTGGGCTAAAGCGACGGCGGTGGTGCAGGCGTGGTCAAGTTTGGAGTGGACGCGGGGCGCTGTTTCCGCGACGGGCAGGGCAGCCTGGCCGGGGGGAGCCGCCAGGGCCACCCGCGAGCGCATCAGCCGCCCGCAGTCGAGGACGATCCAGACCGCCTGGCTGCGCTCGGTCTGGTACTGGCGGGTAATGAGGCTGCCGCGGCGGGCCGTGGCTGTCCAACAAATGTCGCGGAGGTCGTCGCCCTCGCGGTACTCGCGCAGGCTCTCGAAATCGCGGCCCAGGCCGCGCAGACGCGCCTGGCGCAGTTGCAGATCGATCTGGCGGCTGCGGGCGAGAAAGATCTGCTGCTCCTCGCCGGTGTGCAGGGCGGGATAAACCCGGACCGTCTGCGTAAGAGGCGCACGGGCCCAGCGCTCGGCCAAGCCAAGAGGCGAGCGGTAGCGCACGTAGAGCCAGCCGGTTTCGCAGTCGCCGCGCTCCTGGGGCTCGACCCGGTAGCGAAGGCTGGCGGGGACGAGGGGGAACGCGGTGAGGCGGTGCGTGGCCGGCTGGGCAACCAGCGCCGGCGGCAGATCGTCCACCAAACGGCAGTCGACGATGGTCTGGCCATGGTTTTCGATGGTCAGCTCGATCTCGGTCTCCGAGTCGAGGGCCGGAGCATTGGACCAGGAGCGGGCGGCAGTGAGCTGGGCAGCGGGGGGCAGACGCAGGCCGTCGAGCAGGGAAAAGAGCAGCACGAGCGCTTCCCAGGCCGGCATGGCGTAGGCCAGGCGGCCGTCCGAGAAGCCCGGAATGAGCAGGAGAAAGCCCACCGTGAGCAGGGCAATGCTGCGCGGCGTGAGGCCGAAGGCCCAGCGGCGGCGGCGTTCGCATACGGCGCGGATGGGATCGGGATGGAGGGAGGGGGAGATCAATGTCTTTTAGAACCGGAGGTCGAGGGCCATGGAGAGCGCGCGATTGACTTCCGCGAGTTTTTCACTTGAGAGTGAGCCAACATACTGCGTCAACGCGGATTTGAGAATGCTGGTGAGATTGTCACAAAGTATCCAGCTCTCATGCTTCAGACCTTCGTTTGGGCCAACGCTTACCTGGGTCGAAAGGCCGCTCCCATTCGTATAGACCGGCGCACAGATCACCATCGGAAATCGCGCGTCAATCAGCGCCTGCCGGCTGACGATGACAAATGCGCGATATTGCTTCGTGTCGCCCGGAGGCTGGTAAACACGATAGAGATCGCCTCGACGCATAGACCCTCATTCGGTCGCGGAATAGTCGATTGGCGCCTGGTAGCGCAGTACATCCATTGCTTCGCGGTTCAAGGAATCGGCATTGGCATTGATCAGTTCCAGGTCTCGCTGGTGGATCGCTTGACGGACCTTCTCTTTGAAGTACTCGCGGAGGACTCCTTCGATAAATGCGGAACGAGACCTTGCTGAGCCCGCATTTCTGTCCACTTCTACAAGAAGGTCGGATGAGAGTGTGATTGATGTCTTCTCTTTCATACTACTTTTATACTACTTCGGTGACTGCCATTCAAGATCAGGCGCTCAATCAATTGCCTCTGGACCCTCATTGCCGCGGCACCGGCACGGCGGCGATGACGTCGGCGAGGACGCGGTCGGCGTCGAAGCCTTCCAGTTCGGCCTCGGGCTTGAGCATGACGCGATGGCGCAGCACCGGCTGCACGGCGCGCTTGACGTCGTCGGGAACCAGGTAGTCGCGGCCATCGAACGCAGCCGCTGCCTGGGCCACCAGCATGATGCTCAGCGCCGCGCGGGGGCTGGCGCCGAGCAGCAGCGTGGGCCACTCGCGGGTGCGGCGGGCCAGCGCCAGAATGTAGGTGTAGAGCTCCGGCTCGATGCGGATGGAGCGCACCTCGGCGCGGGCCGCTGCAAGCAGTCCCCCGGGGATGGGCGCGATCTGAGCGTCTTCGAGCAGGCCGGCGCCCGATCCGGCGTGATGCATCTCCAGAATCTGCAGCTCCTCCTTTTCGCTGGGGTAAGCTATGCGAATTTTGAGCAGAAAGCGGTCCAACTGGGCCTCCGGCAACGGATAGGTGCCTTCAAAATCAACCGGATTCTGGGTGGCGAAGACCGTAAACCAGCCAGGCAGCGTACGGCGCACGCCGTCGCTGGTGACCTGGCGCTCCTCCATGCACTCAAGAAGCGCAGCCTGGGTGCGGGGAGGCATGCGGTTGATCTCGTCCACAAGAAGCAGATCGGTGAAGACGGGGCCGGGGTGGAAGCTGAAGGTTTCAGAACCGGAACCGGCGTTGGGCCGCAGGATGGTGGTGCCGAGAATGTCGGCGGGCATGAGGTCGGGCGTGGCCTGCACGCGCTGGAAGCCGAGCCCCAGCAGCCGGCCGAGAGCTTTGACGATCAGCGTCTTGGCAATGCCCGGCACACCTTCAAGCAGCGCGTGGCCCTGGCACAGAACGGCGATCAGCACCTCTTCGATCGCCCCTCCCTGGCCGGCGATCACCCGCCCCATCTCTCCGCGGCCGTGAGCAATCAACTGGCTGGTTGCGCGCAGCGGCTGCGGCTCCCTGGTCGCACCCTCGCTCGCAGCCACTTCCGGCTCCCGATTGGCGTCCTGATTCACGTTTTGACTCGTTTGCTCGCTCATGAAGCCCTTTCCTGCTTTTTGGAATGAATGTCTTCGGATTTCGGGGTCAGGCCGCGCGGTTTTACGGCGGCGATCAGCATTTCCTCGTGCCCGTGGAGCTTCTGGATCAGCTTGAGCGCTTCCCGCGGTTGCACTGTTTCGCCCCACGCGGCCTCTTCGCAGGCGGCCAGATCGGCTTCCAGGGCATCGCCGGCCGCGGGGACACGGCGGCGGATCGCCGCTGCCAGGTCTGAGGCGCCCATCGGAGTCCCACGCAGCCCGTTCGCCCCGACGGACCGCAACGCATGCCGCCTGAACCGCTCCCAGGCAATGGCCACGGCGGTGGAGGCCGCGCCCGCGCCGCGATAAAGCGACCCCAGGGCCTCAAGAAACTCGATGGGCGCGGCGCGCGCCGGGGCGGGGAGATCGCGCACCGGGCCGCTGCGGCGGCTGAAGCTGAACACCACCAGAAGGCCCAGCACCGGCAGGCCGATTTGAAGCAGGGTGAGCGCCGGCCCGGCGGCGTAGCTCCAGGTGGAGCGGATTTCGCCGTGCAGCGACTCGTCCCAGTAGAAGCGGTGGCCCTGGCGCGGCCCCAGCGAGTTCAGCAGCAGGTCAAGATCATGGGCGCGGGCCAGGGAGCCGTTTTCAAGAGGCGTGGAGCCGGCCCACCAAACCACGTGGCCCTTGCCCCAGTCGTACTCGACCACCGCGGGCTGGCCGGCGCAACTCAAGTCGACGCGGTGCGCGGGGTTGCCCACGTTCCAGGTGGCTTCGGGAACCATCCACACCTGGCCCGATCCGGCGAGCGGATCGAGCCCCTCGGGTGTGAGCTCGCAGGCCGAAAAGCTGAACTCCTGGGGCGTGTCGCTGGCCTCGCCGGGCAGGATGTATCCGCCCCAGAAACCGGTGGAGAGCACGCGGCCGCCGTGCTCCACAATCTGCCGGACCGCCTTGATGTCGCTCTCCTCGCGGGTAAAGGGCTCGGCAAAGATCACCACCGTTTCCGGACCCGCCGCGGCGGCCAGCTCAGCGAGCGGGCGCTCCCAGCGTTCAATCGGATAATTGGAGCGGAGCAGCGTTTCATAGGCCGCGCGGGCGCCGTGCTGGCCGGAAAGATAGGTCGAGGGCAGGGGATTGCTGTTGCTGTTCCCGTTGGGCAGCAGGAAGCCGGTCAGCACCGCCAACGCCAGTCCAATGCCCAGGCACCAGAGCAGCAGGCGGCGATCCCTGGCGTCGAGCGAGGAGAGAAACCTCATTGCGCACCGCCTCCTGAAGCGCCGGCCCCTGTGATGAGCGCCGCAGCAATAGCCTCGGCGCGCCGGTAGTCGGTTTCAGCGGCCGGCCGGCCGCCGTACCAGATGCGCTCAAAGCTGCCGGTCAGCATGGCCAGTCCGGCCCGGCGCGGGTCTTCAGGCGCCACCAGGGCCAGGTATTCGCGGGGAGTGCGGGCGCGGTCGGCGGGCCACAGACGCCTGGATTCCAGCCGTGAAATGGCGGCCCAGTAAAGGAAGTGAATGGCCTCGCGCCACTTTCCGTCGTCGGCGGCCCGGCGCGCGTCCTCCAGCCACAGTTGCCAGTCGCGGGCGGAAGCGGCTCCGGCGGCCGGTCCTGTGTCCTCGGGCACCAGCCGGATGCGGCCCCTGCGCTCCAGTTGTATCAACCCCCACACCAGCCCCACGCAGACGGCGAGGATGAATCCCCACACGATGAGGCGACCCAACCAGGCGGAGTGGGCGGTAAGTTTGGCGGCGCTTTCAAAGAGGCGGTTGAGCCAGTTGCCGACCTTTTCGAGGACCGTATCATTCGCCGCCGGGTCCTCGAGTTTGCTGAACTCGCGCCCGGCCAGTACCTGCCTCATCACCTCGCGTTCCCGATCATGGGCAGGCGCGGCCGCGGTTGCGGCGTCGATCTGAGCCAGGTCGCGGGCCAGCCGGGTTTCCGCGTCCTTGAGGAGTTCTGTCGTGGTGGGTTTGGGCGGCCGTGCGTTCTGCCCGGACGGGGAATCTTTGGCCGCAGTGGTGGGCCTGGCCTCGGGCTTGGCGGTGTCTTTTTCCTGGGCCTTTGAAAGCAGCAAGCGCAGCCATCCGTAGCGCACCAGGCGGCGCTCGGGATGGGCAGTTTGGGTGAGCGGAACATGATCGTCGGGTCCCACCAGCGCGGGGTCGCAGGTTTTTGAGTCGCGAGCCTTGGCGCAGGCTTCAACGAGCGTCGCCAGCGCTTGCAGGTGGGTGCGGTAGTCGTCGAGCGAAGCTTCATGGGTCTGGCCCGCGGGCGGAGGTGCGGGCGCGACGGACAACTGCGCGTTGGCGCGAGCCGCCGCCGCGGCCAGAAGCGCGGCCAGTAGAGCGGCGGCGAAGAGAGA
>JBEKZJ010000117.1:0-15289 GCA_049509995.1 Occallatibacter sp. | reverse complement strand
GCAGATCATCCTCATGACGCCCATTCTCGAAGGCCTCGACGGCGTGCAAAAAATGTCCAAGTCGCTCAACAACGCCATCGGCATCAACGAGCCGCCGGCCGAGATGTACGGCAAGCTGATGAGCATCTCGGATGAATTGATGTGGAAGTACTGGGTGTTTCTGACGGACCTGCGCCAGAGCGAAGTGGACTTGCTGGAGGCCGAAGTGGCAGCCGGCATGCTGCACCCCATGGAAGCCAAGAAGCGCCTGGCGCGGACGATTACCGCGGGCTTTCACGGCGAGGCCGCGGCCCAGAGCGCGGACGAAAACTGGGCAAAGATGTTTCAGCAGAAGGAAACCGCCGAAGACCTCGAAGAAGTTGCTATTGCTTATGCCGAGGTAGCCGGACCCGAGTTAAACCAGATTCGCCTGCCCAAACTGCTGGTGCAACTCGGTCTTGCCGCATCGGGCGCCGAAGCCAACCGCAAGATCGCCGAGAACGCCGTCAAGCTCGACGGCGAAGTAGCCGGCAATGCGCTCGTTCCGCTGCCCGCCTTACCCGCGCGCATCGTCGTCCGGCTGGGCAAGCGGGCCAAGATTGCGGTGGTAGCCTGAGCCCGCACGTCGAAGACCTGAGATCAAGCCGAGGAGATCGTTCCATGGACCGACGCCGTTTCCTGTTTCAGGCGAGCGCTGCCGCGGTGGCTACAGCCAGTTGCAGCCTATCGAAGGCGCAGTCTTTGCCGACTGTTTCCGCTGAGTTGACGCTACGCGCAGAGCCGGGGGCGCCGCAGGTTCCGTTGACCTATGCGGGCTTGAGCTATGAGCTGGCGCAATTGACCGATCCACAGTTTTTCTCCGTTGCCAATCGCGATCTGGTTGAGTATTTCCGTCTTCTGAGCCCGCAAGGGGTCTTGCGCGTCGGCGGCGACACCAGCGAGTTTTGCTGGTTCAAGGCAAACGCGTCCACGCCGGAGCCGAAGCTGCACTTGCCCGCGGGTAATCTCGAAGCCAACTGGATGCCGCACCGGTTGTTTGCCATCTCCCCGGAGGCGATCGATGCCCTGGCCGGTTTTCTGCAAGCAACGGGATGGCGGCTGATCTACGGCCTCAACTTTGGCAACAGCACGCCGGAGCGAGCTGCCGCGGAAGCCGAATATGTGGCGCAGGCGGTGGGCGGCCGCCTGGAGTTCTTTCAGATCGGCAACGAGCCCGATTTCTATCACGACGCGAACAACGGCACGCGCCCGCCCGATTGGGGCTTTGCCGAATACATGAAGGAATGGGTGGGCTTTGCCGAGGCCATCGGCGCAAAAGTGCCCGGAGTTCGCCTCGGCGGACCCGACGTCGGCGCTTCCTCCGCCTGGGTAACACGCTTTGCCGCAGCGCTTCCCGCGGAGTTTGATGCGCGGGTGGTGGCATTGACCGGCCATTACTATGCGGAGGGCCCGCCTGACGATCCGCGGGTGACGATTGAGCGGCTGCTCGGCGGCAATCCAGACGTTCCTGCCCAGACCAGGCGGATTGAGGCTGCGGCGCGTGCGCGCGGAAGGGCGTATCGGATGACCGAGGGGAACTCCTGCTACCGCGGCGGCAAGCCCGGCATGAGCAACGCCTTTGCCGCCGCGCTGTGGGCGGGGGACTATATGCTGCAACTGGCCGGCCTGGGATGCGCCGGTGTCAACCTGCATGGTGGCAGCAGCGCCTTTCTCACCGCCGGTCTGGGCGATCATACGCCGGGCATGGAGGCGTCGAAGGGTCCGCAAACCGTGCGCAGCGGCTTCTACACGCCCATCTCCAGCGAACCAGGAAGCGCTGTGAAAGCCACGCCGGTCTTCTACGGCATGTTGCTGGCGAGTCAGTTCGCCGGCGGCACTTTCCTCCGCGTGGACGGGTCTATGGAAGGTGTGAATACGACGGCCTACGCCGCACAACACAAAACCGGCTTCAAGGTGGCCGTCTTCAATAAGGGTGAACTGAAGCCGATCGATTTATCGATCCGCGCGCCGCGCGGCGTCGAATCCGCGACGGCATGGAGAATGCAGGCGCCTGCGCTGGACTCGACCGAGCGAGTGACCCTGGCTGGCGCGGAGATCCAGGCACACGCAAAATGGAGACCGAAGGTGGTCGAGCACGTTGCAGTAAGGAATGGAATCCCGCGCCTCAGGATTCCCGCGGGCAGCGCCGTCCTGTTGTTCCTGAAGTAGAGCAACATTTCGCCAAAGTTGCTACGAAATTGAAGGCCTCACTCGCCCAGCGCGAAGGCGCGCGCCGATTCCAGCAGTTTGGCAACAGACTCCTTCGAGCACGACTCGGTGTAGATGCGCATCAGCGGCTCGGTGCCGCTGGCGCGCAGCAGCAGCCAGGTCTCGGCGGCGTTCGGCTTGGTGGCGGCCTCGGGGTTGTCGAGATAGAACTTCACCCCATCCAGGTTCTCCTGGCGCAGCACCGGCATCCCGGCAAAGACCGGGTCGCCCGGCTTGAGATTGCGAGCCCGTGCAATGGCGCCGCTCTTGATCTTGTCGGGAATGTGCAGATCGACGCGGCCGTATTGGTGCTCGCCGTACTCGGCCTGCAGGTCGGCCACAAGCTGGCCCAGCGTCTTGCCTTCCTCGGCCATTACGTTGGCCAGCAGCAGGGCGTTCAGCAGGCCGTCGCGCTCGGGCAGGTGGCGCTGGAAGCCGATCCCCCCCGACTCCTCGCCGCCCATCACGATCTCCCGCTCCAGCATCAGGTCGCAGACATACTTGAAGCCGATTCCGTGCTCGATCAGCTCGCGGCCGTGCTTTTGGCAGATGCGGTCCAGCATTTTGGTGGTGTTGAAGGCGCGGGTGACGGCGCCTGGCCAGCCCTTGCGGCGCAGCACCCAGCTCAGCAGGACGGAGTAAATCTTGTGCGGATCGACGAATTCGCCGTGCTCATCTGTGGCGCCAATGCGGTCCGCGTCGCCGTCGGTACAAAGGCCGCCGTGGCAGCCGTTGGCCACCACCGCCTCGCCCAGGGCGCGGATGTGCGGCTCGATGGGCTCGGGGTTGATGCCGGGAAAAAGCGGGTCGATGTTGCCGCGAATCTGCACATGGGCTACGCCGATGCGGGTAAAAATGTCGGAGATGATGGTGCGGCCGGCGCCATACATCGAGTCGATGGCGAATTTCATGCCGGATTCTGCGAGCGCGTCAAGGCTGGTAAAGCTCTCAATGGCTTTGAGGTAGGAGGGCAGGAAATCGACCTCTTGAATCGAGGCAGCACCCAGAGGGTTCCCGGCCGTCCGAGCCACCGGCCGGCCCAGGTGGGACTCAATCTCGGCGATGATCGAGGGCTTGCCCGACCCGCCGTACCAGGCTTTGTACTTGACCCCGTTCCATTGCGCCGGATTGTGCGAGGAGGTAATCATGATGCCGCCGGCCGCCGCGCGCTCGCGCACGCCGAAGCTGAGCGCCGGGGTGGGCGTCACATCGTTGGCCAGCAGCACGGGGATGCCGGTGGCGGCCACAACGTCAGCGCAGGCGCGCGCAAAGGCCCTGGAGCCGAAGCGCGTGTCGTAGCCGATGCACAAACCCTTGGCGGGGTCTTCTTCCGCTGTACCTTTGCGGGAGTGCACATAGGCTGCCACGGCCTCGGCGGCAAGGCGCACATTGGCGAAGGTGAAATCGTCGGCAATCACTCCACGCCAGCCGTCGGTGCCGAACTTGATTTGAGGATGAGGCATTGTTGAGTTTTCGTGCTCCCTGAGAAATAGGGTAATGTATGCCGGTCAGGGCGCGGGAAACACTACATGCTAAAGGCGCTTGGCCCAGTAGCCGGGTCGGCGCTTGGCGTGGGCCACGGCAACGATCTGAATCTCGTGCAGAAGCTCCCTATAATAGATGACGGAAAACGGAAACTGGTGCAGCACAACGCGCTGGGTGCCGTAAAGGTGCGGCGGATACAGCCTTGGCCGTTCGTGCAGACGGTCGAGAGCCGGAAGAAGCTCCTCGTAAAATCCGTCGGCAGCCTGAACGCTCTGGCGGGCGTACAACGTATAAGCGGCCTCGATCTCCCGCCTGGCTGCGGGATGGTACTTCAACGGTTTCCAACGCGCAACCGTGCTCGTGCCTGTGGAGAAAGACTTGCAATCATCTCGGCGCGAACCTGCTCCCCCGGAATCAATTCCACGGCTCCGGAATCGATCTCGTCGAGGCGGCGCTTGATCTCGCCGTCCCAGGCGGCCTCAATCTCCGCTTGCAGCCCGCTCTGCTCCTTGATGAGAAGGCTCTCAACCAGCCAGTCCACCTCATCGGGAGGCAATTGGCGGGCATCTTCGAAAATTTCCTGGGCGGTGCGGCTCATGGGAAGATTGTAGCGCGAAATCGGCTGCCGGGTCTCAAAGGCGAGACCTGGGGCACCCGCAAACCTGCCACTTAGTGCTATACTTTTTACCGTGGGCAGGACCGCTTCCAAGACGTTGTCGGTCTACAAGAGCAAACCATTTGCCCGTTTCGCCAAGAAGGCTCGCATTACGGACGCCGATCTCTGGAAAGCCGCCCGGCTCGCAAACCAAGGCGTGATCGGCGCCGATCTTGGTGGAGGGGTAATCAAGCTGCGCATCGCCCGTGCTGGGGAGGGAAAGTCCGGCGGCTCGCGGTCGATCGTCTTATTCAAGAGGAACGATCGCGCCGTTTACGTCCACGGCTTTGAAAAGAAGGATGTAGCCAACATCAGGCCCAAAGACCTGGATGCCTTCAGGAAACTCGCGGAAGTTATTCTCGGCTTTACAGATGCCGAGATAGCGCAACGAGTACAAAGTGGGGACCTCTTCATAGTGGGAATACCCGAAGGAGAAGACAATGCTTAAAAAGTATCGGAACAAGATGATGGCCTCTGTTCACGAGACAGCGTCCGACTTTTACCGCGACGGCGCCTTGGATAAGAAGACCATGCGCGAGTTCGATGCACTTTGCCTTACGCCTGTTCAGGAGATGACACCAGCGAAGATTCGGGCCTTGCGCGCGCGAGAGAAGACCAGCCAAACGGTCTTTGCGGCCTATCTAAATGTGACGCCGAGCCTGGTCAGCAAATGGGAGCGAGGAGAAAAACATCCCCAGGGAGCCTCGCTCAAACTCCTATCGCTGGTAGACAAGAAGGGTTTGGAGATTGTGGCGTGACCGAGGCCGACTCCCAGGTCTCAGATCAACTCCGTGCGGCCCGTGATTCCCAGTTCCTTGACGATCTTTCCCACATCCTGGGAGTGATCGCGGTGGGCGATCAGCAGCGCATCCTCGGTATCCACAATCACCAGGTTCTCGACACCCACCAACGCCACAAACTTTTTGGGACTGTAGATGTAGTTGTTGGCCGCATCGATGGCCATGTGGCCCTCGGTCTCTGACACATTGCCCTCCGCGTCCCCGAGCAGCCGGGTCTCAATCTGGTACTCGTAAAGCGACGCCCAGGAGCCCAGGTCGTTCCAACTGAACTCCGCCGGCAGGCAATAGAGGTGGGAGAGGTGCTCGCCCTTGGCCGAGCGCGGCTCCAGCACCGCATAGTCCACGGAGATGTTCTCACATTTGGGATAGAGGGAGTGAAAGACCTCTTCGAATTGAGGCGTGCCGTAAGCCGCGGCAATCCCCTCCAGCAGCGGAGCGGTCTCCGGCAGGTGTTCGCGCACGGCATTGGCCAGGGTGCGCGCCGACCACAAAAACATTCCTGAGTTCCAGAAGTAATTGCCCGCAGCCACAAAATCCTCGGCCCGGTGCTGGTTGGGCTTCTCGATAAAGCGGCGCACGTGGAGGGCGGAATCGTCCCTGGTGTAGTCCCCGGTCTCGATATAGCCGTAGCCGGTCTCGGCGCGGACTGGCTCAATGCCCAGCACCACCATGTTGTCGCCTGTGGCGGCCAGGGCGATGCCCTTTTGCAGCGCCTTCAGGAATCGCGGTTCGTCGGCGATCACGTGGTCTGAGGGAAAAATTCCCAGCACTGCCTCGGGATTTTGCCTCTCGATCAGGAATGCAGCCAGTCCGCAAGCCGGCGCCGTGTTGCGGGCCACGGGTTCCTGGATGATCTGTCCGGCGGGCAAACCCGGCAACTGATCGGCGATCTCGTGGGCCAGATATTCGTTGGTGATGACCCACGTCTTGTCGACCTTGGCGAGCGGCTTGAGCCGCTCCACGGTCTGTTGAATCATGGAGCGCTCGCCGTCCAGCGCCAGCACCTGCTTGGCGCGTGCGCGGCGGGAGCGGGGCCAGAAGCGTGTACCGCTGCCTCCAGCGAGAATCACGGGACGAAAATCGATTGGCTTGGACATCGAACAGACATCCTACTCGACAAACGCTATGTTTGCACAGTGCTATCCGATACTTTTTTTGCCGGAGGGCTGCGCAGCCGGCGAGTGGGTCAACGGCGGGTTTTCAATCGCCGCGGCCAAAATCGCCGGCCGGGGCCCCGCGCACGGGACCTCGTGTGACCGCCGCGGCCTCGTTAAGCCGCCGGACCCCCGTGCATCGGACCGCGTGTCTACGCCAGCCGCCCCAGGAATTTCCCCATGCGCCGCGTCCCCTCGTCGATGTTCTGCCTCGTCACCGGGTAGGAGATGCGGATGTGCTCCCCGGTCCCAAACGCCTCGCCGGGCACCGTCACCACATGGGCCTCGTGCAGCAGCCGCGTGGCCAGCTCGGTAGCCGTGCGCACGCCCCCTTTGCCCAGAAACGCGGAGATATTCGGGTAGACGTAGAACGCCCCCTCCGGCCTGGTACAGGTAATTCCGGGAATCTCCGTCAACTTGGCCAGCATATAGTCCCGCAATTCCATAAACTCGGCGCGAAAGTCGCACACGCACTCCTGCGAGCCGGTCAGCGCCGCCACCGCGGCCTTTTGCACCATGCTGGCTGCATTCGACGTGGACTGCGACTGCAGCTTGCTGAGGTTGGCCACCACTGCCTTCGAAGCCAGGGCGAAGCCGGCCCGCCAGCCGGTCATGGAATAGGTCTTGGATAGCGAGCCGAGGACGACCAGGTGCTCCTTGGCCCAGGTAAACGAACCGCCGGAGACCGGCTTGCCGGCGTAGTTCAGGTATACGTAGCACTCGTCCAAAAGCAGGAAAATCCCGCGTTCGTGGGCCAGCTGGACAATCCGCTCCAGATCCTCCTGGGAGACCACCGAGCCGGCCGGGTTCGACGGCGAGTTCAGGATGATGGCCTTGGTCTTCGGGGTGATGGCCTTTTCGATGGCGTCCGCCGTGATGCGAAAGCTCTCCGCCTCGCTGGTCTCCAGAAACACCACCTTGCCCCCGGCGTATTGGATGATGTCTTTGAAGCTTACCCAATAGGGCACCGGCAGGATCACCTCGTCGCCGTGGTCGATAAGGACTTGAATGGTGTTGAACAGCGCCAGCTTGCCGCCGGTGGTGAAGATGGCCTCGTCCAGCCCGTAATCCGACCCGAAATCGGTCGCGTGGCGCTCCACGATCGCCTTCCTCACGTCGGGAATGCCCGGAACCACGGTATAGCGCGTGAAGTTGGCCTCGATGGCCGCGATAGCCGCGTCCTTGATGTGCCGCGGGGTGGGAAAGTGCGGTTCTCCGGCGCCAAAATCCACCAGGTTAGCGCCTTGAGCGCGCAGCTTGGCGGCCTCGGCGGCTACAGCCATGGTCGCGGAAACTTCGATCCGGCCAATTCGATCGGCAAACACTTGAGAAGGAGCTGAAACTGTCATGGTAGTTCCATCTTTACAGATTTCCCGGCAACCGCAAAACAGGCTGCGAAAAAACTCCAGCGGGCGGCAGGTCCGGGCTGGCAGGCCGGGGTTTTGACCCCGACACATAAACCCCGCAAAATCAACGCGGGCCGGTAAGGGTAGGTTTCAACCCATCCATTTATCCCCATTGGGCATCCCGCCACCGAACCGAGGTAAACCCGCCGAAGCTCCCGAAAGCGGGATCTCGCAGGTTCCTGACGCGAGGGCGGCTTTCTGCCAATTGACCAAGGAAACACAGGCTCAACTTCCGGATTGCCGACCATCCGGAAGTTGCGCCTCCGATGGTGCAAGAATACCAGACCGTTCAACGCTGCGCCGCACGAATACTCTCCGGGGTAAGAATCACGGGGCAGACCGAGGTTAGATGCCCATATTCATCTCGGGAGTGGTAGAATTCTGCCGTTCAAAGCGAGTGCACGGGAAGCGCGGTCATGGTTATGCTCCCGTCCGCTCTTCGCCGAAGTTGGGGGTTTCTTGCCATGGAAACCGCTGTTCTGTCAGAACATCACGTTCGCTTCAAGACCGTCGAGCTGAACGTCCGCTCCCGCGAACTGCATAGAAATGGCTTGAAGCTAGAGCTCCAGGGTCACCCGATAATTGTGCTTCGGGTGCAACAGGCACATGACTTCCATCTCGCCCTGTTCGAAGTACTCGCGCCCGGCAGCCTGCCCAAAGAAACCACGCATGACTAAACCCCAGGAAAGGATGAAACCAATGGTCACCCCAACTCTTCTCATCCTGGCTGCCGGCATGGGCAGCCGTTACGGCGGCCCGAAACAATTCGATCCGGTCGGACCCGATGGCGAAACCATCATGGACTATTCGATCTATGACGCCCACCGTGCCGGGTTCGGCAAGGTCGTGTTCGTCATCCGCCCAGACAATGAGCAACCGTTCAAGCAGATGGTCGGCGCGCGGTTTAGCAAGCGCATCGCGGTCGAATACGTCTTTCAGACACTCGGCAAGCTCCTGCCGGGGCTTGCCGTGCCGGCCGGCCGCACCAAGCCGTGGGGCACAACGCACGCCATTCTGATGGCCGCCAACGCCATTCATGAGCCCTTTGCCGTGATCAATTCCGATGATTTTTACGGAGCGGAGAGCTACCGCGCGCTGGCCCGGCACTTGCAGTCCGGAACAACGGACTATGCGGTGGTCGGATTCGTTCTGCGCAATACTCTCTCCGAATTCGGCGCGGTGGCGCGCGGGGTGTGCCAGGTGAATGCCAACGGCTTTCTTGAGAACATTGTTGAACTGAAAAATATCGAACGCGATGGCGGGCATGCCAGGAACACCGACGCAGAAGGGCGGGAGACGAGGCTGGCGGGGAACGAGGTGGTTTCGATGAACATGTGGGGCTTTACTCCCCAGGTGTTTGGTCAACTGCGCGAGCACTTTCAGAAGTTTCTTCAATTGAATGGCACGGACTTGGAGGCGGAATGCTACATCCCCAGCACGGTGAGTGAATTGCTTGTGGCCGGGCAGGCGCGGGTGAAAGTCTTGCGTACGCTTGATTCATGGTTTGGCGTTACCTACCGCGAGGACCAACCACGTGCCGTCGAAAGCATACGCCGCCTGATCGAAGGCGGTTATTATCCGAGAAGACTCTGGCGATGAGCCAGGAGCACAAGATAAGCGCCATTGCGCGCCAATTTCGGGCTGTCCGCTCGTAAGTCGTCTTTTGGAGGACCGCATTGCGAACCAAGTTTCTAAAGAGTTCGTGGGGCACGGTGAACACCACGTGAAAGGACCATGGAGACCCACCGCACTTCTACCGCAGCTCGGTAGCCGCATGATTGGTTGGCTCAGGCATCAAGGAGTAGCGAGCCATGCATATGGCAAGCCGGGAACGGATCGCGACCTTCCTTACGCACCACCCACTCTCCCCGTCAGCACCGTCATCGATGCTTTCGGCAGCAATACCTTTTGTTCTTCCTTCCACTCCACGACGCTGCGCTTTGCCGGGCCGTCGGGGTCCGCATGACTCGTAGCCCCGGAGGAATGCCACAGATATTCCGCCGCTCCAAAGGTCACCGTCTTTACCGGCCCCGAAAATCGCGCCGCTGTTTCCTGCCCGCCGTCCTCGAACGCAATCTTGACCTGGTGGGCATTGCTCGGATCTTTATTAATGATCAGCAGAGACCAATCTCCATCCGGCCGCTTCACCGCGTACGCGGTAATCAGGTCGTCTTTTGCGTCGTCGTGCAAATCCCCCGCCGCCGGATACAACTGATGCGTCCCGCCGCCATGTTTCACCCAGTCGAGATTCAATAGGCGGCTAGCGAAGTATTGCGCCGTATATTGTTTGATTTCCAATTTCTCGTTGGCTACAAAATTCCCGTACGTGCTCCAGGCGTGGCATCCTGGCCGCAACTCTTCGGGCTGGATCGGCGAGTGATAGTACGCTGCGTTCGGTCCCCCGTGGGTTAGAAAGGCTCCAACGCTATCCGCCAGCCACAATCCCGCAAACAGATCCTGCATCGGATCCGTCAGCGACCACGACACGTTGCTCTCTGTATTCATCAGCGGCACTTCCGTGGGCACCCCGTCTTCCCGCCACGCCCGCAAAATTCCTTCCACCAGTTGCGGCTCGCGGTACAAATCCGACCAATTGATTTGACACGGATCCAGCGGGTAATGCTCGAACGACACAAATGCCAGGTCTGCCATCCTTCCGTGCGCCTTCAGGTAATCGAGAAATCGGCCCAGCCATGAGGTGCGCCCCTGAGCGTCCGGCCACACCTTGATATCCTCATTCACGCCGGTGAACACCGGCCCGCCAAGCTTCAGCCCCTGATCAACCTTGTGCAGTGCCGCGGCCCATTGCACATACAGTGCCGCGTAATCCTCCGGCAACATATACGCCCCATCCGGCTCTTCGCTCATCTCCACATACGAGACCGCATAGCCCCGCTTCTCAATGTACGCAAGCTCGGCCGCGCTATCCTCCGGAGTGGCATAAAACATGGCAATCGGAATCATCGCCGGCAAGTGATTTGTGTAGCCGCTGGTGAAAAACAGATCGAATCCGGTCTGAACTCGCGAGGACACAATGTCTTCTTCGGTGTGCCACGGATCCACGGATGAAGCCTGCGTGACGGTCTGTGCCTGGCCCGGCGCGTGCTTCACCAGGTCTACAAACTCGCCGAGCGAATTGAAATTCCCCGCGTAAATCTCTGCGATCGCATACCCCACGCAGTTCCGTGGGTCGTCGCTTCCGTGCGTGTCGCAGGTATTGGAAGATTCCGTCATGAAGATCCGCAAAAACCGTGTCGCAACGGGATGATCCGCCAGCCGCCGCACCTTGCTTCCACCCGTCCCCCCTGTCACTTCACCCTGCGGGAACTTTACCCATTCGCCGGCAATCTGCTTATTCAGCGCGTCTTCCTTCCCCGTCCAGTACTCCACCACATATTTCGTTGCATACGGGTTTGCCCAGGCGATCTGAATCGCATCAATCTGCTGCTGCAGCGGGAATTCGATTACCACCCACTGCGGATTCGCGGAGTCCGGCTCACCCGTGAATTTCCCGCTCAGATACGGATTGCTCTTCCAGTAGCTCGCCGGATCCCCGTCCGTCATCCGCGAATACTCATTTTGTCCCGAGTCGCTGCGGGTCGTTCCCCGGTGCGGGAGCCGATATCCAAACGACTCACGCAGGAAATCTTTCGGTTCCGCGCTGCCCAGGAAATATCCGCTCCTGTGCTTCTCGTCGCTCCATTTCCCGTTCGGGTTCCAGTGCCACGCGTCATAAGTCAGCTCGGTGTTCTGCCGGTAAGAGATCGGTCCCCAGCCTGCCGAGAGCCCCGCTTTCACGATGGGCTCGGAGTACACAGTGTCCAGTTCCGCCGCCGAAAGAATATCCATGGAAGTTCCCATCGCTTTGTCCGGGTCGAACGCGATCGCTTTTCCCGGGCTAACATCCACATGCACAGTTTGCGTCATCGCGGCAGGAACTCTACAGTTGATCACACAACTCAGAATGAACACGGAAATCCCAAGAGTTCGCGAAGAAGAAAAGGACATATTCACCACCTCCAAGCTGTCATATTATTCGAAATCTCCTTTTTCCGTACCGATTCGCTCGAATTGTACCGCTCTTCAAAGGTATTTCAAGCTCAACGCTGTATCTGCTGTCGAAATGCTCGCCCGTTACCAGCACAAGGACCGCCCGGTCTGCCGGGAAGCAAGAATGCTGCAACGCCGGTCAAAGATCGTTCATATTCCGCACAACCTTGATGCCGGACCGTCCGGCTCCGATAAGGCGGTCTTGAGACTAGCGGCGCCTGACCGCGACGCGGGAGAAATCATGAGCAGCCCATGGGCAATGGAGATGGAGGGCATATCCAGCGAAGAGCCGGCGCGGGTCGTGCGGGCCCTCACGGGCGCGATTCTCGGCTATGGCGGCTGGGTGCTGAGCCACAGCGCCATCGATACGGGCACGGTGAATATGCTCTTCGAGTTCGAACGCCAAGCCTGTGTGGATATTTACAGCGTCTTGATCGCAACCGGGGTGGAACTGAGCCAGAGCGGGCATATTCGGTTTACCGAGCTTTGCCAGTGCACCCTCGGCCATCCACAGGAGTGCGGCACGGAGATCGCCAGCATCGACCTGGAGATTCAAACGCGTCCGAAGGAGCTGGTACTCGGATCACGAGCTGGGCTGGCTATATAAGCTTTGCGGTGGTCTTCACGCCATAGGAGTCCCGCCAGCGCACTCACGGGCAATGTGGACGCTGCCCGCAGTTCTCCGTGAGGTCCGCCAGAGCCCTGCCGGAACTTCTTTCAGTCTGTTCCCGTATGATGCTTGAAAGCTGCATCCTGGCAGTTCGGCGGGGCGATTTGGCGGCGCATAGAGTATTGTGGTGCGCCATTCAGCACGCGACGCACTCAGCACAAGCGCAGTGACACTTTCCGGAGGGTAGCTCGCAATGGAACTTCGAATCCAGGGCCTGACCAAGGTCTACAAGGGGGGCGTCCGCGCTCTCGATGACGTCAGTTTGACCATTCCCTGCGGTTTGTATGGCTTGCTTGGGCCCAATGGGGCCGGCAAATCTACTTTGATGCGCACCATTGCAACCTTGCAGGATCCCGATAGCGGCTCTATCCGTTTGGGTGATCTGGACGTACTTCGCAGGAAAGAAGAAGTTCGCAAAACGCTCGGCTACCTCCCCCAGGACTTTGGCGTATATCCCCGTGTAAATGCCGAGGATATGCTGAGCCATATTGCGCTGCTCAAAGGAATCGTCAAGCGCAAAGAGCGCAAGGAGGCTGTTGATGCGCTACTGCACCGCGTAAACCTGTGGGACCACCGCCGCAAACTGCTCACTGGCTTCTCCGGCGGCATGCGGCAGCGTTTCGGGATCGCGCAGGCCCTGATCGGAAGCCCTGAACTGCTGATCGTGGACGAGCCTACGGCGGGCCTCGACCCTGGAGAGCGTAACCGCTTCTACAACCTTCTGGCCGAGATCGGGGAGAACGTCATTGTGATTCTCTCCACCCATATTGTGCAGGACGTCATGGAGTTGTGCAGCAACATGGCAATCATTCATCAGGGACGCGTGCTGTTTGCCGGAGCGCCGGACAGGGCTTTGGAAGGGATTGCGGGCAGGATTTGGCAAAAATCGATCCAGCGCGACGACGTGAAGGAATATACCAGCCGGTTCCCGGTGATCTCAACCAAGCTCTCAGCCGGACGGCCGCAGATTCACGTCTTCGCGGACAGCAGCCCGGAAGCCGGTTTCGTGCCTGTTGCTCCGGATCTTGAAGATGTGTTCTTCGCCAGCATCGCCGGCCTGCATTAAAGGAGGCGGCCATGATGCACTTCTTCTTTTTCGAGGTTCGGTATTGGCTGCGCTCCATCATGCTGTGGGTATTCACGGGCATTGTAGCGCTGCTGATTCTCCTGGCCATGAGCACCGACCAGGTTTCGGTAGGCGGGGCCATCGGGAACACCTTTCGCAATGCCCCCTTTGTCATACAGCAGTACTACTCCATCATGTGGTTCATCACCCTGCTGATGGTGACGGCGTTTGTGAACTCGGCAGCCTCTCGCGAGTTCGCGTACAACATGCACCAGATCGTCTTCAGCACGCCTATCCGCAAACTGGACTTCCTTCTGGGACGGTTTCTGGGCGCGGTGGTCATCGCCACCATCCCGGTGCTGGGCGTCTCGCTCGGAGCACTGCTGGCGCCGCTCATGCCCTGGGCCGAGGCCGACCGCTTCGGGCCGGTCATCTGGGCGGCGCACTGGAAGAGCATCCTCGTCTTTGCCTTGCCGAATACGTTCTTCATAGGGGCCATCATCTTCACCATCGCCGTGCTCACGCGCAGCGCCGTAGTCTCTTTTCTCGGTGGATTAGTGCTGCTTGTCGCCGATGCCGTGGCTGGCGCCCTGAGGAGCGACATGAAGAACGAGAAGCTCTCCGCCATGCTCGATCCCTTCGGCAACGATGCCTTCTCTCTGCTCACAAAGTACTGGACGGTTGCGGAGAGAAACACCCATGCCATCGGTCTTACCGGGCTTCTGTTGTGGAACCGTCTGGTTTGGCTGGCGGCCGGCATCCTTATCTTCGCCTTCGCCTACTGGCGCTTCAGTTTCTCTGAGCGGGCAGTCCGCGCCTCCAAACGGAAGTCAGCCGAGGATGAGACGGCGTTGCCGGAGTTCCAGCCTCTCACACTCGCCAATGTCTCACGCAGCTTCGGAGCAGATGCACGCTGGACACAGCTCCTCGCCTCGATTCGCATCGAATACAGCCGCCTGTTGAAGACCATTACCTTTATCGTCGTCACCTGCGCCGCCATGCTGAATTGCGTAGCCGCATTGATCCTCAATTCAACGGGATGGTATGGAGTCACCTCCCGGCCGGTTACTTACACAATGATCGAGATCATCACCGGGACGCTCAACGGCTTCCTCATCGCCATGATCACCTTCTTTGCCGGGGTACTGATCTGGGAGGAGCGGGACGCGCGCATCGATGAGGTCAATGATGCCTTGCCCGTGCCGGAATGGCCGGGCTATCTGGCAAAGTTCATCGCCCTGATGACCGCCATCGCCTGCATCCAGGTGCTGGTGACGATCGTCGCAGTCTGTGTTCAGGCTGCCCACCATTACACACGCTTCCAGTTGGGGCTTTACGCGGAGAACCTGTTAGGCCAGGATCTGCTGGCGTTCGCGTTTTTAGCGGTTCTCGCTTTCTTCATTCATGTGCTCTCGCCCAACAAGTACGTGGGATACTTCGCCTTCATCGGGCTTCTGGTCGCCAATGAGTTTGTCTGGAGGCCCTTGCATGTAGGCACCCGGATGGTGCGCTTCGCCAGCCTGCCGAGCATGAGGTATTCCGACTTTTTCGGCTACCAGCCATGGATCGTGAGCTGGTACTGGTTCGCTCTCTATTGGACCCTCTTCTGCGTGATGCTGGCCGTGGTCAGCATTCTGCTGTTGCAGCGCGGGCGCGACACGGGCTGGAATGCGCGGCTGGCGGATTCGCGCCAGCGCTTTCATGGCTCGCTCAAGCTGGTGGGCGTGCTGGCGGCCGCGGGATTCATCCTGGTTGGAAGCTGGGTTTTCTACAACAC
>JBEKZJ010000116.1:0-15351 GCA_049509995.1 Occallatibacter sp. | reverse complement strand
TGGTGCCAGCCGTTCCAACTCCTTCCTTCGTAATGATCCAGGCCAAGCTCTTCCTTCAACTGGTGGTAGTCTGGTTCGATCTTCCACCGGCACTTGGTGATGCGCACCAGGCGGCGCAGTGTATAGTTCGCCGGCAGATCGCAGAGAAAATATTTGATCGGTTCCTTCTCCGCTTCCGGCCACTCCACCAGCAGCCAGATTTCCTTGTGTGGCGGATCTCCATCGACGAATCCATGGGATGGCTGTACCCGCAGAGGGAGGAAGCGTGACTCCAACTCAGACCAGGTGCCCAAGGCCAGAATGGTTCACTGAGGTTACCGGGGTCCGAAACGGGCGTCCCTGACCAGCAAACCTGGGCTCATCGCGGGAACACTGTTTTTGAAACCGTCCGGCCGTCAACGAGATGCGAAGATAGGAACTAAGCTCCCGCTTGCATTCTCGTGTCGGGCGCAGACTCTCCAGGGGAAACTCGTGATGCGTCGTGTCGCGCTCATCTACAACCCGGCTTCCGGCCAGAACTCGGCATGGCACCGCACGGCCATCGGCAAGGCGCTGGCCGTCCTCCACGGCGCGGGCGTTCAAGCCGAAGCGCTCCAGACGCACGCGCCGGGCAGCGCCGGGGCGCTGGCCGAAGAGGCTATGCGCCGGGGCTGCGACACGATTCTCGCCTGTGGCGGCGATGGCACCGTTCATGAGGTTTTGCAAACCCTGGTGGGCACTACCGTGGCCCTGGGCGTGGTGCCGCTGGGCACCGCCAATGCGCTGGCCGCGAACCTGGGTCTGCGCTCATCTCCGGCGAAGGCAGTCCGGCAGTTGCTGACGGCCCTCCCGGTGCGCGCCTCCGTGGGCCACATCTCTTATCGGGACTCGACCGGCGCCCCGCAATCGCGCTACTTCACCGTGGCTGCCGGCGTGGGCGCCGACGCGCTCTTTCTCTCCCGGCTCGACCCCGGCCTCAAGCGAAGGTTCGGCTATCTTCTCTACCTGGTCGAGGGCTTTCGCGTCTGGGCCACGTATTCCTTTCCCCTTTTTGATGCAGCCTTTGTAGAACGCGCCAGCAGCGAACCTCGCGTGGAAGAGATCTCCCAGCTTCTGGCGGTGCGTATTCGCGACTTCGGCGGCGTTCTCCGCAACCTGGCTCCCGGCGCCTCCCTGCACAAGGACGGCCTGCGCCTGGTAGCCTTCAAAACCCGCAGCCGACTGCAATATTCCCGCTTCCTGTTGGCGGTGATGTTCGGACGTCAGACCTTCAAGCGGAACATCGAACTTCTTGACGCCGTCTCGGTCGAATGCCGAGCCCGCGACGGTTCTTCGCCGCGCGTCTTCGCCGAGGCCGATGGAGAACTGCTGGGCGATCTGCCGGTGAGGATCGAGATCGTGCCCCAGGCCGTCACCCTGCTGATTCCGCTCAATGCCCGCCCTTGAACCAGGCTTTGCGCCCGGCTGCTATGGGACCGGGGCCGGCGAAGGCGTCACCGACTTCAACTGGCTCAGATCGGTCAGAACCGCTTGCCAGCGAGCCGCGTCTTTTTTGGTCTCGTTGGGCAGCGAAGGGTCGGCATAAAACTGGAGAATGTTATCGCGCAACTGGGCCGATGTCCGATCGAAGTTATGCGCGGACAACTGGGCTAGAAGGCTTGCGTAGGCTTCATCCGTGAGCGAGTATTCTCCCGCCTCGGTCGGGTTGCCGTCATCGAGATTGCAATTGGGCAGCACCAGCTTGCCTGTCCGCACTTCTTCCAGCAGGGTGCGGTAACGATCGGTGGTGGTATCGATGCTCTTGATATACAGATCTTCAGTTTGCGGAGTCGGGTTATTGAAGCCCAATGCCTTGAAGGGGCCGATCTTGGGGATAAAACGCAGCAGCGTCGCCAGGATGCGCGTGCCCAGGCCCGGCTTTGTATAGGTCTTTCCCCACTCTCTCTCATAATCTGAGCGGGATAGCCGGTAGAGGAACTTCTTTCTCGCAAAGTCCGGTGTCTCGCGCATCAGGTCCTTCTTGCGCATCGCCAGCGCCACCTGGGTCATCTCCGGAATCAGCTTGCTGATAGAGAAGCGATAGGAACCGATCGCCAGGTCCTCATGCGCCAGGACGTCCTTCAGCTCCAGCCCGTAGACAACCGGAAAAACCCGCTCCAGCAGCGGTTCCGAGACCTGGAATCCTATGAAATCGTGGTACTGCTCCGGCGCATAACGATTTTTCGCTACCTGCAAGGTGTCGAATCCAAACTCCGTCTTCAAGTGCGCCGTCTTGTCCTGGGCATAGCGAACTGACTTGCCAAATTTCGCTCGCAGCTTTGGATAGTGGATCGCGACCGCCGCGTTGACTGCCGGGTGGCCGCCAATGTCCGCCACATAGTGCGAAAGCGCGCCCAGCGCAAAGGCGTACTCATCGGCATTCTGGCTTTCCGCCAGTAACTCCAGGACAAAGTCCCCGCTGCGAACGTAATGCACCAGGTTGCTGAAATCCTTGCTGCCGAACGGGTAGTAGCCCAGGTCCTGGATGACTGAGCCCCCATAGGCATAGGAATGCGCTTCCTTGAGCTGGTCATCGGTAATTCCCGGAAAGCGTTGGACCAGGAGCGGCCGAATCTCGGAGATCCATGCCAGATCAATGATTTCCTCGTGTGTCAGAACGGAGTAGGCAAACATGCTCCCGCTGGACATCAGCAACGCGAGAAGAAGCGCCGCCGCACGGGCAAAGGGCAGGCGCCTGAATTTGGCTACGGCGCGAGTTGTGCCGGCAAGGCGTACCACGGCTAAATCACTCCGGCAAGCAGCAGGACGATAACAACCACGAGTATAAGGCCAATCCCTCCGGCCGGATAGTACCCCCAATTTCTGCTGTGCGGCCATGTCGGCAGGGCGCCAATAAGCGCCAGGATCGGGACCACGACCAAGATCATTGCAAGCATGCTTCCCTCCCGGCGTTTCCCCGTGGTGCGCGCCTCCGGCTCAGCCTGTGCCGGATGGTGGCGACGGACTGAGTCTCTCACTCCGCAAATGGAGAAACTGCTCAATAGAATACAGGCCGCGACTCGCCCCGGTCCGCGGCATTTGAGCATTGCGAGCAGAATCCGGCCAGGGCGCCCATTTGCATCGCCGCCCCTCCGGCTGCAATCATCTCTGCGAACTTTCTTACCGGGGGATCGTTCGCATGAACAAGAACGCACTTCTTCTGTTCGGTGTTGTCGCAGCATCTTCCTTGACCCTCGCGGCCCAAACGTCCGGCTGGCCGCCCGCGCCCGGCCATCTCACCTTGCCCGTGTGGCCGGGTGCGGCGCCTGGGGCGCCGGCGAACCCGCCCCCGGAGGCGGACACCACCAGCGCCAAGGACAATTTGATCGCCGGCCGGCCGCTTGTCCGGCTGGGCAACGTCTCGGCCCCTACGCTTACGCTCTATACCGCCAAGGGCAACAGTGGCGCTGGCCCCGCTGTGGTGGTCTTTCCCGGAGGGGGCTACAGCATCCTGGCCATCGATCTGGAAGGCACCGAGGTATGCGACTGGCTGACTTCGGCAGGAATTAACTGTGTGCTGCTCAAGTACCGCGTGCCCAACACCGGACCCTATCCCAAGTCGCCGGCCGCCTTGCAGGACGCACAGCGCGCGCTGGGACTGGTGCGGGAGCACGCATTGGAATGGGGCATCGATCCCAACCGCGTGGGCGTGCTCGGCTTCTCAGCCGGAGCCCACTTGGCCGCGGCCCTCAGTACCCACTACGATCAGCGCCTGTACTCGCCCCAAGACGCCGCGGACAAGCTGAGTTGCCGGCCGGACTTTGCCGTCGTTGTCTACCCCGGTTATCTGGCCCTCGAAGACAAGAACTTCGCGCCCAACGCCGACATCAACCCCACAGCCAATACGCCGCCCACGTTCATCGTGCAGGCCGAGGACGATCCCGTGCACGTCGAGAATGCGGTGGTCTACTTTCTCGCGCTCAAAAACGCCAAAGTTCCGGCCGAGCTGCACATTTATGCCCAGGGCGGGCACGGCTACGGCCTGCGCCGCACCGCGCTGCCGGTGACCACCTGGCCGCAAAGCGTGCAAACCTGGCTGCACACCATCAACGTGCTACGCGCCGCAACGCCGTAGGCCGCAGGTAAAATCATCGTCATGCTTCTTGCCGTTCTCACCATCTCCGACCGGTGCTCGCAGGGTCTGCTCCAGGACACCGCTGGCCCGGCCGTGGTTGCGCTGCTGCGGGAGCACTGGGGCGGGGCGGAAATCCGGACCGGCCTGCTAGCCGACGACGAAGATGCGATCGCAGCCACGCTGGAGCAGTTGAGCCGCGAGGGTGCGGCCCTGGTGCTCACCGTCGGCGGCACCGGCCTCGGTCCCCGCGACCGCACGCCGGAAGCCACGCGCCGGGTGATTGATCGCGAAGCTCCGGGGCTGGCCGAGGCCATGCGTTTCAACGGCGCCGGGCGCAATCCCTTCGCGTGGCTTTCGCGGGGAGTGGCGGGTCTGAAAGGAAGCACGCTCATCGTCAACCTGCCCGGCAGCCGGCGCGGCGCCGAAGAGAGCCTGGCCTCCATCCTCGCCCTTGTCCGGCATGGCCTGGAGGTCGCCGCCGGCGGCCAAGTTCATCCTTAGAGAGATTCTGAACAATTCAACGTTTTGAAGCGTACGGGCTGGTAGGTCGGGGTGTTAACCCCCACACATGAAACCCGCAAAAAACACCGCGGGCTGGTAGGGATGGGTTTTAACTCATCCATTTATCCCCTGAGGGAATGCCTGCTTAGCAACAGGCACTTGATCGAAGGTTGCTCGGAGATTTTCCGCTACGTAAACCGGATTACCCCAATGTTTTCTGATTGGGATGCGTACCATTTGCCTGCCGATACACGGGAAACGCTTTCCAGGACGCGGCACATCCGCTCTTCCCCGGCGGACGATTCGGCTTTCATCCGGCCGCCAAGATACCGCAAGATGGCGTATTCACAACGGTTGCGCTCTCATTTTCAGCATAATCACGGTTGAGAAACACCGGGAAAGTGTACAATACTCTTGCCCGTGAGTAGCCTTAGGAACAATCCTCCTAGCCGGCGGCCTGGGGCCGTCAGCATCCGCGATGTGGCCCGCCGTGCCGGCGTCTCCATCGCCACCGTCTCGCGCGCGGTCAACCGCATTCCCACGGTCGACCCCGCATTGGCCGAACGAGTCTGGCGCGCGATCAACGAGGTGGGCTACCTGCCCAATACCCAGGCGCGTGCGCTGGTCTCCGGCCGCAGCCACATGCTGGGCCTGATCGTCTCCGAGATCACCAATCCATTTTTCCCCGAACTGGTGCAGGAGTTTGAAAACCTGGCCGTGGCGCAGGGCTACGAAGTGCTGATCGGGTCCACCAACTACTCGCCGGAACGCACCGAGTCGCTGATTCGCCGCATGTTGCAGCGCAACGTGGACGGCGTCGCCGTGATGACCTTCGGCATCGAAGAAGACCTGGTGCAAAAGCTCGTGGAGCGCGAGTTTCCGCTGGTCTTTGTGGATGCCGGACCGGACCTGCCCAACATCCGCGTCCTCAAGGTGAATTATGGCGAGGGAATTCGCCAGGCCGTGCAGCACCTGGCGGCGCTCGGCCATCGGAATATCGCTTTCATCAGCGGTCCGCTACGCCTGCGCTCGGCGGTGGCCCGGCGCGACGCTTTTCTGAAGTCGATGGCCGAACTGGGGCTAATCGTGCCCGCCGAACACGTCGTCGAGGGCGATCACACTATGGAGGGCGGCATCGAGGCGATGGGCCATCTGACTTCGCTTGCCGAACTGCCAACGGCTGTGCTGTGCTCCAACGACATGACCGCCATCGGCGTTCTTCATGCGCTCTACCAGACGACCCACAACGTGCCGCAGGAGATTTCGGTAGTGGGATTCGACGACATTCACCTGGCACAGTTCATGTTGCCGCCGCTCACCACGGTGCAGATGTCGTGCAAAGACCTGGCCACCGCGGCGGTCGAGGCGCTGCGCGCCGGCATCGAGCGCGACCACCCCAAGGCCGCGAAAACGGAGTGGCACATTCCCACCCGGCTGGTGGTGCGCCAGTCCACTGCTTTTCCGCGCGGAACCCTGCCGGCGCTCATTGAGCGCGCGGCGGGAAAGCGCCGGAGCGTGGGTGTGGACTAAGGTGGCTTTTTCCCCTCAAACCGCGGCCGCTGCGAGGAGCAAAGGCTACTTTTCCGTGCTGAAGCGCCAGGAGATGGACCCGCCCACCCACGACACCATGCGTATGCCGACGCTTTGCTCGATTGTCCCGCAATCGAAGTCGTTCTTGGCGCCGCTGGGGCCCGACCCCACCGGGCAGTACGGAATCACGTTCGGACCCATCACCCAACTGGGAGCGAAGGTCTCGGTGGTCTGGCCGGTGTAGCCGCGCGCCAGCATCCCGTCTCCGGCCAGTTCCAGCCGACCGTTCAGGAAGGAGCGCACCACCGCCAGCCGGGTTTCACCGACCGGGATGGCCTCGAGTTGTTTTTCGCCGTCCTGGCTGTTGGGTGCGTCGAGTATTTTGTGGCCCACGTACTCGTACTCGCCGCGTCCGTGCAGGCCCAGAGGCAGCTTGTCCAGTGTGGCAAGGGCGTCGAAGATGGTGCGCGGCGCCTCCACCGCAACCTGCGGGAGGATCGTGGTGCCGTCAATCGTGCCGCCCAACAGCCGCGCATCGGCCTTCGAGAAGACCGCTTGCACAGTTCCGTAACCGCTGAACTGATGGCGCACGCTGGCGGTAAGAAACTTCAGTATGCCCGGTCCCAAATCAAATGGCGTACCGTTATCGGGATCGATCTTGCCCGTAGTTTCCGTGGTCGTGGTCCGGGCCATTGTCACGCGCAGATCCGTCGCGGAGATTTCTTTTTCGATCACCAGTTGCTCGGAGTGGGAGCGCTCGAAGGGGGAAGGCAGGGCCGCCGCTCCGGTTGGGCCTCCGTTTGAGCCGGCCACGGAGATGCGCGGATCCTGGGTAAAGAAGGCCTGCCCGATGCTGAACGAGGCCGGGGGGAGCCAGTGAGCCGGACCGTTTCCCGGCGTCCAGGCCAGCGTGGCCTTGGGAGCCAGAAACGTGCTCCATAGATCGAAGGAATAGGCGGACATTTGCGGCATCATGTCGACATTTTTCACCTCGATCGTGTCCGGCCGCAGGCCGCCGTAAAAACGCAGATGTTTGCCCAGGTCGCCGTGCAGAGCCACGTAGGGGGTCAGATCGCGGATGGTGACGTTGCTGGACAACACTTTGGTAAAGGGACCATAGACCTGCGGATTGTTGTAGGGAGGTCCAAAGTGGTCCAGATTGTCGCGGCGAATGTCGTCCTCGTGGTAGTCGAGGCCGGTCATCCCCTGTAGCCACGGCGCGAATGTGTGCGTTTCGCGCGCCTGCGCGCCCTCTACTGTGCGGAACTCGCTCTGCCGGATCAGACCCTCGCCGAAGTTGGAATAGAGCGTCAGATTGTAGGTGCGAAAGAATCCGGAGAAGGCAACCTCGTCGCTGGGCCTGAGCTTCCAGAGGTCGTCGGCTGCAATGATCGAGGTGTGCGTCTGGTCTTGCTGCCGCGGGTCGATGGTGTCGCCCAACAGCAGGCCATATCCAATCGGAATCAGGTTCCCCTCGTGCGACTTGCCCCAATAGCCGAGGCTGAACAGCGTGATCTCGTGCTTGCCGGGATCGAAGACGCGCAGCGCGTTCCACTTGAACTGCTTGCGGTGCTCCAGCCGCTTCATCAGGCCGTTGCCGTAGTTGCCTTCCACGGCCGCCCACTCCTTCTTGTCTGGATTTCTGGGCGCAAATCCGGCCGTCAAATCCGCGTCGCGATAGTCGCCGGTGAGGGTGAGGAAGGACGTCAGTTGCGGACGCAGGCCGTAGCTGGCCGCCAGGTTCACCGCATGGTTGCCTTCGAGCACATTGAAGGCGCCGCCGTCGGTCGTCACGCTGCCCAGCGCGCCGGAGACGTAGATATTCGGGTCGGAGTAGCCGTTGCCGTGCGCGTTGGCGGAGAGGTTGTTCGCCACCAGGTAGCCGCCCACCGCGATGTACTGGGCGATGGGTTCGCCGTGATCGCCGGCCACGCCGGGCACAAAGTACTGCGGCGCCTTGATGCCGCCCGAAGCCGTTTCAATGGGCAGGCCGGGAATCGAGATCGGCGCGCCCGGCCGTCCCGGATTGGCGTCCAGCAGCTCCTCGCGCACCATCACTTTTTCTGAAGGATCGGGCGAGGTGAGTGCAACCTCGCTCACGTCGGCCGTCACGATCACCTCTTCGGAAGCCGCTGCCACCTGCTCCAGGCGTAGTGTCAGGTTAGCGGTTTCGGCGCTCAGCTGCAGCCTGCGCGTAACGGCGGCAAACCCTGCGGCTTCAACGCGCACGGTGCACGCGCCCCACGCGGGCAGCGCGAGGTGAAAGCCTCCGTCGGGGCCGGTCGTCGAGGCCAGCCGCTGGCCGGAGCCGGATTCAAACTCGACGCGCGCTCCGCCCACCGGTCTTCCGCCCGGATCGAGCACTGTTCCGTTGATGCGCACAGCGCCGGTTTGCGCCGCCGCAAGGGCGCAGGCCAGGGCCAAAAGCGCTGTTAGTACGATTTTGTATTTCGTGCTACCGACCCTCATGACTCTTCCTTGGCGATTGGCCTCTGTGTGCATCAGTGCTTGTGGCTGTGCTTGTGGTTCTTCCCGTGCTGGTGCTCGATCGCGTGCGCCGGAACGGTCATCACCAGCCGCCCGTGCTGCACGCCCTTCAGGCCGATCAACCGGTCGGCAAACTCCTCCACCGTGGCCGATTTGCCGTGGACGATCAGTACTTCGAGGCAGGAGTCGTGGTCCAGGTGCGCGTGGCTGGTGGAGACCACCAATTCGCGGTGGGCGTGCTGCACCTCGGTGAGCTTCTCGGTAATGCCGTGGGCGTGGTGGTCGTAGATGAGTGTGACGGTCCCCACCACGGTCGATTCCGGGGCCGCTGTCTGCTCCGTCACCAGCCGGTCGCGAATCAAATCCCGAAACGCCTCCGACCGGTTGGTGTAGCCGCGATGCCGGATCGAGCGGTCAAACCGCTTGAGAAGGTCGGAATCGAGGGCAATGCCAATTCTGCTCAAAACGCCCATGCGCACTCCTGAAACAACAGCTAGACTCTCCAGGGGAAGAATCAGAGTAGCACGAAGATGAGAATTATGCTACTCCCGTGCCGCACACGGGGACGCCTGGGTGGAACGGTGGAGGGGTAGGTGCTTTTCTCTGAAATTGAGCGCTTTGCCGGTCAATTCAAGAACATCGTCCGATAGAGCGTATCCCTTTGCACAGGTTTAAACCCCGCGTCTCGAATGATCCGCCGCAGCTCTTCTTCCGTCGTGCAATTCGACGTACCCGCTGCCTTCACCACATTCTCTTCCAGCATCACCGAACCTACGTCGTTGCCGCCGAAGTGGAGGCCCAACTCCAACACCTTCAACCCTTGAGTTACCCAACTGGCCTGCACGTTTTCAATGTTATCGAGATAGAGCCTTGAGATAGCCAGAACCTTCAGGTACTCGACCGAGGTGGCTTCCTCCCAGCCGCGTCCGCCAAGGGCGGTGTGCTTGGGCTGGAAGCTCCAGGGAATGAAGGCGGTAAAGCCGCCGGTCTCTTCCTGCAGCCGCCGCACGACTTCGAAGTGGTTGATGCGCTGCTCGAAGGTTTCGCCCACGCCGAACATCATGGTCGCCGTGGTTCTCATGCCGAGCTGGTGCGCGGTGCGATGGACGCTGACCCAGTCCTCGGTGTTGCATTTGAGGCGCGCGATGCGCCGGCGCACGTCGTCGTCCAGAATCTCTGCGCCGCCGCCGGGGATGGAATCGAGGCCCGCATCGCGCAGGCGGATGATGGTGTCGCGCAGGCTCAAATCCGAATATTTGGCGATGGCCAGCACCTCGGAGGCCGTCAGGCAGTGCAGCCATATCTGCGGGAAGCGCTGTTTGATGCCGGTGAACAGCCGCTCGAACCAGTCGATCTTGAGATCGGGATGGATGCCGCCCTGCATCAGCACGCCGGTGCCGCCCATCTCCAAGGTCTCGGCGATCTTCTCGTAGATCTTTTCGAACTCGAGGATGTAGCCCTCTTCTGCGCGAGGTCCTTTCAAGGGCCGGTAGAAGGCGCAGAAGGTGCAGTACTCGGTGCAGAAGTTGGTGTAGTTGATGTTGCGATCGATGATGTAGGTGACCACGCCCTCGGGGTGCAGGCGGCGGCGCACGGCATCGGCCTCAAAGCCCAGTCCGATGAGGTCGGGGGAGCGGAAGTGGTCGAGGGCTTGTTGGCGGGTAAGCGGCATAGTCTCGATTCTAACAATTCAACGGTTGGCGGGCGAATCAGCGCGGATCGGGCGTGCGCCTTGCCGGCTCGTGATAGGGCTTTCGAAACAGAAACAGCCCGCGGCTCCGCACCGGGCGGCTCTGTGTGCGCGTGAGCGCGGACGCCGTCGAAACCCCGCTGAACAGGACGAAGAAATCCCAGAACGCCCGCAGGAAGCCGTTTCTCTTTTCGGTGGCCATGGGGGGAAGAACCTTGTTGATTGCAGTCAGCCAAACGCTGATGCTCACTTCATTCGAGGAGCCAGGGGCGCTCCCGGTCGCACAATTTTCCTGATCGTATGCCGCAATGGGGGAAGAGGCGTTACTTGCCGGCTTCCGCTTTGGGACCAGGTTTCGGCGTTGGCTTTGGCTTTTTTGCCGGGCTGGACACACCAAAGCTCATCAGAAAGAAGCCAAATCCCTTGCGCAGCGAGTCGAGCACGCTCATCGTTCTCCTACTTTCCAATCCATCCCCATCTGTTCCGTCTGCTCTTCCAGCGGCGGCCCGGAAACCCCGGCCAAATCTACTTCTCGACCGGCGGGGCACTTGCCGCGGCGGGCGCCGGAGACGGGGGCGCTGCGCCGCGCAGGATATCCAATGCCGCCGGGGGCAGTGGCTTGTCGGCATTGGCCAGCAGCAGGCTCACCTGCCACATCTGGTTTTCGGTGAGCACTTGTTTGTAAGAGGGCATGCCGGTCAACCGGATGCCGTTGGCCACCTTCCAGTAGGTCTCGCCGGGCGGGTCGTCGCTCACCCCCATCATCGTCTCCGCCCCATGGTGGTGCATCTCCCACAGCGGCGGCGCATCGGGATACATGTGCGGGCCAAACGCCGAGGGTTTGCCGTGAAAGCCGTGGCAGGACGCGCACTGGTCGCGGTAGACCTGCGCGCCGGCCACCAGGTTGTCCTCGTCGGCCTGGATGGGCGGGGTCTTGATCAGCTCGCGGTCGATGCGCGCGTGCAGCGGAACGCCGGCGAGCAGCCGCTCCTGAGGGAACGGCGGGTCGGCGACGGCCACCGGCACGCGACCAAAATGCAACCACGCCAACACGGCCACGGGCGCCAGGATAACTCCGAGGATAATTCCCAGCAGAATTCGACCCATCTTCGTTCGAGCCTCCCATGGTCTTCATCGTAGTGCATTGCCGGTCTTCCGCGCCGGCCAGCGGCAATGATTTTTCCGTCCACTCGCAGGCGGCGATCCGCACGATTCCAGGAGCGAATCAGTCCGGCCCGCGTCCAAACCAGTGCCGGTTCGCCCACAAGGCTCCCTCAAGGTGGTTTAATACCTAATGGGGGGAGCGCCGCCCAGAGCGGTGGTGTGCTTCCGTACTCCCGTGGAGGTAACCCGAAACCGATGTATTCTTTTCGCCGTCTTGCCCTTCTGCTGGCGCTGGGATTGCCAGTCCTACCCATCCTTCAGGCCCAAAGCTCGAGTTCGAGCAGCAACCCCGCACCAGCGGACCAGCAGGCGCCCGCAGCCGCCCAGACCCAGCCCCAGACTCAGCCCCAGACTCAGCCTCAGATCAGCGTGCAGGCGCGCATCAAGGCCCGCCGCGAACAGCGCCGCGCCGCTGCGATTCACGAAGTTTACGATCATCTCTATGAGGGGTATGTAGGCGCGGGCTACCTGCGGTTTACGCCCGGCGCCACGCTGCAGCGCGTGAACGAATACGACTGGAACGGCGGCTTCACCCGTTACTTCAGCGAGCGCATGGGCGTGACCCTGGATGGCCGCGGCTACTACGGCACTCCGTTCATCGAGCCCAACCTGACCGGCATCACCAAGCCGGCCATCAGCCAGTATGCCGCCCTGCTGGGACCCACCTACCGCTTTTACATGCAGCCCAAGTACTCCATCTCCGGCAGGGTCATGGGCGGATATGCGCGGGGCAACTTTACGGGCGATACGAATGGCTTTGGCAGCGCTGTGCTGGGCCTCTACCCGGATGGGTCAACCTTCGCCGCCAGCGCCAGCATCTTTGCCGAGTTCAACCTGGCTCCGAACCTCGGCCTGCGGGTTGCACCGGAGTACTACCTGACCGGCTTCGGCTCAACCCTGCAGAACAACCTGGGCTATACTTGCGGGATCGTTTACAGGTTCGGCAAGCAGTGAAAAAACAGGGAGCAGGGAACAGGGAGTAGGGAGTAGGGAGTAGGGAACAGAGATCAGCAGATTGCATTGGGAATTGAAAAGGCCGGCACGGAGGACGGGGTCGGAAGAGCCTTCGTCCACCGCGTCGGCCTTGAACTGTTCCCTGTTCCCTACTCCCTGTTCCCTGCTACTGCAGAATCGGAATGCCCGCGATGCGCTGCTGCCACTCCGCCGGGCCGGTCTGGTGAACGCTGGTGCCCTTGGAATCGACCGCGACGGTTACGGGCATCTCGCGCACGTCGAACTCGTAGATGGCCTCCATGCCCAGATCGCCAAATGCCATCAGGCGCGAGCCGTAAATGGCCTTTGAAACCAGGTAAGCCGCGCCGCCCACAGCCATCAGGTAGACCGCTCCAAACTCGCGAATCGCGTCGATGGCCACCGGACCGCGCTCGGCCTTGCCCACCATGCCCAGCAGACCTGTCTCGACCAGCATCTGCCGGGTGAACTTGTCCATGCGCGTGGCCGTGGTGGGTCCGGCCGGGCCCACCACCTCGTCGCGCACCGGGTCCACGGGGCCGACATAGTAGATGAAGCGGTCGCGGAAGTCCACGGGCAGCTTTTCGCCGCGGCTCAGCATTTCGGTCATGCGCTTATGGGCGGCGTCGCGGCCGGTCAGCAGCTTGCCGGTCAGCAGCAGCACCTCGCCGGGCTTCCATGCTGCGGCTTCGGCGCGGGTCACAGTGTCCAGGTTCACGCGGCGGGCGGTGGAAACGTCATAAGTCAGCTTCGGCCAGCTCTCCAGGCTGGGCGGATCGAGATAGACCGGCCCGGAGCCGTCCAGCACAAAGTGTGCGTGGCGGGTGGCGGCGCAGTTGGGAATCATGGCTACGGGCAGGTTGGCCGCGTGGGCCGGCGTGTCCAGCACCTTCACGTCCAGCACGGTGGTCAGCCCGCCCAGCCCCTGCGCGCCAATGCCCAGCCGGTTCACCTTGTCATACAGCTCGATGCGCAGTTCCTCAGCGCGGTTTTTGGGGCCGCGAGCGATGAGGTCCTGAATGTCGATGGGGTCCATGAGCGACTGCTTGGCCAGCAGCATGGCTTTTTCCGCCGTGCCGCCGATGCCGATGCCCAGCATGCCTGGCGGACACCAGCCGGCGCCCATGGTGGGCACGGTCTTGAGCACCCATTCGACCACCGAGTCCGAAGGGTTGAGCATGGTGAACTTGCTTTTAGCTTCAGACCCGCCGCCCTTGGCCGCCACCGTCACCTCGACCGTCGCGCCCCTCACCAGCTCCACGTTCACCACGGCCGGCGTATTGTCCTTGGTGTTGATGCGCTTGCCCGCCGGGTCTGCCTGGATGGAGGCGCGCAGCTTGTTGTCCGGATCGAGATAGGCGCGGCGGACGCCTTCGTCCACCATCTGTTGCAGATCCTTCGGCTCTTCGCCGGGTTGGGCCTCGAAGCGCGCCTCCATACCCACCTTCACAAAGGCGTTCACGATGCCGGTGTCCTGGCAGATGGGCCTGTGTCCCTCGGCGCACATGCGGCTGTTGATGAGGATCTGCGCGATGGCGTCCTTGGCGGCGTGGGACTGCTCGATCTCGTAGGCCTTGGCCAGGCTGGTGATGTAATCCACCGGATGGTAGTAGCTGATGTACTGCAACGCCCCGGCGACGCTGGCGATGAAATCTTCCTGGCGGATGACGGTCATGGCGGCTCCTTCTGAACTTTCTAGGGTAACGGAAAATGGCGGGCGGCGCTACTCGGTCGACGAATCTCACCTAGCGAGTTTCGTGTGGCAATTGGGGGGCAGGGGGCCAATTATTAATGGCCCCTGCCTGTTGCGTGAGCGGTTAGACGATGATTTGAATGGCTTTGTTATTACAGATGATGATGTATTGGTTCCCCGCAAGAATAATGTGGAATCCTCTATTCGCTGCGGCTAGTTTAAGTGCTTGTTCGGAAGCAAAACGCCGGACGTCACAGGCATCTCGCCTGACAATTCCACCTTTCTTGGCTTGTCCTGAATCAAAAACCTGCTCTATCCATGGGTTAGTAATATAGCAACTCTTTCTCATATTAAACTCCTTCGTAGCTTCATAAGCTGGTTATCGTAGTTAACAATGTTGTGATACAGAAAGCAGTCCGTGTTACTTAATCGATAACATTGTTTATGGCTATTCTGTATCGTTAATTTAGCAATAGATAGTCACGAGTGTCGGCCATCTCAGCTTATTCTGATCGAAGTAATTTGTGTTGTCAAGCTCGGTTGTTCGGAAACGCGCCTCAGTGCGTCATCCCAACGCCCTTCCCAGAGTAGACAGCGTCACACTTCTCCAGGAGGCCATCGTCCGGCTCCGACTGCGGGATTCTGGAAAGGAGCGATAGTTCTTGGGGAAGGGAAGTTGAGGTAGACCTGACCTCTGCTTCGAGTAGTTGCCGTCCCTCCTCGCGGAACTTTGTTTCTTTCGAAAGATGCCGCGAGTACTGGATCAGGAGAATTACATCGAGAATCAGAATCCCGAGTGATATGCTGTGCGGCGGCTTCTCAACAAACGGCGCCAGGAAAAGCGCGGCTGTCATTATCAACGCAGGCGCCCAAACGTCCTCCACAAACCTGTGGATGGCGCTGTCTGCTCCATATAACCTAGCGATCAGGAGTCTGCGCTCATCGGTCCCTAGGGCGGCGGCGGCCTCTCGGCTCCCCTCCAGCAGTGCGTCGTATTCTGAAAGCCAAGCTTCGCAACCCGAATCTGGCTTGCTCCGCTCACGGCGCAAGCTCTCTTTCACTGCCTCATGGACAGCATCGACAAGACTCAGTCCCCGCATCTCAGCCAGCTCTCGCACAAGGCGGTCGGTCTCCCCGTTCTTTATTGTTAAGCTCATCGAAAATGACCTCGCGACAATTCTATTAGATGCTTGCACCGCGCAACAGAGCGCCTCTACTATC
>JBEKZJ010000115.1:0-15621 GCA_049509995.1 Occallatibacter sp. | reverse complement strand
CTTCTATTTGCGATTGTGCGCTTGCGGAGGGTAATTTTCTGCAAAGCAAAGCGGAAGGCTGCGGTCCCTCCCAGGTGCGAAAATCCGGTCCCTTCGACAACCTCAGGGAAGGCTCCCGGGCATTCCGTTTTGGGGATTAGCGGGCTCAATGGGACCTGGGCCACCCGCCGCTGGTTGGGAAAAGGGAGACGGACGGTTGGGGTGGCGAAGCCGGGGGGTCTCCCACCCTTTCGCAGAGTGCGCGAAAGGATGGGGCACCCATTCTTTATGGGCCGATCAAGGGTGGGCCACCAGCCTTGGACGTCTGCTCATCGGTCCTCCACTTCTTAGCCATCTTGGGCTGCGGAAGAACAGAACCTCCACTAAAACCGCTGTCTGAATTTGCTGAGCCAGCTCTGAGTCTGGCAGTTCCGTAGCCACTCAAACCTAGGGTCGCGCTGAATCAGCGCTCCCGCAAATCCTCCACTACATTTTATCGTTAGTAGCTTCGTTGATAAGTCGGTGACGCTTGCGCCTTTATTCAACAGGGCTTCTGTTAACTCAACATCTTCATTTGTGATCGCGCCCTCTAGCGGTGTCATAAAACTAAGACCGCCAACCGGCTGCAACTTCGGGTTTGGGTTGGCGCCCGCGTCAAGCAGTAGAAGAGCCACATCGCCATGTTTGTTGCGAATCGCCGAATCGAGCGCCGTTACCCCAAGAGGGCCCCTAAGGTTCGGATCCGCGCCAGCATTCAACAGGAGCTGAGCAGTCTCCAGATGTCCGCCAGCAGCCGCTAGCATCAGCGGAGTCGCAGCGTTGGTGTCTTGTAGATCAGGCTGGTATGTGAATGCCCCACGTTGGACAATTAAACTGGGATTAGCACCTTTCGCAAGTAGAAGCTTTACTTTCGATGTGCTTCCATCCTCAGCAGCCCAACACAGGGGTGTCTCACCGCGATAGTCGGTAGCATTTGGATCCCTCCCTCTCTCAAGTAATCGCTTGACCTGATCGACATCGCCGACTCGAACGGCAAGATGGAGGTCAGTTGCACAAGCGGCCAAAAAGATGCAGGATGAGGCGAGGATCAAGTATATTGTGGTTCGAAACGAGGGCCAGTTCCGGGGGCGCACCATGCGTCGTCCCGACCTTTTAGGGGATTGGTCAGAAATCCACATTTTGCCGTATCCCGCGTTGGACGCGGTTCCCGCTGGGCAAGCGTTTGATTTGGGCTCACGTTGTGTTTCCGTGTATTCGCCGTCATCTGGTAGTTTTTTGCTGAATCTGGCATTGTTCCCCCCTCCAAGACTACGGCAAAAATGCTGCAACTTCGACCCAATGTCAAGGCTGGATAATGACGGCGTTTCCGTCTCTCCAGTCTGCTGTTAAGTCGATTACCCCAGGTCTCGATTGTTTGGGACCTGGGATATCCGGTTCGTGCTGATCTCATCTGACTGGAGTTATTCTTCCTCTTCCTCCACCGGCCGTTTCGCGTTGGCCAGGATCTTTTCCGCAACTAACTGCGGCACGATGTCGTAGTGGTCCACTTCCATTCGGTAGCTGCCCTTGCCCTGGGTCATGGAGGTGAGCAGGCTGCCGTAGGTAAGCATCTCGGCCATCGGCACTTCAGCATTGATCACAGTCGTGCGTCCTTTGGATTCCATGCCTTGCACCCGGCCGCGGCGGCTGTTCAGGTCGCCCATCAGGGTTCCGGCAAACTCATCCGGGGCCTCGATTTCAACCTTCATGATGGGCTCGATCAGGCAGGGCTTGCAGGCTTCCATGCACTTGCGGAAAGCTATCCGGCCGGCCATCTTGAACGACAACTCGTTCGAGTCCACTTCGTGGTAGCTGCCGTCGTAGATGGTAGCCTTGAAGTCCACCACCGGGAAACCGGCCAGGTAGCCGCGGGCCGCCGACTCGACGATGCCCTTTTCGACCGCCGGGATGTACTGGCGGGGGACGGAGCCGCCGAAAACCTCAACGCCAAACTCGAAGCCTGCGCCGCGGGGCAGAGGCTCCATGCGGATCTTGCAGTCGCCGAATTGCCCGTGGCCACCGGTCTGCTTCTTATGGCGTCCCTGGGCCTCGGCCTTGGCGCGGATGGTCTCGCGGTAGGGCACCTTGGGGGCCTTCAGCGTGACCTCGGCGTGGTAGCGCTTCTTGAGCCGGCTGACGATGGCCTCAATGTGCGGCTGGCCGGCGCCGGCGATGAGGAACTCGTTGGTCTGCGGGTCGCGGAAGAAGCGGATGAGCAGGTCCTCTTCCATGAGCTTGTGAATGGCGGGCGCGAGCTTGTCCTCGTCGGCGCGGCTCTTGGGCTCGATGGCGTAGGTCATGGCCGGTTCGGGGAGCGGCGTCAGATCGACCTGAATCTCGGCGCCCTTCTGGCCCAGCGTGTCGCCGGTGAGGGTTTCGCGCAGCTTGGCCACGGCGCCCAGATCCCCGGCGTGCAGTTCAGGAATCTCGATGGCCTTCCGGCCCTGCATCACGCTCAGATGGGAGAGCCGCTCCTGGCCGCGCCGGGTGTAGTTCTCCAGGGTGGCGTCGTTCTTGATGACTCCGCTGATCACTTTGAAGAAGGTGATGCGCCCGGAGAAGGGATCGGTCATGGTCTTGAAGACCACCAGGGCTGCCGGTTCGCTGTCGGCTACCTTGCGGAAGGACTTGCCGGCATCGACTGCTTCGGCCTGGTTTGCGCTGGCCGCTGCGGCATCAATCGTCGGGTTTCTGACGGCAAAGGGAGCGCGCTCGACGGGCGAGGGGGCGTAGACCTTTATGAAATCTAGAAGATGGTCGGTAGCCATGTTGGCCAAGCCACTGGAAAACAGTACCGGGAAGATGCGGTCGTCGCGAATGGCTTCGTGAAGCGCGGTGATGAGATGCTCCTCGGGGATGGTGCCCTTATCGAAGTACATTTCCAGCAACTCGTCCTTGCCCTCGGCCACCAACTCCACCAGCGCTTCATGCCGGAGCTTCGCGTCGGCAGCCACGCTGGCGGGAATCTCGCCTGTGACCTTGCCGCGGCCGTCCCCGCCCGGCGTGTAATAAAAAGCCTCCATGGTTACCAGATCGACAATACCGTGGAACCCTTGCGCATCAGAAATCGGCAACTGCACCGGCACGCAATTCCGTCCCCAGCGGTCTACGAGATCGTCGACGAGGGCGGACAGGCCGCCGCCGCCGCCGGCTTTGGGGTGGTCCATCTGGTTAACTACAACGATACGGGGGACGTTGGCTTGCTCGGCAAATCTCCACACCCGCTCGGTGACGGCTTCGACGCCATTCTGGGCGTTGACGAGGACGACGGCGGCTTCAACGGGGAGCAGGGCGGCGCGGGCTTCGTGGGAGAACATGTGGAAGCCGGGGGTGTCGACGAAGTTGATCTTGACGCCCTGCCACTCGGCAAAGGCGACGGCATTCTGCATGGTGGCGCCGCGGGCGATTTCTTCGTCGTCATAGCAGGTGGGGGCGGTGCCGTCTTCCACGCGGCCCTGGGTTGAGGTCATCCTGGCGGCATGCAGCAGAGCGGCGATCAAGGTGGTCTTGCCGCTGTGCGCATGCCCCACTACAGCTACGTTGCGGATCTCACTTCCCTGGTACGTTTTCATGGTTTCTCCTTGATAATGCAAGCTTTAGACGAGTGAATGTGCGGGGGATGGCGGCGTTCTTCCAGGGCTCAGGGGCGAGGCTCTTCGGCAAGCTCAGGGCATGCTCCGGGGCACCCGGTGAGTTGGGACGAGCTGGGCACAGAGAAAGCCTCAAGACGTCCCTGGGGGCGTCCAGTTGGCCGAATTGGAGGGCCACAGGTACGGGTATGCCGTCTACCTCGTCCATAAAGAATGGGGCCGGCGCCAGGCAGTTGAATGGAGGAGGAACCCGCCAAGCGTCTAACACTCAAGAAATCGGATGCTATCACACGCGGAGTGTGAACGTCCTGTGACTGGGGACACGAGCAGGGATCAGGGATCAGGGGCCGGTTGCGGAGCCCGCGGGGAGTTTCAGGTTGCCAGGGCCACGACGACGGCCTCGGGACGGCCGGCAATTCCAGTGAGATAGACGCACATGGATGGGTCGCCCGTCAGGCCGGCTTGAAAATAGCTATAAATTATGGCTATAATTGCGGGCATGGATATCAGCACCGCGGAAGCGAAAAACCGTCTGCCCGAGTTGATCCGTGTTGTGGAGAGCGGGGAACCTGTGGTCATCACGCGCCATGGCCGGCCGGTGGCGCAGCTTGGCCCGCCGCCGGCAGAGCGCCGGAAGGCGCGGCTGGGAGGCATGAGAGACCGGATCCGGCTGCTGCCGGGCTGGGATGCGCCCATCGATTCGGATCGCTTTCTGGAGGGTGACCTGTGAGCGGGGAGCCTGCTTTTAACGGCTACCTATTGGACACCAGCACGGCGCTGCTGGCGTTGGCTGACCCGGATGCGCTCTCGCCCGCGGCACGGAAGGCGATTCTGGCGGGGCCGAATGTTCTCAGCGTGGTCTCGTTTTGGGAGGTCATGCTGAAGAGCATGAAGGGAACGCTGGAGGTGGGCGACCCGCGCGCCTGGTGGTTCGATGCTCTGGAGCAACTGGCCGCCGCACCACTGGTTCTGCGCCCACCGCATATCGCCGGGGTGTACGGGCTGCCACCGATCCACAAGGACCCCTTCGACAGAGTACTGATTGCACAAGCCGCTGTGGAAGGGCTGGAACTGGTGACCAACAATGGCGCGATTGCGCAGTATGCTTCGAAGAGCTTGCGGGTGGTGGGGTGAAGCTGGAGGATCGAACAGACGACCAGAGTTGCCACGTTTCCACTGCGTTTGCCGGTTTCGCTGAAAGCGGCTCATAAGTCCATCAGCGACCGGGATGGGACCAGCATCAATCAATTCCTGGTGGTGGCGGCGGCGGAAAAGATTGCCGCCATGCGAACCGAGAAGTTCTTTTTGAAGCGCCGCAACCGTGCGGACAGAGGGGCTTTCCGCCGCATCCTCAACCGCGAAGGGGGCTCGGCTCCGCGCGCTGAGGACGAATGGAACGAAAGCAATGGGCCTGCTCCGGCTTAACGGGCTTAACGGATCGATCGAGGCTCGACGAGAGCATCCCGGATGGTGTGGAATGGATGCGCCGGCGAGGGGGCTGGGGAGCTTGCCGTCTGGTGCAGTTCGCAAAAGAAAGGCCGTTCCTGTGAATACGCGCTTTGGTTTAATCGTCTTTGTTGCCGGTTTTTTGCTGGCGTTGGCGTGCGCCGCGGTGGCTCAGGCTCCGGTTGCCGCGCCGGCGCAGGCGCCGCCCGGTTTCTGGCAGCCCGCGCCGCACGTGGATGCTCCACTGGGCGAGATACCCCACATGCCGGGCGATGGCGATGGGGCCTACAAGACGCACCAGTACCGCGATCTTTTTGCCGAACAGGGGCACACGGCGGCCGAGAGCCGGGCGAAGATCGAGAAGGCGTTTCAGCAGCTTTTTCACGGCGACGGGCAGGAGGAGCGGATCTACTTTGAGACCGGGGCGAACGAGAACGGCACGCTGGCCTATGTTACCGACTGGGCCAACAACGACGCGCGCACGGAAGGCATGAGCTACGGGATGATGATAGCCGTCCAGTTAGACAAGAAGCGGGAGTTCGACGCGTTGTGGAATTGGGCGAAGACTTACATGCTTATAACTGACCCGAAGAACCCTTCGGTGGGCTACTTTGCGTGGTCGATGGGCACGGACGGCACGCCGCGGTCGACGGGGGCGGCGCCGGATGGGGAAGAGTACTTCACCATGGCGCTGTATTTTGCTGCGCACCGCTGGGGCAATGGGACGGGCATCTATAACTACCAGGCCGAGGCGGACAAGATCCTGCGCGGGATGCGGCACCACCCGGTGCTCAAGGGAACGGGGCCGTTCCGCATTCACCCGAAGGATGCTCCGTTTACGCCGCCCGACCATCCGTGGCCGAGCCCCAACAACCACAATCTGGAGAGAGAGGCGGCCGCGAAGGGCAACCCGTGGCCGCCGGCGTTCCGGTTCAACCGCGGACCGAGGACCGAGACGATTGGGCCGATGGTGGATGAGGAGCACTTCATGATCAAGTTTGTGGCAGACATGGGGGGCGCGGGCGCAACGACGGACGCGAGCTATCATCTGCCGGCATTTTATGAGCTATGGGCGCGGTGGGGACCGGTGGAGGACCGGGCGTTCTGGGCCAGGGCGGCGGATGTCAGCCGCGACTTATTCCAGAAAGTTACCGGGCCGGAGACGGGACTTACGCCGGACAGAAATCACTTTGATGAGACGCAGATTGTGGACCAGGCCGGCACGCCGACGCCGTTCAGTTACGACTCCTGGCGCAGCGCGAGCAACTGGAGCGTGGATTACTCGTGGTGGCGGAAGGACCAGCGTGAGACGGTGCTGAGCGACCGGATTCAGAAGTTCCTTCTGGGCCAGGGCATCGACAAATTCGCTGATCAGTACACGCTGGATGGGAAGCCGCTTTCGACGAGGCGCTCGGTGGGCATGGTGGCGACGACGGCGGTGGGCAGCCTGGCGGCGACGGCTGGGCCGGTTTCGAAGGCATTTGTGGAGAAGCTTTGGAATACGCCGGTGCCGTCGGGGGAGCAGAGGTATTTCGACGGTATGCTCTACCTGATGAGCATGATGCACTGCAGCGGGAACTTCAGGATTATTGAGGCGCGGTAATGATGGCGTTGACAATCAGGCTGGGCAGTTACCAGCGAAGGATGGGTAACAGGCTGGAATAGTCGTCGGTCCAGAGACGGACTTTTGGATTCCCGATAGGTTGACGGGCCTGGCTTGCAACTGCCGGCAGCGCAAAGAATCCGGAGTTATCCGAGAGTAACATCCAAGAGGCGGTGAACTCGCCGCGCCGGTCGTCGGCAAAGCTCGAAACTCTCATGGCCTTCATGCCGGCTGAGGTGGCAAGCAAGGCGATTTCGGGTTCAAGATCGACATGCTGATTGGAGATGTGAAAGGCGAGGATGCCGCCCGGTGCGATATGCCGCTTGTAGAGAGCGACGGCCTCGGCGGTGAGCAGATGCAGGGGAATGGCGTCGCCGGTGAAGGCATCGATCACCAGCACATCGAATTTCTGTGGGGACTCGGCGGCAAGGGAGGCGCGTGCGTCCCCTTCCACGATGTCGACATGAGCAGCGGACTCGCGCAGGTAGGTGAAGAAGTGTTGCGCGATGGGAGCCACCGCCGGATTGATCTCATAAAAGCGGATGCGATCGCCGGGACGGCCATAGGCAGCGATGGTTCCCACGCCCAGGCCGACGACGCCAATGTTGCGTGCGCGATCGAGACAGCAGTTGCGCAAGGCGAGACCTACACCCGAATCCTCGGCGTAGTAGGTGGTGGGAGTTCTGCGTAACTCCGGCGTGAAGATCTGCGTGCCGTGCTGGATGGTGCCGTTGGTGAGGGTCAGCACAACAGCGCCGGGATACTCCGCGAGGGACTCGCGGACGCGCAGGCTGCCGTAGAAGTTGCGGACAGCGGCAGGGGTGTCGCGCCGGTAGGCGGCGTAAAGCATGAAGACCAGCACGAGGAGCAGGATGCTGGAGGTGGACCAGAGCAGGCGCTGCGCCCAGCCACCGCTCCAGGTGACGGCAAGCGCGAGCAGTGCGGTGACGAGAAAGGTGAGGGCCAGATCGTAGTTGAAGGAGAAGATCATCGGGGAAGCGATGCCGATCAGGAACGATCCCAGCGCGCCGCCGGCGGCAAAGAGGAGATAGAAGAGCGTGGACTGGGAGGACCGTTTGGGGCGGAGCGCACAGGCCTCTGTGTGGCAGAAGAGGCAGGCGAAGAAAACCTCGGCGAGGAAGAAGATCATGCCGATGCGAATTGGCAGCGATACGTCGGCCTTGGTGAGCATGTAGCCAAGGCCGGCGAGCATGACGACGAGGAAGCGGGTAATGATGCCGCGCGGAAGCAATCTAGGGAACTGAAAGGCGAGGATGATGGTGATGAGGTAGACGGCGAGGGGAAGAATCCAGAGCAGTGGAATGGCGGCGATGTTCGCGGTGAGATAGCTGGTGACAGCGCTCAACTGCATGGCCGCGCCCATGGGCAGCAGGATCCATAGAATCTTGTGGACGAGCGGGGCTGGGGCGATCTGGGATTCGTCGTGTGGACTGGCCTGCGAGGGCGCGGGCGATTTTAAGCCCATCTTCCAGGTAAGGAATGCCGAAGCGAGTGCGAATGCGGTAAAGCCGCAGGACCAGAGGACGCGCTGCGCTCTGAGCGTGACACGGGGCTCGATGAGGGTGGGGTAAAGGGCAAGCGCAAGCAGCGAGGCCAGATTGGAGAGAGCGAAGAGGCGATAGGGAATGGCGCTGGTTTGAAGACGGGCAAGCCATACCTGCAGCATCGGGCTGGTTGCGCCGAGCACGAGAAAGGGCAGGCCGATGGAGAGGGCGAGGGCAAGGAAGATGGAGAAGACGGGATAGGCCGAACTCGAGCCCGTGTTTTGGTGGGACCAGGCGATGGCCGACGCGGCGGCGAGCAGGAGCAGGGCGAGATGCAGATATGCGCGCGAGCGATGGGCGAGCCAATGCGCGTAGAGATAGGCCACCAGGAGGGCCGTCTGAAAGAAGACGAGGCAGGTAAGCCAGACTGCGGCCGATCCGCCAAAGACAGGAAGGAGTTGCTTGGCCGCGATGGGCTCGACAAGAAACAGCAAGAAAGAGGCGAGAAAGACTAGGCCGGCGAAGAGCCATCGGGAAAAGGTCATATGCAGTGTCGACGATCCTGTCGATGTGCCAACGGTGAGTTAGAAGGCCGCTGTGGCGGGAAGGATCTCTTCTACATCGACCCATTGGGTGGGGTAACTGCCGGTGTAGCAGGCGGTGCAGTAGCCGTTGTGCTCGGCGCCGTCGCAGGCTTGGAGCAGGCCTTCGAGAGATAGGTAGGCCAGCGAGTCGGCTTCGATGAAGCGGCGGATTTCTTCGATCGACTTATTGGCGGCTATCAGGTCGCGCTTGCTGGGGGTGTCTACGCCGTAAAAGCACGGGGAGATGGTGGGCGGGCAACTTATTCGGAGATGAACTTCCCTGGCGCCGGCGCCGCGAACCATGCGGACGATTTTGCGGCTGGTGGTGCCGCGGATGATGGAGTCGTCGATGAGGACGACGCGCTTGCCTTCAAGAAGGTTGTGGACGGGGTTGAGCTTGAGGCGGACGCCGAAGTCGCGGACGCGCTGCTCGGGCTCAATGAAGGTGCGGCCGACGTAGTGGTTGCGGATGAGGCCGAATCGGAAGGGGAGGCGCGCCTCTTCAGCGTAGCCGAGGGCGGCCGTGACGCCGGAGTCGGGGACGGGGACTACCAGATCCGCGGGCACGCCGGATTCGCGGGCCAACTGGCGGCCCATCTGGTCGCGGCTCTCCTGGACCCAGCGGCCGAAGATGCGGCTGTCGGGGCGGGCGAAGTAGACATGCTCGAAGATGCAACTGGACTGGGGAAAGCCGCTGGAGTATTGGCGGCTGGTGACGCCGTCGTCGGTGACCATGACGAGTTCGCCGGGGAGGACGTCGCGCTCGTATTCGGCGCGGAGAAGGTCGAAAGCGCAGGTTTCAGAGGCAAAGACGATGGTGTCGGGGCCGACGGGGTTGCGCATGCGGCCCATGGAAAGCGGACGGAAGCCGCGTGGATCGCGGGCGGCGAAGATGCGGTCGCGGGTCATCATGACGATGGAGAAGGCGCCATCGACCTGGCGGAGCGAATCGGCGATGGCGTCGACGAGGGTGCCGGCGCGGGAATGGGCGATGAGCTGGACGATGATTTCGGAATCGGAAGTGGTTTGGAAGTAGGCGCCGTCGCGCTCCAGGCGCGAGCGCACGTTGCCAAGGTTGACGAGGTTGCCGTTGTGGGCGATGGCGATGAGGCCCTTGGTGGAGTCGACGCGAATGGGCTGGGCGTTGAGGAGGGCGGAGTCGCCGGTGGTGGAGTAGCGGGTGTGGCCGATGGCCATGGGGCCGGGGAGCTTGGCGAGGACATCGTCAGTGAAGATTTCAGAGACCAGGCCCATGCCTTTGATGTTGGCCAGACGATGGCCGTCGGCGGAGGCGATTCCGGCCGACTCCTGGCCGCGGTGTTGGAGGGCGTAAAGGCCGAGATAGGCCTGGCGCGCGGCGTCGGGATGGCCGTGGATGGCGACTACGCCGCATTCTTCGCGGAGCTTGTCTGACGCGAAGGGCGAAGTAGTTCCGGAATTCTCCGAAAAGCGCGCCTCAGGGGCTAAAGCCCCCGAATTTCCAGCATTTTGAATGTACGGGCTAAAGCCCGTACCCTTCACCGATCTGAGCGCGCGCGATGCGTCGATTTCGCCCTCGATGCCCTGGTAGAGGCGGCGGCTCATGCTGGGACCTCGCCGTGAAGGGTGGCTTCAAGGGATTCGGCCCAGGGCTTGCGGAGGGCGGCGAGCGGGGCGGAGATGAAGGGCTCGCGGTCGACGGAAATCTCAAGGCGGTGGCCGCCGGTGGAACCGATGCGGGCGGCTAAGAAGCGGTTTTCGGCGGCCAGGGCCTCAATTTCGGAGACGTTATCGGGGTGGGCGGTGACCAGCATGGTGGAGGCCGGCTCGGCGAAGAGGCCGAAGAGAGGATGAGCCATGAGCGACTGGTCCTGCTCGACGGTGGCGCCGATGGAGAGGGGGAATGCGGCCTGGGCCAGGGCCACGGCGATGCCGCCGTCGGAGATGTCGCGGGCGGAGTAAAGCAGTTTGTCGCCGGCCAGAGAAACCAGAAGCTTGTGCAGGTCGGCTTCGGCGGCGAGATCGAGCGCGGGCGGCCGGCCCCAGATGCCGCCGAGAACCACCTTGGCGTATTCCGACGATCCAAAAGAGGCCAGTCCCGCAGCAGCCGCAGCCTCAGTGGCCTCCGGCTTCTCAGGAACGGCGGGCTCGGGCTGATAAACGGGGAGGACGTACTGGCTGATGGGCGGCGGATCGAGCGGAACAACAAGTTTGGGATCGGGCTCTTCGCCGGTGGGGATGGGCCAGAGGAGGAGAATGGCGTCGCCCCGGTTCTGGAAGTGGGCGGGGACGGCCTTGCTTACGTCGTCGAGAATGCCGACGATGCCCAGCACGGGGGTGGGATAGATGCCTTCGCCGCGGGTTTCGTTGTAAAGAGATACGTTGCCGCCGGTGATGGGGGTGGAGAGGGCCGTGCAGGCCTCGGCGATGCCGTCGATGGCCGCGGAAAGCTGGGCCATGATTTCGGGCTTCTCGGGATTGCCGAAGTTGAGGCAGTTGGTGGCGGCTACGGGGGTTGCGCCGGTGGAGGCGACCTTGCGGGCGGCTTCGGCTACGGCATGCATGGCGCCGAGTTTGGGATCGAGCCAGGCCCAGCGGCCGTTGCCGTCGAGGGCCATCGAGAGGCCGCGTTCGTGGCCCGGTGTGCCGGTGCCCTTGACGCGCATGACGCCGGCTTCGCCGCCGGGGCCGATCACGGTGTTGGTCTGGACCATGGTGTCGTACTGCTCGTGGACCCAGCGCTTGGAGCAGACGTTGGGGCTGGCTAGGAGCTTTTTGAGGTCGGCGGTGAAGTTATGGTCGGCGGCGAGGCGGGCGAGGATTTCATCGGAGGGATCGAGCGGGACGGGGGAGTTCCAGACGCCGACGGGGCGGCGGTAGAGCGGGGCGTCGTCAGTGAGGGACTTATTTGGAATGTCGGCGACCAGCTCGCCGTGATGGCGGATGCGGAGGCGCGGCTGGGGCTGGACGGCGCCGACGATGACGGCGTCTAAACCCCATTTGGCGAAGACGCGAAGGACTCCGTCTTCGCGGCCTTTGGTGGCGACCAGCAGCATCCGCTCCTGGCTCTCGGAGAGCATGATCTCGTAGGCGGTCATGCCGGTTTCGCGCTGCGGGACGAGGTCAAGCTCGACGTCGAGGCCGACGCCGCCGCGGGCGCCCATCTCGCAGGTGGAACAGGTGAGGCCGGCGGCCCCCATGTCCTGAATGCCGACTATTGCGCCGGTCTGCATGGCTTCAAGACAGGCTTCGAGGAGCAGCTTTTCCATGAAGGGGTCGCCGACCTGGACGTTGGGGCGCTTCTGCTCGGAGCCTTCTTTGAACTCCTCGCTGGCCATGGTGGCGCCGTGGATGCCGTCGCGGCCGGTTTTGGCGCCGACGTAGATGACGGGATTGCCGGTTCCGGAGGCCTTGGCGTAGAAGATTTCGTCTTTGCGGACCAGCCCGAGGGCAAAGGCGTTGACCAGCGGGTTGCCGCTGTAGCAGGCCTCGAATTTGGTCTCGCCGCCCAGGTTGGGGACGCCGAAGCAATTGGCGTAGGCGGCGATGCCGCTGACTACGCCTTCGACGATGGAGTGGTTTCTGCGCACGAGTTCCGGCTCGGCGGCGCCGGATTCGGCGTCGGCGGCGTTCGGGTCAATCGGCCCGAAGCGCAGCGAATCCATGACGGCGAGGGGGCGAGCGCCCATGGTGAAGATGTCGCGCAGGATGCCGCCCACGCCGGTGGCCGCGCCCTGGAAAGGCTCGATGTAGCTGGGGTGGTTGTGGCTCTCGATCTTGAAGGCGCAGGCCCAGCCGTCGCCGACGTCGATGATGCCGGCGTTCTCGCCGGGGCCCTGGACGACGCGGTCGCTTTTGGTGGGCAGGCGCTTGAGATGGACGCGACTGGACTTGTAGGAGCAGTGTTCGCTCCACATCACGCTGAAGATGCCGAGTTCGGTGAGGGAGGGTACGCGTCCCAGAGCCGCCAGGATGCGGCTGTACTCCTCCGCGGTGATGCTGTGCTGGGCCAGCAACTGCGGGGTTACCGAAACCGGCGACGGAACGACTGCAGAGGAGGCGGTGGTCATCACGGTTGCCTCCATTGTCGCACGGGATTGTCATGCGGAGGCAGTGGGGAGGGTGTGGAACGCGGGGCTGGTGCAAAATGGGCAGGTTGGGGATGCAGTTGCGGGACGGCGCTGGCGCGCGGGCCGGGGCGGCGGAGGGATGGTTGTGAGTGGCGCAGCGGGCAAAGGCTGTGCGATATTTTGGGAGCATCGTTACCTCTCAGGCCGGGATGGCGGAACTGGCAGACGCCGCGGACTCAAAATCCGTTTTGATGGGTATTTACCTGAGTGTGCCAAGAAAGCGCGTAAGCACTATGTTGTACTTGTGATGGGGAAATCGCACGCAACTGCGGACTCGGCCGGCAAACCGTTCGCCGTAGGATCGGTGCTCACAGCTTTCCGGAGCGCAGGCCGAGCAGTCAGTCAACCACGGTCGATCGGCATCAAGAGTATCTGGAGCAGCGTTAGCAACAAGGCTGTCACAATGCCGTCCAACTCTGGCGCGAGTTGCGTCAACAAGGGTTCGCCGGCCAATCCGCATCGTACGCGACTGGATCGGAAAACATTGCGGTTCGCAAAGATGCCGGGCCGGACAACAACCCTCCGCCTCCACGCCCCGACGGTCATCCCCGCGACAAGTAGCATGGCTATTGCTGAAACAGCCGGAAGACGCCCGATCATATCTGGAAGAACTGTGCCGGCGGTCTCCGGAGATCGCCACATGCGCCTCTCTGGCGCGCGAGTTCTGCCGCATCATCCGGCAACGGGACGGTTCCGCGTGGTTGCGTTGGCGCGATGCCGCTCCCGCAAGCCCGCTGGCAAACTTCGCCAAGCATCTCTGCCGCGACGAGGAAGCCGTTCTTGCTGCACTTCAACAGCCCTGGAGCAACGGCCCAGTCGAAGGGCATGTAGCTGATCAAACGCTCCATGTACGGTCGAGCCAACTTCGACTTGCTACGCTTGCGTGTCGTAAATGCCGCCTAAATTCCAAACCAACACAAGAACGCCGAAGTCCTGCCAACTCGTCATCAAATGTGAGGAAGAACCACTTTTACACCGCCACGTCACGCCGCTGCCGCGGCGCCACGTGGTCTATTTTTGCTCCGGCGCTCAGACACTATTGACAGAGTGAAGCGGTTCCGTGTACGTTAACGCTTACTGGAAATATCCAGATTAGAATCGCTGGGGAAACCGGCACTTCCTGCCGCCGAAGAAGAGTGGAAGCGATTGAGGTTCTAGTTCCATGAGTGAAGCGTGCAATGCGGAGCTGGTTCGTTGCTGGGAGGAACAGGTTGTCATTCCCACCTATCCAGTGCAGGCGGCGGATCTCAACCCGATGTTTCTTGAGAAGCGGGTCTACCAGGGGAGCAGCGGAAAGGTCTATCCAAATGCTTTTACAGACCGTGTGTCCCTTCAAAAAGTAGAAACGAGTTACCGGGCAATTCTGCTGGAAAACGAATTCATCCAGCTGATGATTCTCCCCGAGATTGGCGGACGAATTCATTCTGGCCTGGACAAGACCAATCACTACGATTTCTTCTACCGTCAGCAGGTGATCAAGCCGGCTCTGGTGGGGCTATTGGGACCGTGGATATCCGGTGGAGTAGAGTTCAACTGGCCTCAGCACCACCGCCCGTCCACTTATATGCCTGTCCATGCATCGATCGAAGAGCATCCTGATGGCAGCCGAACGGTATGGCTGAGTGAGTACGATCCCATGCAGAGGATGAAAGGCATGGTGGGCATCTGCCTTTCGCCTGGCAAAGCGATTGTTGAGGCAAAGGTAAGATTGTACAATCGCACGGCCCTGGCGCAAACATTCCTCTGGTGGGCCAACGTTGCGGTCCGTGTTCACGATCAATACCAAGCCTTCTTCCCGCCCGACGTGACTTTTGTTGCTGACCATGCCAAGCGTGCTATTACATCATTTCCAGTAGCCCGCAGTCATTATTACGGAGTCGACTATCGTCCCGGGACCGATATTTCCTGGTACAAGAACATTCCAGTCCCAACTTCCTATATGGTTACGGAATCCAGATACGACTTTTGCGGTGGTTACGACCACAGCCGCCAGGCTGGTCTTGTACATACGTCGAACCACCATATTGCGCCTGGAAAGAAGTTGTGGACTTGGGGCAATTCGGAGTTCGGCTTTGCCTGGGACCGAAACCTGACCGACAAGGATGGTTCCTATATTGAGCTGATGGCGGGTGCATTTACGGACAACCAACCTGATTTTTCCTGGCTACAACCATATGAAACCAAGACCGTCAGTCAATACTGGTACCCCATTCAGGAGATCGGACCTGCCAAGAACGCCAACACACAAGTGGCGGTGAATCTCGAAGTCGATGATACCGGTGTGCGCGTTGGAGTCTGTGTCACTTCCCGGCGGACTGTGCGGCTGCTGCTCGCGCATGCCGGCCGGACTCTCATTGAGGAAGAACTTGAAATGGCGCCAGGTCATCCTTTCACGCGGATGATCGAAGCTCCTTCGTCCAAGCCGCATGAATACCGGCTGGCCGTCCTGGATTCAGAGGGCAGCGAGCTTATTGCCTTCCAGCCGGAAATCTTTGTCGAGCACAAACTGCCGGAAGCTGCATCAGAGCCATTGCCGCCGGAACAGATCCAGAGCTCGGAGGAACTCTACCTGACGGGCCTGCATCTTGAACAGTACCGCCATGCTACCCGCTCACCGGAGGCTTATTGGCGAGAAGGTCTAAAGCGTGACCCGGAAGACGCCCGGCTAAACAATGCAATGGGGCTGACGTACTTGCGCAAGGGCCAGTTTGCCGAAGCGGAGGAGCACTTCGCCCGCGCGGTTCGCCGCCTGACCATCAGGAATCC
>JBEKZJ010000114.1:0-15630 GCA_049509995.1 Occallatibacter sp. | reverse complement strand
AGATGGCGCCGTATCGATTCTTGCTTGTCGAAACGCATAGGAGGATCAGTCCATAAATACAACCCAAGAGCCAGATTCATCTCTCTTCCCCCAGTGGAGATCCAGAGGTTGGCGTCTTTGTGTAACCGCCCTTGTCTCCTTTGCCGTTGGGTCGCTCCTTACCGCTCAATGGATGCACAGTATTCAGGTTCATGCGGAAGGCAACCGCGTCTATGCGCTTGACATTTATCATGCTGTGCCGGGAAGGGTTTCGGCCCTCGAATCGCGATTCCGCAACGCATCCCAGCTGCTCGCCAAACACAATCTCAACGTGGTTGGCTATTGGGTTCCACCGCAGGTGGTTACGACGCCATCCCCAGCCCAACGAGATTCGCCGCCGCGATGATGATGATCATGCCGGCCCAAAGGAGACGAAGCGGCCTGCCGCTTATACCGGCCCACTCGCCCAGCGCGAGACCGACAATACCGGCGAACAGAACATAGCCGCTCATGTGCAGCATCCAGTTCACATACGATAGCCGTTGCGGAATGTTGGCCTGGCCCCAGGCGTAAAAAAAGAACTGGAAATACCACATGATTCCCCCGGTCGCTGCCATAGCTGCATTCTTCGCCAGCGTTCCCCGAGGCTGCTTGAGATCGTCCCGCAGGGAAATCCTCTTCAGCACGCCCAGGCGGATGAAACAGTAACTCATATTGACCACCGCGCCGCCGCCCATGATGAATACATAACTCGGCAGCGCCGCATACAGCGGGTTCACGCCCAGGCGAAGCGCCGCGGCTTTCATTGGTTCCGCCGCGTCGATGGCAAACGCCATGCCCGAGGAAAAGATTCCGCACAGAACTGCGAGAGATATCCCCAGCTTCAGGTTGAACTCCCTGGGCGCCCCATGCAGTTGCACCTCTTTCTGATGGCCGGCATAGGAGACGATCGCCACTCCAATCAGGGCAACCAGCACGCCGGCCATGGTCAACTGACCGCCCTTGGTTGCAAACAGAACCCCGCCCTGCCCGTGCAGCAGTGGAGGCATCAGCGTACCCACGACGAGCACAACGCCGATGGCCACGCCGACGCCCAGGGAAATCCCAAGGTGGCGCATGGTGAGGCCGTAACTCACATTGCCCACACCCCACATGGCTCCAAAAAGCGCGACCTTCAAGAGCACATGCGCATCGATCGATGCATAGAAGGCGTGAAAGTCGGGAAGCAGGAGAAGGCTCACCGAAATTGGCAGCAGTATCCAGGAAAAGATTCCGGCCACGGCCCAGGTAGTCTCCCAGGACCATTTCTTCACCTTCCCAATGGGAGCATAGAACGACGCGGCGGATGCCGCGCCCACCATGTGCCATCCGATCCCAGCGATTATTGACAAGACTCTTTGTCCCTTCTTTGGCCTGCCGCCACATGCCATATTCTCCCGGCAGTCGGGTTTCAGCCTTGCATTTAGATAGTCCCTTGCGAAAGCTCGACCTCAAAAGTGTAACTTCCCGCCCCTAACTCAAACCCGCTCTGCCCGCCGCGAGTTATTGCCCTGGCCAGCTTGTTCTCCGTCAGCGGACCGCCCTCCAGCTTGTACTTCGCTGCCTCGCCCGCGCTCAGGCTCAGCCAACCCGTGGTATTGGCGGGAAGAGTCACATGCCACTCGGCCGTCGTTCCCTTCACGCTCCAATCGGAATGGATCGTGCCATACGCAGAGGCATAATCGAACCGCACGCTCCCCAGCCGCGCGTCAAACTCCGGATGCAGCACCACGGTGTGAAAGCCCGCGTCCAGCGGCGTCGCATCCACGCCGGCCGCATAGCGGTAAATCCAGTCGGCCACCGCGCCGTACGCATAGTGGTTATAGGAGTTCATGCTCGGATCGTCCTTCATCTGGTCGCCGTTCCACCGCTCCCACATCGTCGTGGCCCCGTGCCCCACCAGGTAGCCCCACGACGGATACTCGGTGTTCAGCAGCAGTTGGTAGGCCAGCTTCGCGTGCCCGCTCTTGGTCAACTCTTCCAGCAAATACGGCGTGCCCAGAAACCCCGTCCCCAGCAAACCGTGGTTGGCCTGGATCTTGTCCGCCAATTTCTGTGCCGCAGCCGCGCGCAGGCTCTCCGGCAACAGGTTCATGTGCAGCGCCAGCACATACCCGGTCTGTGTGGCGCCACCGTTGCTCTTGGCGTTGGGATTGTTGATCTGGCCAAACGGCGAGGGGCCGTTGTCCGCCCCGGCCACAAACCCGTCGTCGTGAACAAACTTTTTCTCGAACGCCGCGCGAATCTTCTCGAACAGACGCGCATACCTCTCTTCCTCCTGCGCGCGTCCCGTCGCGTGGGCCATCTGCCGCATCAGCGTCACGTCATACGCCCAATACGCCGTAGCGATCAGCGCGTAATCCGTCTTTCCCTCCGGCGACAGCCAGTCTCCAAACGGTATCCCCGCCTCGTGCGTCCACAGCCCGTCGGGATTAGCCGCCTCGATGGCATTCAGATACTTCTCCATCGCGCCCCAGTTCTGTTCAATCACGCTCGTGTCGCCCGTCTGCAGCCACGACGTCCACGGAATGATCACCCCTGCATCGCTCCAGCCTGCCCCGAAGCCCGCATTCGGCGACACGGTTCCCGGCGAGTAAATGCCGTAGTACGGCGTGCCCGCCTGCGTCCCGCGCATATCTCCGCCAAACTTCCGCGAGAAGGCCGCCAGGTCCATGTTGTACGCGGCAGTGCGCCAGAAGACCTCCGCGTCCCCCATCCACCCCAGCCGCTCGTCCCGCTGCGGGCAGTCCGAAGGCACCCCCACAAAGTTCGATCGCTGGCCCCATAGAATATTGCTCCAAAGTTGGTTGATCATCGCGCTCCCGGTTTCGAGTTTCGTGGTAAACGGAGCATCGGTGTGGAAGACTAACCCACTCACCGCGTCCTTGCCCGGCGCAGTGGGCAGCCCCGTCAGCTCAACGTAGCGAAAGCCATGAAACGTGAACTGCGGCGTGAATTCCTCCATTCCCTTGCCGCTCAGAATAAAGTGGTCCGTCGCCTTGGCCGTACGCAAGTTGTCGGTATAAATCGTCCCATCCGCGTTTACAATCTCCACAAACCGCAGCCGCACATCCGTTCCCGCCGGCCCCTCCACGCGCAGCCGCTCCACTCCGGAAAAGTTCTGTCCGAAGTCGTAGACCCACACGCCGGGCTTCGGCTCCGTCACAGTCTTCGCATTCAGCGTCCGCTCCACGCGAATCGATTGATAATCCTGCGCCTCGATCGCCACCGGCTTCGGCTCGATCCCAATCGCATTCTTCCAGCTTCCCGCATCGAACGCCGCCGTATCCCAGCCCGCCTGCTTCCGCCGCGCGTCCTGGCTCTCGCCGTCGTAAATCTCCGAATGCAGAATCTCCGTCGTGCCGGCCCGCCAGCTTGCGTCCGTCGCCACCCACTCCACGCTGCCGTCCGCATGTTCGATGCGCAACTGGGCCTTCAGCGCCGGCGGCGTATCGCCATAATTGTTCGCCTGCTGGAACCACTCCAGCGGCGTCTCATACCATCCCGGCGCCAGCAGCGCCCCAATCGCATTCTTCCCGCTCTCGACCAGCGCAGTCACGTCGTAGGTCTGATACTTCACATGCTCGCGATAATCCGTCCATCCCGGCGCCAGCACATCGTCGCCTACCCGCTTGCCGTTCAAAAACACCTCGTAGGCTCCCAGCGCTGTCGCATACAGCCGCGCCGACTTCACCGGCTTGCTCACCTCAAACGTGTGCCGCAACGCCTTCACCGAGTCCGGAATCCACGGGTGCCCCAGCGGCTGGCTCCTTGGCCCCTGCGCTTGCTGCCAAACCACCGCCGCCTTCCATCCCGAGTCGTCGAAGCCCTTCTGCTGCCAGCTCGCCGCCGCATGAATCGCCGTCTTCCAATCCGTCCCGCTCACAAACGTCGCCGTCGTTCCGTCCGCGTACTCCACCACCAGCGTGGCAATCATAGGCGGCGCGTCGGCCGTCGCCATTCCGTTGGGATTGGCCACATAATGCACCGTCTCGATCGCGATCGTATTGGCGCCGGCATTCAGCTTTCCCGTCACGTCCGCGCGCACAAACTTCTTCCACGGCATCTGCTTCCACGCCGGAAACGGGGAAGCGGTCAGCACCTGCGCTCCATTCACCCAGGCCGCAACCGTATCCTGCCCCGTAGCGTAAAGCGCCGCCCGCGTCGCCGGCTTCTTCAGCGTCACCGTCGCGCGGTACGCAATATGCTGCTCCGCCAGCTTCTCGGCATCCAGAGCCTTCGCATCCGGGCTCGTAATCCACGCGGCCGGCGCGTGGCGCACCGCATCCTCCTCCGCCCTCTCGTAGCCGATCCACCCGCCGCGCCAGGCCTCCTGCTTCACAAGGCCCGTCTCCCACCAGCTCGTCCCGCTCTCGGCATACGGCTTCCCCGCCGCATCCCACACCTTCACCATCCAGAAGTAACGCGTACTGGGCTGAACCGCCGGCCCTTGATAGCGCACATTCAAAGACGCGCCCGACTCAATCCGACCGCTATCCCAAACGTCCGCTTTGCCCTGCTCGAGCAACTCCGCCCGTGAGGCAACCAGCACCTCATACGCCGTCTGCTTCGCGCCCCGCGCCGGGTCCTGCAGTTGCCATGAGAACCGCGGCGCCGGATCGTCTATCCCCAGCGGCGTCTTCAATTCGTCCACGCGCAACTCCGCCGGCCCCACTTGAGCCGCAACCGCCCCCGCCGCCATCGGTGCCGCCGCCGCTCCCACAACCAATCCCCACGCCATCCAGCCCACGATTCTCTTTTTCATCTCTCTCACTCGCCCCTCAAAGGAAACCTGTCCATTGTGCGGCCTGCTGACCCGCTTCGAAAAGCAGCCCGCCCCACGATGCGTCCATTGCCATGAATTTATCAAATGAAATATTTTCCAGACCGGAGAACCTTAAACAAACCAGAGTTCCTTTGTCAAAGATCACTTCCCGTCGGCGATCTCGGCCAATCTGCATTATTCGTGCGGGCTGGCCAGTGACCCCTCAGTTCCTTTTCCATTGCAACACCGATTCTCACCGTTCGCGCTAAACCCCGAAAGCCGCTTCCGCGAATCGCCGCACACGCCCGTTGACTCGCCGACCTGCTGACTCACGGAGTGGCTGATCTGCTTAAACCCCATCCCCCCCGCCCGTTACACTCTCCCCATGGCCCTCCGCCTTTACGCCGCCACCTCCAGCCAGGGCAAGCTCCGTGACTTCCGCACCGCCGCCCAGGCCCATTCCATCACCATCGATCCACTGCCCGCGCTCGCCACCATCCCCGCCCCCGAGGAAAACGGCGCCTCCTTTGCCGCCAACGCAACCTTCAAAGCCGTCTATTACTCCCGCTTCGCTCCCGGCCAGTTGGTCCTGGCCGACGACTCCGGCCTCGAAGTGGACGCCCTCCATGGCGCTCCCGGCGTCCGTTCGGCGCGCTTTGCCGCCGATTCCGGCCTGGTCGACTCGCCCGACGCCAACGACAACACCGACGTCTGGAACAACATGATCCTCCTGCAGCGCCTTGCCGGTATTCCTCCGGCCCAGCGCACTGCTCGCTACCTTTGCGTCCTGGTCGCTGCCCGCGACGGCCAGCCCTTCCATACCGCCCAGGGCACAGTCGAGGGCCTCATCCTCGAAGCTCCCCGCGGCACCGGCGGCTTTGGCTACGATCCGCTCTTCTACCTGCCCACCCTCGACCGCTCCATGGCCGAACTCGACCTTGAAACCAAGCTCTCCCTCAGCCATCGCGGCCGCGCCATCCAAGCCCTGCTGCCCATGCTGGGCCTCTGACCCTCCCACAAATCTCCTCCAAAGGATCAAAAGAGCGGAACGCAAACATCAAACCCCACGGAGCGGGTTGACGGGGGTGGTCTGCGCCTCCAATAATGCATCTGAAACAAGACAAATCGTCCAAGTCCATCAAATTGAAATCGCCTTATCCCGGAACTTGCCCCGGAAACCGGAGTTCATCCACTGTACCCCGGAGCCTTTAGGAGCCGACACCGTCATGGCAACTGCTCAACAACCTGCCGCGCCCACCGTCAGCCGCGGCGTCCAGCCCCTGCGCGCCGCCCAGGGAAACACCTTCCTCTTCCGCAAGCTGCACTCGCTGCTCGGCGTAGTCCCCATCGGCGCCTTCCTCCTCGAGCATCTGCTCTCCAACTTCGAGGCCCTCAAAGGCCCCGCCGCCTACGGAGCCCAGGTCAAGTTCCTCAACAGCCTGCCCCTGGTCCGTGTCCTCGAGTGGACCTTCATCTTCCTGCCCATCCTCTATCACGGCCTGTATGGCGTCTATATCTGGCTGCGCGGCAAGTCCAATCTGGTCTACTACCCCTGGGCCGGCAACTGGATGTACACCGCCCAGCGCTATACCGGCCTCATCGCCATCCTCTACATCGGACAGCACGTCCTCCGGCAGCGCTTCATGGGCGTGCAGCTTCCTGAGCACCCTTACGCCGCCTTCGCCAAGGTACAGCATGAACTGGCCAACCCCTGGATGCTGGCCGTCTACATCGTCGCCATGATCGCCATCTGCTGGCACTTCTCTTACGGCATCTGGCTCTTCGCGGCCAAGTGGGGCATCACCCCCGGCGCCACCGCCCGCAAGCGCTTCGGCTACGTCTGCGCCGCTCTGGGAATCGTGCTCGTGGTCATCGGCCTGGCCAGCATCTGGGCCTTCGTCGGACCCAACTACAAGAACGCGCCCGAGGATGCGTCTCCGGCTGTCTCCATCTTGATAGCCCCCGCGGCTACTGGGGCTGATTTCATATGAAGAATCTCTTTGAAGCGGCAACCGCGGAGGAAGTAAGGGAGCGGTTGGTACGGTTGCGACCGGACAGCGAGCGGCAGTGGGGCAAGATGAATCCGGCGCAGGCGCTGGCGCACTGCTCCTCCGCGTTGGAGGTGTCGGTGGGCCTGAAATCTCCGCCGCGCAGTTTCATTGGACGGCTCTTTGGGCGACTCGCCAAATCGAGCATTTTGAGCGAGAAGCCGACGGCCCACAACATGCCCACGGACAAGAGCTTCTTGGTGAGCGACGATCGGGACTTCGAAGCGGAGAGACAACGGCTGCGCGGGTTGATTGACCGCTTTGCGGCGGGCGGCCCGGCGGGATGCACGCGGCATCCGCACAGCTTTTTCGGGCCGCTGACCCCAACGGAGTGGGCGGAATTGAACTACAAGCATCTGGACCATCATCTGCGGCAGTTTGGGGTTTAGCGCCGGCCGAAGTGCGCCAAGACAACTGGCTGAAAGGTACAAGGAAGACTCCATGGCAGCACCCAGAATCATCGTCGTTGGCGGAGGCCTGGCAGGCCTCGCGGCAGTCATCAAGATCGCTGAAGCCGGCGGCACCGTCGATCTCTTCTCCATCGTCCCCGTCAAGCGCTCTCACTCCGTCTGCGCGCAAGGGGGCATCAACGCGGCAAAAAATTTAAAGGGCGAGGGCGACACCACCGACAAGCACTTCGACGACACCGTCTACGGCGGCGACTTCCTCGCCAACCAGACCCCCGTCAAGGCCATGTGCGAGGCCGCGCCCGCCATCATCGACCTCCTCGACCGCATGGGCGTGCCCTTCAACCGCACCCCCGAGGGCCTGCTCGATTTCCGCCGCTTCGGTGGCACCTTCTACAACCGCACCGCCTTCGCCGGAGCCACCACCGGCCAACAACTTCTCTACGCTCTCGACGAGCAGGTCCGCCGCCACGAGTCCACCGGACATGTGAAGAAGTACGAGGGCTGGGAGTTTCTCTCCGCCGTCCTCGACTCCAGGGGCGCAGCCCGCGGCATCACCGCCCTCGACCTGCGCTCCATGGAGCTCCGCAGCTTTCCCGCCGACGCCATTATCCTCGCCACCGGCGGCGTCGGCGCACTGTTCGGCAAGAGCACCAACTCCGTCGTCTGCACCGGCTCCGCGCAGTCGGCCATTTTTCAGCAAGGCGCATACTACGCCAACGGCGAGTTCATTCAGGTCCACCCCACCTGCATCCCGGGAGAAGACAAGCTGCGCCTCATGTCGGAGTCGGCCCGCGGCGAGGGCGGCCGCGTCTGGGTCCCTCGCATCGCCGGCGACAAGCGTCCCATCAAGCAGATTCCCGAGTCCGAGCGCTTCTACTTCCTCGAGGAGTGGTTTCCGAAGTACGGGAACCTCGTTCCCCGCGACGTCGCCACCCGCGCCATCCACAAGGTGGTCTACGAGCTGGGCCTGGGCCTCGACGGCCAGCCCATGGTCTATCTCGACCTCACTCACATCGACCGCGCCACCCTCAACCGCAAGCTCGAAGGCATTCTCGAAATCTACGAGAAGTTCGTCGGCGACGACCCCCGCGACGTCCCCATGAAGATCTTCCCCGGCGTGCACTACACCATGGGCGGCCTCTGGGTCGACTTCAACCAGATGACCAACATCCCCGGCATCTTCGCCGCCGGCGAGTGCGAGTACCAGTACCACGGCGCCAACCGTCTCGGCGCAAACTCCCTCGTCAGTTGCATCTTTGGCGGATTCCGCGCGGGACCGAATGCGCTTAATTACACGCACGGCCTGGATTGCCCGGGCGGAGATTGCGGTCATGCGACCGAACTCGCCCGGCAGGCCGAGATCAACGCCAAGCTGCTCAAGAACGAAGGCACGGAGAACCCCTTCAAGCTCTGGCGCGAACTTGGGGTAACCATGACCGAGCACGCCACCGTCATCCGCTACAACCAGGGCCTCAAGCAGGCCGACGAGAAGATCGTCGAACTCATCGACCGCTACAAAAAGATCAACCTCAGCGACCGCAGCCAGTGGGCCAACACCAGCTTCGCCTTCGCCCGCCAGTTGAAAAACATGCTTGAGCTCTCCCGCACTGTCGTCCTTGGCGCGCTCCTCCGCGACGAGTCCCGTGGCGCCCACTACAAACCCGAATTCCCTGACCGCAACGACGAGGAGTTTCTCAAGACCACCAAGGCCAGCTTCACCGGCTCGGCCGCAGGCCCGCGCTTCGAATACGAAGAAGTCGATACCCAGTACATCAAGCCCCGCCCGCGCCGTTACGACGCAACCAAATAGTTTTGTATCAGGGCACGAGTTTACTCGTGCCGCAAGATGAGCTTTATGACCGTGGGCTTTAGCCCCTGAGGGAAAGGCCGAAACTACTGAGAGCCTTTACGAGAAAGGGATCATGGCAACCAGAACCGTAGCATTCGAAATCAAGCGCCAGGCCAGCCCCGATGCTCCCGCCATCTGGGAAAACTTCGAGCTCGAGTGGCGCCCCGGCATGAACGTCGTCTCCGCCATGATGGAGATCGCCGCCAACCCCGTCACCGCCGACGGCCGCCCCACCACCCCCATCACCTACGACTCCAATTGTCTTGAAGAAATCTGCGGCTCCTGCGCCATGCGCATCAACGGCAAGGCCCGCATGGCCTGCTCCGCCCTGGTTGACAATCTCGAGCAGCCCATCCGCGTCGAGCCGCTCTCCAAGTTCCCGTTGGTCCGCGATCTCCAGGTCGATCGCAACGTGCTTTTTGAAAACCTCATGGCCGTCAAGGCCTGGGTCCCGGTCGACGGCACCTATGACCTCGGCTCCGGCCCCCGCGTCTTCCCCCAGCAGCAGGAAGCCAACTACCCGCTCTCGAACTGCATCTCCTGCTGCTGCTGCATGGATGTTTGCCCGCAGTTCAACGAGCTTACCGGCTTCGTCGGCGCGGCCACCATCGCCCAGGTCAAGCTCTTCAACAATCACCCCACCGGCAAGGTCTTCAAGGAAGACCGTCTCCGCGCCCTGGCCGGCGACGGCGGCATCCAGGAGTGCGGCTTCGCCCAGAACTGCGTCGATACCTGCCCCAAGCAAATCCCGTTGACTGACGCCATCTCCGACGTAAGCCGCGACGTCTTGATCCAGAAGGCCAAAGACTTTCTGCGGGGGTAAGCGGCAATCACACTATTCTGATCGAATTGAAGTTGCGCTGAAATTGCGATCAGACTCAGAATGTACTTATGAAGATTTGGTACACCTGCAACAAATGCGATACCCGAGAGAAGCGTGAAGAGGTCGGACCATTCGGATACCTACATGAATGCGGTGGGACGATGTTGCGGTCTGATAGCAGCGGAAAAGGCGGCAATCGCAAGCGCGTTGCTCATCAAAAACCGGCAGCCAGGAGGAACTTATCAGCGAAAAAGGGACGGAAGAAGAGTATTAAAAAGAAAGTCGCTCACAAGTAGCCCTGAACAGTTCTACAGACATCTATTGAGGATCACTTCGGTCAAGCACCGGACTGATCATCACGGGCTGAATCGACCAATACTTCAGGCCGCCCGCCTCAGCCACCCAGCCACAGCCTCCGGATTCTGCGCGATAACCGTAAGATAAGCCCGCGCCGGCGCATCCGGATTCTTCCGCCGTTGCTCCCAATCCCGCAACGTGCCTACCGGAATTCGGTACGTCGCCGCAAAAGCCTCCTGCGTCAGACCCAGCCGCTCGCGGAGCTTTTTCACATTGACCAGGCGGTGCAAACCAAGTTTCGCCAGCTCCTCATCGCTGCCTCTGGGAATCGGCTGCGCATCCGGGTCGGCGAGTGCCGCAGCATTTACCTGTTCATTTGTAAGCGCATCTACAGCAGCCCAATCCGTACCGGTATCGCGGTAGGGATCGCCTGGCTCATGATCGACCCAAATCATGTTTTTCGAGTTCATAGTCCTCCGCCTTTCTTACAGAAATGATCCGCGTTAAGGTCTCATCACACTCGGTTGAAACCACAAAAAGAACGCGGCTCTGGCTCAGCCCCAACGTGAGGATGCGTTCTTCCCCGTAATCAAAACGGTCATCGATCCAAGAGTCTCTGTACGGGTCCTCAAGCGCAGGAATTCCTTCCTCTAGAGACAACCCATGCTTGCGACGGTTCAGGGCATCCTTCTCAGGGTCCCACGTATACCGCATGACACGAGCATACGGCTAAGCCGTAGTCATGTCAACCCACTAACCTGATCCCAGCCCCGCCCCAGGGCCAATCGATACCTCACTTCCCGCTTCCAATCCCCCACTGAATCCTGAGCCCCGCCCGAAAGCTCATCGGCAAACTCGGATAACCGATCGGCGCAATGTGCTGATTGCCGGTCAAATTCTCCGCCTGCCCATAAATCCCCAGCCAGGAAAGCAGTTGATAGCTGCCTCCCAGGTCCACCTTTGCGTACCCATAATCCAGATTCCGGTTGGGCAACAGCAGGCTGTTCCCGCCGTTCAGGTCATACCCGCCCAGAAAGTCCGAATCGTCCGACCGGCTCACCAACGCAGACGTAAACACTCCAGTCAGCCGTCTGGTAGCGTAACTTGCCGTAAAGAAACCCGTGTGGGGCGCGCGCCGGAACGGCCGCGCCCCTTGCAGAGGCGAATCCGCCCCAATGGGAATGCCGTTGGGAATGCCGTCGTACGTCGGAATGGGCCCCAGCAGCGCCACGTCGTCATTGGCAAACGACCGCTGCACCACCGCATCCAGGTACGTGTACCCCCCGCGCAGAAAGATGTTGCGCCCGATCCCGCCCTCGACCGTCGTCTCCACGCCAAGCGCCCGGTAAGCCTCCGTGTTCAGGCTCTGCTCATACGCCCCGTTCGCCTGCAGAAACTGCTCCAACTGGTTCTGCTCCGCCGCGGTTAGATTCGGCAGCAGCGCCGGAATCAGATTCAGCCCCACGTACTCGATCTGCCGCCCGAATTCGTTGTGAAAGAAGCTGGTGCGGAACACCACCCGCTCCCCGAACAGCGCCTGCTCCACTCCGCCCTCGTAGGTGCGCGTTGCCGGCGCAGCCAGCGGCGTGATGTTCAACTGTTGAATCGTCGCCTGTCCGCCATTCGTCTCCAGAAAGTTGTACAGCGAGTAGAACTGGTCCGTCAGCGAAGGCTCCCTCACCGCGTCGCCAAAGTTGAACAGCACCCGCGTCCCGCTGAAGATCCCCTTCCGCGGCCTCAGCACATAGTAGGAAAGCCCCGCGCGCGGCGAAGTCTGCGTCCCAAACAGCGAGTAGCGCTCCAGGCTCCCGCCCAGCGTATAGAAGAACCGGTTCTTGAAGTCCCCGTGCACCGCCGCCAGGTAGTCGTAGTTGGTCCGCTCCACCGGCGTGTAGTACGAGCTCCCCGGCTCCGCCCCGCGCTCGTTCTCGTAATGGAAACCGATCATCGCCGTCAAATGCGGCGTAAAAGGGTAGTCGCCCTGGTACACAAGCTGATCGCGATTCGAAACCAGTTGATATCCCTGCGGATACGTCCCCGCGTAATCCAGCAATGCCTGCCCGGTCACGGAGTAGCCATTGGCCCCCGTGATCGTCACCACGTCGCCAAAGCTGTCTCCATACGCATCGAAGGTGCCGCTGCCACTCTGCTCCCAAAGGTTGTACTGCTCGCGCTTGCGCGTCGCGCCGTAGCGCACCCTCTGGTGAAAGTCCACCGTGGTCTGGTTGTCCACCGAGCCGCTGAAGAACAGGTCCTGGTCCTTCTCCGTCGCGCTGTTCGCAATGTGATAGAAGTCCCACGTGCTCGGAACCCCCGTCGCATCCACGCCATAGTGCAGCGTGGCGCGAATCTGTGTGCTCCCGTTCGGCTGCCAGCCCACGTTGGCCGCCGTGGTGGCCAAGTGATACTCATCGTTGGGCAAATCGTTTCCGGTCTGCAACCAACTGAACGCTCCCATGTAATCGAGCTTGTTATGAGCCCCGGCAACCTCCAGTTCCTCGCGCGACGTATTGAAGTTGCCCGCGTCGCCATGGAACAACAGCGAAGGAAAACTCGTTGTCCCGTGCGGCGTCGTCAAACTCACCACGCCGCTGGCCGCATCCGCGCCATAGAGGCTCGAATTGGGCCCACGATAGATCTCCGCGCTCTCCACGGCCGTCGTCGACATCGGCCCGAAATCGAATCGCCCGCCCAGATCCCCCGCACTCACCCCGTCCACAAGAATCTTGTTTGAATCCGAGTCGCCCCCGCGCACAAACAGCGAACTCTGCGCCCCCATCTGGCCGGCCTGCACCGCAAACGTGCCCGGCATCAGCCGCAGCGCGCTCACCATGTCGTCGCGCAGGTCCAGATCCAGCGGCCCAAGCACGCTCGTGGCCGCGCTGGTCTGCGCCTGCGGCGTCGGAGTCCCGGTCGCGGTCACCACGATCGACTCCCGCACCCACTCCGGCTCCAGCACCACGTTGCGTTCAATGTTGTCCAGCTTCCCGGCGTAAAACCCCGGCGTCTCCAACTGCCTGAAGCTTTTGGCGGAAACCACCAGAAAAAACCGTCCTTCCACCCCGGTCAGAATCTGAAAGCTCCCGTCGGCCGTGGACACCGCGGACGCAACCACTTTTCCGTTGCTCAGCAGATCCACAACGGCGCCTGTAACCTTGGCCCCCGAGGGGTCGGTCACCACGCCGCGGATCGACGCAGCCGGGCACACCATTGCGTAGGCGGCAAACAGAATGGCTATGAAGATGAAGAGAGTCAGGCGGCTCAGGCGAGCGCGCACAGATGCGGAAAATGGCATGATGGCTCCTTCGTTCCCCTCGGAACGCAAGCGGGTTGAAAGCGCCTGGGACCGGTCTCCTGACTTGCGCCTTCTCCAGCCACCTTCCCAAAAACGGCCCCAAAGGGCTCGCTTCCAGTGGTTTCTTGGGGCCTTCCGCGCTGGGCGGAACCACCCTGGCTGAATTCCTTTCCTCATCCGATGACCCAAATACGACGGCCACCGAGGCAGAGGCGCTCACAGTTGCGGGGCAGTGGCGGAATCGCACCGCGCTTCCCGAGCATCCTTGGCTAACTCGTTTGTTGTCAATCGCCTGTACGTTCACAGGCGAGCTGTGCTATGGTCTCCGCACCAGTTTAGTACCAGTTTCAAGAGGAGCACTGATGGCAAGCAAGGCAATACCCCTGGTTTTTCATTGTAAAACCCCCGCCGGCTGGAAGCGCCTGCCGGTGGCCTGGCACAGCAACGGCAAGTTGCGTGCGCACCACGCCCAGGCCGGAGGCAAGCAGGTGGAATACCCCGAGGGCCACTATGAGGTTCGCTGCTACGTCGAGGGCAAGCGCGTATGGCGCAACGTCGGGGAGGTTGGGCGGCCCGGTCAGCGGAGAACCACCTCGGCGTGGGCACCTTCCATACTTCGCCGCGCGGGGCGACACGGAAGGTACTCGCAGGCTGGCGGACTATGCGATCACCCGGCACTACGCCGGGGCCGCGCATTCCTGGACGCTGGGGCGTTTTTAGTACCGATCATGCCTATTGGGCTTTTTGCGGCGCTGGAAACGTACCCCCCTTGCGCATGCCGGCCGGGGTCACAAGGCAGGTTCGGCTGGAGTGCAAGGATCTGAGCTCGAGCAGCCGGGAACTCTTTGCCCTGGCGGAGTTGCTTGGAATAGACCGAGAGATGGACGTGATCTGAGTGTCGCCCCGCGGAGTGAGTCTCCGTTCGCGTTGCGGCTTTCTGTTGATCGAACTCGTCGATTGGAATAAACCGATTTAATTCACTTGTCGGTCCGGATATCGGTTGAGTATAGTGGGTGGTTTCGAGAGAGGTGGAGTGGTGAATAGAAAACTGCCGGTAGTGATGACGGTGGCGCTTGTTGCGAGTTTGTGCGCCGGCGTTCGAGCGCAAGTACAAACCGAGGTTCCGGGGGTGGTGCCGGGCGCAAAGCCGGTCACCGTTGAGCACATCAAGATCCACGGAACGTCGCTGGAAGGCAACCTTGAGGGGGACACTGTCGACCGTGGAGTAATCGTTTTCTTGCCGCCCAGTTACGCCAAGGACACGCATCGCCGCTACCCGGTGGTCTACGCGCTACACGGCTACTCCATTGGGGCCGAGCAATGGACGCACGAGATTCATGTGCCGCAGACCATTGAAGGCGCGTTCGCCCAGGGCGCCAACGAAATGATTGTGGTGCTTCCCGACTCCAAGACCATCTACAACGGCTCGATGTATTCAAGCTCGATGACCACGGGCGATTTCGAGAATTTCATCGCGCGCGACGTCGTCACCTATATCGACGCGCATTACCGGACGATTCCGGAGCGCACGAGCCGTGGTCTGGTGGGCCACTCCATGGGCGGCTACGGCGCTTCCCGCATTGGCATGAAGCACCCAGATGTGTTCGGAGCCCTGTACATCATGAGCCCCTGCTGTATGTCGCCGATGGGCAGCGGCGCGCTCACCGACGAAATGAAGGAGAGGGCGATCGCCAATGAGAAGAAGGTTGCCGGGGCGAAGTCGCCGGCCGAACTGGCTGCCCAATCGCCGGGCTTCGGCGCCGCGCAGTTTGCTATGGCGGCCGCTTGGGCGCCCGATCCCAAAAACCCGCCTCTTTATTTCGATCTGCCGACAAAGGACGGGATACCACAGCCGGAAATTCAGGCGAAATATGCTGCAAATTCGCCATTGGCCTTTGTCGATCAATACATCGGCAGTCTGAAGCAGTACCGCGCCATCTCCATGGACGTCGGAGACCAGGACGGCCTGCGCTTCGATGCCGCCACGCTCCACAACATCCTCGACAATTACGGAATCGCCAACAGTTTCGAGATCTATCACGGCACTCACACGAGCGCGGTGGCGGATCGATTCCAGAACCATGTGATGCCGTTCTTCAGCAAGAATCTGTGCTTCACGGCCGAC
>JBEKZJ010000113.1:0-15725 GCA_049509995.1 Occallatibacter sp. | reverse complement strand
GCATTGGCTCTCGACGCGAACGACCAGCAGGCCGTCTACCACCTGATCGTGGCGCTGCGTAAGACGGATCAGAAAGATCAGGTTCCTGCGCTCTTGAAGCGGCTCGTCGAACTTCGCACAAATGCCAAGACTGACCAGATGACCGGCAATCGGTACCGCCTTTCCGAGGTTCCAACTTCGTCAAGCCCGACGGTTCCATGAACAGCCCAGTCTCTGCGGTCTCGTTCTCGCTTTCCGCCACAAATCCAACGCTTGGGAGCAATCTGAACGCACAATCGTTGGAAGTGTAAACCCCTCTGCACGCTTAGCCACATCCAATCGCTCCGTCAAATGCTGGCTTCGCTTCCGATTGGCCGGCGTGAACTCGTATGCCGCGCCGCGACCATTCGGAGATGAGCGGCGCTACTCGGACCGCAAGGCATTCACGGGGTTCACCGTCGCCGCGCGGCGGGAGGGCAGATAACATGCCAGATACGCGGTTGCCACAACACCGGCGGTGATGGTGATGTAGGTGATCGGATCGACGGGGCTCACATGGAACAGGATCGATGACATGAGACGCATGGTCACGAATGCGACCGTCAGGCCGCACGCTGCGCCCATGCCCGTCAGCCACATTCCCTGGCGCACAAACAATGCGGTCAGCTCGCCCCGCTGCGCGCCAAGCGCCATGCGAATGCCGATCTCGCGTGTGCGTTGCGATACCGAATACGAGATCACTCCGTAGATTCCCACGATCCCCAGCAGCAGGGCCATGGCGCCCGCGACGCAAAGCATCACCAGGGTGAAGGAAGTCCGCGCCATGGATTTTGTGTAAAGCTCGCTGAGCGTTGAAGGATCGGCCAGGGGCACATCGGGATTGATGGACCAGACTTGCTCCTGTACTTCCTTCATGAAGGCCTGCGAACCGGCGCGGGGACTGCGGATGACGAAGGCGAGACCACGCTCCAGCTCACTTTTCTGGCCCTCGAAGTTGTCCAGCATCACGGGCCAGTAGACGGCGCTGGGAGCGGGTTGGTCTACGCCATCATCGTGCATATCCTGGGCAACTCCGACGATCTCGCGCCAGTCGTCCGTGCTGGCCACGCGAATCTTCTTGCCCAGCGCGGCGTTGGCGTTATGCCAGTATTCGCGTGCGAAGGCCTCCGAGATGATGGCCACCGGCCTTTTCTCATAAGTATCTGTCCAGGTCAGATCGCGGCCGGCAACCAGCCGCGTGCCCAGAGTCGCGAAGAATCCCGGCGAGATGTATTTGAAGCGGCGTATCGGCGGCAGTTCGCCCTCGCCCAGGACATGATCCTGCGCGTACAGCAAATCATCCGAATCGTACCCATCCATGGGAACTTCAGTTGAGAAGCTGACTGAAGACACACCGGGAATGGCGGCCAGCTTGTTCAGAATCTCCTCGTCCATCCTTACCACCCGTTCGGGCTGAGTGTCGGGTATCTGCGTTTCCGGAATGTAGAGACGGAATTGCTGGACTGATTCCGGTGCGACGAAGCCGGGAGACACATGCATCAACGCGCGAAACGTGCGGATCATCAGTCCCGAGCAAATAAGCAGGACCAGCGCAAGCGCCACCTGCACAACGACAAGGGCCTTGCGAGCGCGATGGCGATCACGGCTCTGGCTGAGCGCGCGGCCGCCTTCGCGCAGACCGCTGGCCGCTCTTGCGCCGGCATATTTGACGATAGGGATGGAACCAATGAGCAGGCTGGTGAAGAGTGCGAGCCCCAGCGTGAACAGCAGAACCGGAATGTCGATGCCGATTTCGTGGATGCGCGGGAGACCGGTGGGCGCAGCGGCTACCAGGGCCCGCAATGCGCCGTAGGCCAGCCCCAGACCGATGAGGCTGCCCGCCAGGCCGAGGACGATACTCTCGAAGAGCAGCTCCGCCGCGGTTCGTCCCCAGGGCGCGCCCAGCGCGGAACGAATGGCCAGCTCCTGGCGGCGTCCTTCCACGCGCACCAGCAGCAGGTTGGCGACGTTGGCGCAGGCAACCAGCAGAACCAGGACGATGGAGCTCATCAAAACCCACAGTACCTTGCCGACATCGCCGATAACATCCTGCTTCAAGGGGCGGAGATTGGGGCTGATGTGGGCTTTATCGAAGATGGTGGGGCTGAAGCCCTCCGGCGCCGGAAAACTGCGAAAAGTAATGGGCAGCAGCCGGGCCATGTCGGCGCTGGCTTGCGCCATAGTGACTCCAGGCTTCAACCTGACAAAGGCGCGTTGGCTGAAGTTGCCCAGTTTGACCTTGCTGCGATCCCATTGGAACGGCACTGTCAGCGCGGCATCCGGCAGATCGAGGAAGTGAAATCCCCGGGGCAGGACGCCGATGATTTGCCGCGTCTTTCCATCCACAGTGATGGGGCGCCCGATGACGGACGATGCGCCGCCAAACTTCTGCTGCCAATACGCATAGGAGAGCAGCACGGTCTGGGGCGCTCCAGGCGAATCGTCCTGGCGAGTAAATAAACGTCCCAGCGCCGGGGTCACGCCCAATATCGGCAGTGCGCCGTCGGTAACGTCGAGCCCCCGCACATGTTCCGGTTCTCCCGCGCCGGTCACGTTCAGCGAGTCGCCACTGTAAGCGCCGATATCCTGAAACGTGGTGCTCTGCTCGCGATCGATGAAGTAAATGGACGCACACATGTTCAGGTCCTTGATGTTGATCCCCGGCGCCGTATGCCACACCCCAATCAACTGCTCGGCATGAGGGTAGGGCAGCGGTTTCAGAAGCACACCCTCCACCACGCTGAAAATCACCGTGTTTGCGCCCACACCGATGGCCAGCGTGATCAGCGTGATGGCTGTAAACAACGGCGCCCGGCTGAGCCTGCGTATAACCTGCCTCAGTTGATCGTTGAACATTGCCATGTGCCAAACCTCCGGGGATGCGTGACCTTGCACCGGGACTATATGCAGCTATCCCGCACCAGGCTCCTGTAGTGTCTGGTACGGAATCAGGCAGGGGATAGTTCCGAGTGAGCAGGATTAGGCACATTTTTCCCTGCACGGAACTCAGGGCTGGAAACGGTTGGAACAGGTGGCCGGAAGGAATGGATTCAGCAGGTGGCGGGATCGAATTATACTAACTCCGCCCTTCCGCCAGCCCCCGGACCTCCGGGGCGCTGGCGGCAGGTACTCACAACCGTATAAGCTCATCTCCAGGGGGAAGGAGGTGATACCGATCAGGAACAAGGAAGGAACAGGGCTAAAGCGAGTGAACATCAACGTCCGCTTTTCGTCGATTTCACACGAAATCCCGAGTTTTTCCGCAGCCCGTTCAACCCCTGACGGATTGCCTACCCAAAAAGCAGGCGGAAAAGCGCCGGCCCTGTATCAGGGCACGACTTCAGTCGTGCCGAAACAGCTTCAAAATGAACGCGGGCTTTAGCCCCTGAGGAACGCCTTTGCCGGCATGGGCGGAAAAACGCCGGCCTTGTATCAGGGCACGACTTCAGTCGTGCCGCAAATGCAGCAAAATCAACGCGGGCTTTAGCCCCTGAGGGAAGGCCTTTGCCGGCATGGGCGGAAAAACGCCGGCTCTGTATCAGGGCACGACTTCAGTCGTGCCGCAAATGCTGCAAAATCAACGCGGGCTTTAGCCCCTGAGGCGCGGTTTCAAAGCCTGCCCTGAGCAGGGTCGAAGGGTCTCGCCCAGTTCCCATTGTGCGCCGGCGGAAGGATATATACGGCAAGGAGCGGAGGTGATGGATGATGGTTTCCCAGGTCCTCCGCCGCAACGGACGGGAGCCGGGAAACCCGGCTCCCCGAATCTCATCGCTCGATTTCCTCGACTAGCTCCTCGAGTTTCGCTGCCTTCGACCCCCCAAGCCTGCGGCGGGCACCCCCTTTAGTCTGGTAGGCCTGATAATTCCCGCCCGGGCACGGCTGCAGCTCGAGGGTTCTCCCGCCCTCGGTCAACCGAGCGGTCGTCCCGGCCCATTGCCAGTCGTGGCTTTCTACGCGCAACTTGGTTAGGGCCGCGACGACGTCGGCCACTGTGGATGGCCGTGCGCTCGGGTTAGGGTTTGTCATCGACCGAATTGCGCGCTTTGCTCTCTTCGCCCATGGCGGAAGAGAGCCCAGGCGGACTAAGGTCCCACTCCGTGACCGCTTCTCTATCACGCTGTCAACAAACAATGATCGGTCCACGGGGTCAGCAATGAGTGCAAGGTCGCGAAGCTCCTTTTCCTTGAGGTACTCTATTCCGTCGTAAGAAAACCATCCGCCGAGCAGTTGGTAGGTCACCAGACCAATCTGGTAAATATCGCCTCGAAAACCGTATCTGTCGTTCACGAATGACTCGGGGGGGCGATAGAGGACCGAGTGCCGCGACGAGTGGGTGTCTTCCTCGCCAATAGCGATAGCCCTAACGCTTCCAAAGTCAGCGATGCGGGGCTTCCCTTCGTGCATCACAATATTTGCGGGCTTGAGATCGCGATGGACCATTCTCTGTGAATGCAAAGCACCGACCCCCTCGCAGATGCCAATAGCTATATCGATTGCCTCATGCATCGACGGCCGGGATTGAATTGTATCGTCGAGATCTCCCCCGTCGCATCGAGGGGTAATAAAATAGGCCCAGCCGTCGGAAATATTCCGGGCCTCGTGGATCGGAAGAACATTCGGTGATTGAATCGCCGCCAGTTTTCGGGGTTCATCATGTTGCTGGTCGCCGCTTTCCCCCGCGTAGAATTTGATGGCGACGTTCGCGTTCGATATCTTATTCTGGGCGAAGAACAGGTAGCCGTTACCGCCTCGAATATTGGCCTCGAGATTGAGGAAATGCTCCTCCAGCGACTCCAATGCTTCCTGGATTGCTTCCGGGAGGCCAGGCATTAGGGGTGCTCCTTCTTAAGCACGACCGCAGCGGTCTTTAAAGCCGACTGAAGGTAGGCATAAATCGAGTTATCCGCTGCCGCGCACTTGTTGATTCGTGCGCCGGAGACGAACTCTGATGGGCAGGGCGCATTCGCGAGGACAATTCCCTCCATCTTGAGGGCCGCAGCTCCAGCTCGCATATTCCCTTTTTCAGGTTTCGCTTTTATCGCAATCTTGTCTGGCGCAGTGGAGGTAAGCGTTACAATTACGGCGTGCTGGAATGCGACCAAGCTGTCTCGCGATCTGGTGTCGCCGAGCGAGAGGCGGTTGGAAGCCTGAACAACGTAGCTGTCCTGGTGCGACTCAAGTAGGACGTAATTCATGTGGCTTCCTTCGAATTCAATTCCGAGAACCTTCATGGCGAGATATTATACATCTTCAACATATGAGACGCTTGCCTTCCGTGTTTCTTCGCCGGGTGCCCCAGGTCTCGATTTTGAGACCTGGGAAACCACTGACCCCAACCGCGCTCGGCGCGATGCCAGGCGTCAATTAACTGTCGCGAAGCTTCCTCTTCAAACGCGCCGCCGACTGCGAGTTTCACATTGCTCATTCACTCCCTCGCAGCCTTGCAACGTAGGGCCGGAAATCGGCCATGAGCCGGTCAGCGGTACTGAATGCATTACGAACTTACCTTCAAAGCTTGTTAACAACCCCGTCAATCGCTTCTTCACAGAGCTGTCTCATTGATTCGTTGACCTGAATCCGGCGGCCACCAACGTCGAGCCTGCCTGTGTTCAGTGAGTAAAAGGGGCATCCCCTTGCGAAGGCGACGACGCCCGTAGTCTGAAAATCGCGAATCTCGGCAACACCGTCAGCTGGATTGGAAAAAGTGAACATCTGGGGCCGTGCCGTTAAAAGCTTCCGGAGGTCATCATCAATTGTGCGAAGGACAGCAGCGTAGGCCGACGCTGGCCCCATGTATTGGGTAATGCGATTCTTTGCCACGATATGAACCTTCGGAAGGCTTCGATGAGCATTCTCTAGCTTCGTCGCAAAGGCATAACTCGCATAAATCTCGGACGGCAGTTTAAGCCCATAGATGAGCGAGAACGCATTTTGTATCGCTCGTCGTGATGAATCGTCGGCCATGACCGGGAGAATGAGGCGATCCGCAATAGAAAGCGCGATCTGCGTATAGATGGAGAAGCTCGGATTTGCGTCAACGAATGCGACATCGTACGCATCCTTAACCTGGTCCAAGAAATCTCGGAGCCAATCGATGACCTTGATCCACGTGTCGGTCCCAGGAATCTGGTTATTTGCCAGCGTATTCATTGCATTAGCCTGTAGTTCCAATAGCGGGTCACCACAGAGCAAATCAATATTCTGTGGAATGCTGATGTTGTAATGCGCCGGCGAGGTAAGAAAATCGGTAGCTCGGAAATCTGGCCGAGAGTACGGAGACGGGAGGCGCATTTGAAAGTACCCCCCTACACTGGCGCGTGGAACTTCGCCCTGGCATTCGAGAAGCCTCTTGCTGCCCCCAAAATTCAGGCCGCCTAGGAAGAGTTCCGAAAGATTGGCCTGAGGGCAGAGGTCGAGAGCAAGAATCCTCTGCCCTGGGTGCATCTGGGCATAGCGGCAGATGATCTGAAATGCAAGGCTGGTTTTGCCGGTACCGCCCTTGTTGTTCCATACAGCGTATGCAATCATGTGTCCTCATAAGACGCTTGTGCGTCATTTATGTACTTTACATTGTCGCAGAGTGACTGTCAAGTGTCAATCAAGGACAAGGTGGCCGGATGCCCCACCCTTGACCCAGCCATAAAAGTGGGTGCCCCATCCTTCGCCTTTTTTCTGGCGAAGGGTGGGTTGGAATGCCGCACATGGGCCTCGATCAGCCGGCACTCTGTCGGAAACCGCCTGGAATCGATCTCGAAAGACGCCGTTGCGGCCACCAAAGTCCCAAGCAGTTGGAAACCGCTATGTCTATGACGCGAACCTGTAAGATCGGAGTCGGCCTATACCCCTACAAATCCGGCCCTGAAACATGCCAAAAAAGCGCCAAAAAACGCTGAAAACGGCCTGATTTGCGAATGTTTGGTAGGGTTGCAACCCTACACTTACCCCTTTTTTGTCCACCTGCAGGCCTGCGTTTTCTCGCTTTGAACTCGACCGCGCTCTTTCGTCGCCTTTAGCCATACAGAATCGCGCCCTTTAGTAGGCCCGTAGGCATACCTGCGCAGTCCATCTGTAGCCATACATTTTGACCGGCGGCAGTCTTGTAACCTCGTCCTTATCTTCGCCCAATTTTCGCTCTTGGCGTATAATCCTGCCATGGACTTTCAACTCGTGACCAGCTACAAGCCGAGAGGGGACCAGCCGCGGGCCATCGACGAGCTGATGGAGGGGCTGGCGGCGGGGGAACGGCACCAGGTCCTGCTGGGCGTCACCGGCTCCGGCAAGACCTTCACCATGGCCAAGATCATCGAGCAGTCCAACCGGCCGGCGCTGATCCTGGCGCACAACAAGACGCTGGCGGCGCAGCTTTATCACGAGTTCAAGCAGTTCTTTCCCTCGAATGCGGTCGAATACTTTGTCAGTTATTACGACTACTACCAGCCGGAGGCGTACATCCCGGCCGGCGACTTGTATATCGAGAAGGAAGCGACCATCAACGAGGAACTGGACAAGCTGCGCCTGTCGGCCACGCGGAGCCTGTTCGAGCGGCGCGACTCGATTATTGTCAGCTCGGTGAGCTGCATCTATGGGCTGGGCTCGCCGGAGGCTTATTACGGGATGCTGCTGCTTCTCGAAAAAGGCCAGCGGATCAGCCGCCAGGATATTACGCGGCGGCTGGTGGAGATTCTCTACGAACGCAACGACGGGGACTTCCGGCGCGGGACGTTCCGGGTGCGCGGCGACGTGATCGAGGTCTTCCCTACCTACGATGAGACGGCCTACCGGATCGAGCTGTTCGGCGATGAGATTGAGAGCCTTAGCCAGATCGACCCCCTGTTTGGGACGGTCAAGCAGAAGTACTCGCGGCTGCCGATTTATCCCAAGAGCCACTACGTGGTGCAGCCCGAGCGCCGGGCCGAGGCCATCGACTCGATTGTGAAGGAGTTGAACGAGTGGGTGCCCGAACTGGAGTCTCAAGGCCGCATGGTGGAGGCGCAGCGCGTTCACCAGCGGACGCGCTTTGACCTCGAGATGATCAAGTCGATGGGCTACTGCCACGGCATCGAGAACTACTCGCGGCACTTCAGCGGCCGGCTGCCCGGCGAGCCTCCGCCCACGCTGCTGGACTACTTTCCGCGCGATTTTCTGCTCTTTGTGGACGAGAGCCACGCCACCATTCCGCAGGTGCATGGGATGTGGCACGGGGACCGCAGCCGCAAGCAGAACCTGGTGGATTACGGGTTCCGGCTGCCTTCGGCCATGGACAATCGGCCGCTGAAGTTCGAGGAGTTTGAGAATCGCATTCACCAGACGATTTACGTCTCCGCCACGCCCGGCCCCTATGAGCTTACCCGCTCCGCCGGCGTCGTCGTCGAGCAGGTGATCCGCCCCACCGGCCTGGTTGACCCCGAAGTCGAAATCCGCCCCGTGAAGGGCCAGATCGACGATCTGCTGGGCGAGATTCGCGACCGCGCCAGGCGCAACGAGCGCGTGCTGGTGACCACTCTGACCAAGCGCATGGCCGAGGACCTGGCCGGCTACTACACCGAGGTGGGTGTCCGCTGCCGCTATATGCACTCGGAGATCGAGACATTGGAGCGCGTCAAGCTGCTGGCGGGCCTGCGCAAAGGCGAGTTTGACGTCCTGATCGGCATCAACCTCCTGCGCGAGGGGCTGGACCTGCCGGAGGTGTCGCTGGTGGCGATTCTGGACGCAGACAAGGAGGGATTTCTGCGCTCGGCGGGGTCGCTGATCCAGACCATGGGGCGCGCGGCGCGCCACATCGAGGGCCGCGCGATTCTCTACGCCGACCACGTGACCGACTCCATGCGCCGGGCCATTGACGAGACCGACCGGCGGCGGACCGTGCAGCGGGCCTATAACGAGGAGCACGGCATTACGCCCCAGTCGATCGTCAGTTCCGTCGATATGGGCCTGGCCGCAATTCTGAAGGCCGAGTACGGCGACGTGGCAGAAGAAGAAATGGTCGGCCTGCCGGTGTTCAAAACGCAGGCAGAACTCGACCTATATATCGTCAAATTGGAGACAGAGATGCGCGCCGCAGCCCGGCGCTTCGAGTTCGAGAAAGCCGCCCGCCTGCGCGACAGCATCAAGGAGCTACGAGAGAAGGAGTTTCTGTTCGGGTGAGGGGCAGGGCTCGTTCCCGCGGCTGTTCAGGTTCTGTGACCCGGCTGCAACGGCCGTGAAAGAGCCCGCAGGCAACCGGACCGCGATTCGTAACATCCTAGTTGCTTAGTTGGTAAAGATGCGGCACGGCCCTCCCCCAGGGCCGTGCTGGCTTCCGGGGCTCATGGCGACAATCTTATTGGTGGACAACGATCCCCTCCAGGCGTTTCTACGCAGGTCGATTCTGGAGGGCCAATTCCCTGACGTCGAGCGGGTGGGCGATGCCGCCGAGGCTCTTTGCCTGGTGGAGCAGCAGCAATTTGCCGGGAACCTGGGACTGGTTGTCTCCGGGCTGAACATGCCGGGGATTGGCGGCCCGGCGTTTGTGGCCGAATTGCACACGCGGCTGCCGAAAGTGCCGGTGCTGGTGCTGGGCGGCGCCAGCGAAGCGGCGGACGATTACGCAGGCGGATGGGTGCGCTTCCTGCCCAGACCCTTTACCGGCGAAGAGATGCTGACAGCGGCCGGCGAACTGCTCGCGCAGTGTGCGTGCGAGACAGTGTGAGCGGTCGATCCCATTGGGCGAGGCCCGCTTCCCGTTCTCCATCTTCAGTGTGAGCCAGATCACACGCCGAAGGCCTATGATGGTTTGAGAATAGCCTCGCAGGGAGAGCAGTCGGCTCCCCGCCTGCATGCGAGAATCATTATGGCGTCCTAGAGAGCGGTTCTCCAGTTCACCTGGCTTTTTCAGCCTCGTGCAAGGAGGCTTTTTCTTAAGGAAAAAGCCATTCAGCTGAACTGGCTTCGCTCTAATTTAACTGGAGAACCGCTATTATGGCAGCGTTTGGTAGTTTTGCTCTTCTCATCGCTTTGGCGCTGGCCGCCTACAATCTGCTGGCTGGGGCTGTCGCCCTGCGGCTGATAGCGACCGGGCAGCCGGCGCGCATCTCGCCCGAGCGGCTGGCCGATACGGCGCGCCGGGCCGGGACTGCGGGGTTTGTGGCCGTTACAGCGGCGGCTTTTGCGCTGGTGGGGTCGGTGTTTGCCAACGATTTCTCCATTACCTACATCATGGAGCACTCGAATCGCGCCCTGCCCGCCCCGTACAAGTTTGCCGCGCTGTGGAGCGGCCAGGAGGGTTCGCTGCTGCTGTGGGCGCTGCTGCTGGGGATTTATGGGTTTGTTCTGCGGCTGACGCACAAGACGGACGTGAAGCTGTATGCCTACGCGGGCACAATTCTGGCCGGAATCCAGGTCTTCTTCCTGGCGGTGCTGTGTTTTGCCGCGCCGCCGTTTGCGCTCTACCAGGGCGCCATTCCGGACGACGGCAACGGGCTGAACCCGCTGCTGCAGTATCCGGAGATGGTGATTCACCCGCCGATGCTTTACTTGGGCTACGTGGGCTTCTCGGTGCCTTTTGCATTCGCCCTGGGGGCGCTGATGATGCGCTACCCCGGCGAGAAATGGATCAAGGTCACGCGCGTGTGGACCATGGTGACCTGGATGTTTCTGACCGCCGGCATCTTCCTGGGCATGCACTGGGCCTACGCCGTGCTGGGGTGGGGCGGCTACTGGGGCTGGGACCCGGTGGAGAACGCCAGCTTCATGCCGTGGCTGACCGGAACCGCCTTTCTGCACTCCGTGATGATGCAGGAGAAGAAGGGCATGATGAAGAGCTGGAACGTGTGGCTTATCTTCTCCACCTTCCTGCTGACGCTGCTGGGCACGCTGCTGACCCGCGCCGGACTTGTGAGTTCGGTACACGCCTTCGCGGAGTCGCCCATCGGCACCTGGTTTGTGGTGTTCATGGGGATTGTGCTGGCGGTCTGCGTCTTTACCTACGTTTTGCAGCGCAGCCACCTGCAGAGCGAACACCACCTGGAATCGCTGGTGAGCCGCGAGTCCAGTTTCCTGTTCAACAACCTGGTACTGCTGACGGCCTGCTTTGTGATCCTGTGGGGCACGCTGTTCCCCATCCTGAGCGAATATGTGGTGGGAAACAAGGTCACCGTGGGCGCGCCGTTTTATAACCGCGTGGCGGTGCCCATCGGGCTGTTTCTGCTTTTTCTCACGGGGGTTGGCCCGCTGCTGCCGTGGAGGGCGACGTCGTTCCGCAGCATTAGGCGCAACTTTGTGCTGCCGGTGATTGCGCTTTGGGTTACGGTGATCGTCTGCCTGGCCGTGGGTGTGCGGCCGTGGAAAGACGGCGCCTTCGACACCGGCAACTTCTACGCGCTGGTGGACTTTGCGCTGGCCGTAGGCGTGCTGACGGCCATTCTGAGCGAGTTTCTGCGCGGGGCCGGCGTGATTGCGCGGCAGACGCGGCGCAACCTGATTGTGGCCACTTGGCTGCTGACGCGGAGGAACACGCGGAGATACGGCGGCTACATCGTCCACATCGGCGTGGTGATTATCGTGATCGGGCTGGCCGGATCGGCCTTTAACCGCAGCGTGGAGAGCGAACTGGGGCTGCACGACAAGCTGAGCGTCGGCCCTTATACGCTGGAGTGTGTGGGCTTCACGCAGGATTCCAATCTGAATTACAACTCCGAGTTCGCGCTGCTGGACGTTTACAGGGGCAGCAAGAAGCAGTTCCAGATGAGCCCCGAGAAGCGCGTCTACCTGGTGAGCGGACAGCCGCAAACCATGGTAGCCATTCACTCGGTTCCGGCCTGGGACCTTTATGTGGTGTATGAAGGCACCAATCCAGACACGGGCCAGCCGATTATCAAGGCGTTCCTGAATCCGCTGGTGGGCTGGATCTGGGCGGGACTGGCGGTGCTGGTCTTCGGCACGCTGGTGGCGCTGGTTCCCAGCCTGAGCCCGGCGACTGCCGCGTTGCGCGTGCCCGCGCGAACGGCTCCGGCGGAGCCGGCTTTGAAGGGCGGCCGCTTATGAGTGCTCCCACGCGTTTTTCTTTTTGGATGAAGACTGTACAGGCGTCAGCGCTGGCAATGGCCGTTTGTTTTTCGCTGGGCGCGACAGATGCAAGCTCGCGATTCAACGATTTGGGGCACCGGCTGATGTGCACTTGCGGCTGCGCGCAACTGCTGGGCGAGTGCAACCACGTGGGCTGCCCGGAGAGCGGCCGCGAGCGCAACGAGCTGAGCGACGCCATTGCCGCCGGCAAGAGCGACAAGGAGATTCTGGGCTCGTTCGCCGCCAAGTACGGGGCCACCGTGCTGGCCGCACCCACGGGCGAGGGCTTTGACCTGCTGGCCTGGATTGCGCCGTTCGCTGTGTTTGGCGCCGCGCTGCTGGGCACCATCCTGCTGGTGCGGCGGTGGTCCGTCGGCAGGACGCCGGCCGCAGCCCAGGTCCAGGACCCAGCGACAGATGCGCTGCGGGAAAAGATTCGCCGGGAGACCGGCAGCGACGGAGGTTTTTGAGCGATGACAAGTTTGCAAGGCTTTTGGGCTGGCGTGTTTTTGACTCTGGCGCTGCTGGTGTACACTTTCTGGCCGGAGAACGTCTTTGCCAGCCAGCGCGAGAAGACGCGGCTGGACTACCTGCTGGAGCGCAAGGAACAGCTCTACGAAAACCTGCGCGACCTGAACTTCGAGTACCGCGCCGGCAAGTATCCTGAAGAAGATTTTCAAGCCCAGCGGGCCTTGCTTGAAAACGAGACGGCGCTGCTGATGACCGAGATTGAGCTTTTGCAGCAGGCCTGAGAACCGGCACACGGGGCTCCACTCCCGATTTGCCACGCGCACGAAAAGAAGGATTCCCTCACGACTATGAAATCGATCCGGTTTGTTTTTCGCACTTTTGCTTTGAGCGTGCTGCTTGCGGGCGCACTGGCGCAGGCTACTACCGTCACCGGCACTGTCACGAACAAGACCACCGGCAAGCCCGCGGCGGGCGATCCCGTGGTGCTGGTGGACGTGCAGGCGGGCATGGGCGAAGTTGCTCATGCGACCACCGACGCCAACGGGCGCTATTCACTCGCCGAGCCCGGCAACAGCCCTTACCTGGTGCGGGTAACGCACCAGGGCGCGGGCTACTTTATTGCCGCGCCGCAGGGCGCCGCGCCGGGCGACATCACGGTCTATGACGTGGCCCCTAAGGTGCAGGGCGTGTTCATCGAGGCGGACGTGCTGGAGGTGGAGAGTGACAACGGCCAGTTGAAGGTGACCGAGAGGTACTTCGTCCACAACACCAGTGCGCCGCCCACCACGCAGTGGAGCACGAAGTCGTTTGAGGTGGTGCTGCCCGCCGATGCGGTGGTGGACGGCGTGGGCGGACAGCGGCCCAACGGCCTGCCCACCTCCATCAAACTGGACCCGGACGGGCCCAAAGGACATTATGCGTTCAACTTCCCCATCCAGCCGGACGACGGCGACAAGGACACGCTCTTCCAGCTCGCCTATCACGTGCCTTACAGCAGCGGGAAGTACACATTCAATGCGCAGGTGACGCTGCCGGCCGACAACCTGGCGGTGCTGCTGCCCAAGAGCATGACCTTCACGCCGGGCGCGGGAGCGGACTTCAAGAGTGTGCCCGAAGACCCCAACGTGCAGACCTTTCTGGTGAAGAACGCCGCTCCGGGCAAGCCGGTGGAGTTCACCATTGCCGGGAACGGATCGATCCCCCGCGAGCAGCAGGGCGCGCCGGCCGGACAGCAGCCGGCGGGCATGGGAGCGCAGGAATCCGGAGGCGGGGCTCAAAACTCAAGTACGGCCGCACCGGGCAACCAGCCGGGCGGCGGCATCGGCAACCCCATCAATACGCCCGATCCGCTGTCGAAGTACAAGTGGTGGATTCTAGGCGGGCTGGCGATGCTGCTGGCGGCCGCGGCGGCCTTCCTGCTGCGCAAGCCGGCGGGCGCAACTGCCACTGGGGCCGTTGCCGATGGCGAAGCAGCGGCTTACGCGGCCTTTGGCGCACCCGCTTCAAAGCAGACGTTGTTGCTGAACGCGTTGAAGGAAGAGCTGTTTGCAGCAGAAAGCGAGAAGATCAACGGTACGATTGCGCCCGAGGAATACGCTCAGGTGAAGGCGGCGCTGGAGACGGTGCTGAAGCGGGCGCTGAACAGGAAATAGTTGTCAGTTTTCAGTGGTCAGTTGTCAGTTTTCCGTGCCGGAATGCTGCGTCGCCTTCAATGGATGCGCTACTCTGAATTTGCAAAGAGCTATTGGCAACCTTGCTGGTGTGCAATCTGCTCATCTGACCACGGGCGGCTGACAACTGAGAACTGACAACTGAGAACTGAATTCATGAAGACTCTTCTCCGTACGCTCCTCTACCTCGCACTCATCGTCTGGCTGGGCGCGGAGATCTTTTTCCCTGTCGTGGCAGCCATTACGTTCACCACGCTGCGGCCGGACACGCACGCGGCGGGCACGATCGTGGGCCAGTTGCTGCGCATTCTGCACGGCATGGGACTGGTGTCGGGGATGGTGGCGCTGGCGCTGCTGGCGCTGGCTCCGGCGTGGGGCATCTACAAGCCTCGCACGGTGCTGGCGCCGATGGGGCTCATTGTGCTGATGATCGGCTTCACCGTCTACTCGCAGTTTGCCATCATTCCAGCCATGGAGCGGGACCGCATTGCCGCCGGTGGCGCGATCAACACAGCCGACGCCGCCAACTCGGGCACCGTTCACTTCAACAAGCTGCACAACCGCAGCGAGCACGTGGAAGAAGCGATTCTGCTGCTGGGACTGGCGACGGTGGTGCTGGTGGCCAGGGCGGAATCCGCGCACGTCTGAGCAGGCAGGCGTCTTGAGTTCGTCACAGACCCTCGCGTCCGGCTCGTGCTAGACTCGGCGCCGGAGACAGATCGGCATGGCGCCCGCAAGCGAAACTGCAAGCTCAGCTCCTGTTCAAGTGAACGCGCGTTCTGAGATACAGGACCGCTTGGCCGCCGGGCGCATTCCGTGGATCGGACCACTGCTGCTGGTCTCAGCTCGCTCCGTCCTGTGGCTGACATTGCAATCCCTGCTGGCGCTGGTTCTGCTTGCCCTGCATCATCCCGCTCCGTTCCGGACGGCCGGCAAGTGGTGGAACATCTACGGCAGCCTAAGCGATTTATGCTGTCTCCTCGGCCTGCGGTACTTCACGCGCAAGGAAGGCATTCGTCTCCGCGACCTCATCGGGCCGATACGGATGCGCAGGGGGCGCGACCTGTGGCTCGGGCTCGGCATCTTGGTCCTCGCCTATCCAATCATGATGGGCGGCAGTTATCTCGCCGGTATGTTGGTGTACGGCTCCACGGCCAAGGTCCCCATGGAGTTTATTCTGCAAGCGCACTCCCTGCCCATCTGGGCCACGGTGTACACACTGACCGTTTGGTGGATCATCCAGTCGGCTACGGAAGAGATGACCTACCAGGGATATGTGCTGCCCCGGCTGGAGACGCTCACCGGCCGCACCTGGATCGCCGTCTCGATCACCGGGTTTTGGTTCGCCGCGCAGCACTGCATGGTCCCCTTCGTTCCCGATTGGCACTATTTGGCGTATCGGTTTCTCATGTTTTTTCCTCTCGTCCTCTTCATCATGCTGGTCTATCTGCGCATCCGCCGCCTGGCGCCGCTCATTGTTGCTCACTGGCCCATGGACCTCGGGGTCGCGATCATGACCGGAAT
>JBEKZJ010000112.1:0-17067 GCA_049509995.1 Occallatibacter sp. | reverse complement strand
CGAGTGGAGGTTCAGGAAGTTTGGCAAGTGAGTGATATGCGCGAGTTCGAGGACGGGGAAGGTGCGAAAGCCGTAGGATTTTCTCATGGTGACTTTGGCTTTGTTGTTGAGGCCTTCGACGACGCCGCTGGAGAGGGCTTTGTTGGCGCGGAAGTAATTGAGGATGAGTTCGCGATGTTTGCGCAGGGAGCGGGCAATCTTTTTCATGGGATCGATGCGGGAGAGCATGGTTTGATGACACCAGGCATCGAGGAATTTTGCCGCCCAAGCAGGGGAGTTGTATTCCCACAGCTGTTGCAAGGTTTCCTTGAGTAGATAGGCAGGGACGGTCTTGAGGTTATAGCGGAGCAGATCACGCAGGCGGAATTTCTGGCGGCTGGTGAGATTTTGTTTACGCTTGAGGAGGCACCATCGAGTTTTTCGCAACACAGGTTGGTGTCCGGACTAGAGCGTCATTCATCTTGGCGACAATATGGAAGCGATCGAGGATGTTGAGCGCCTGGGGGCAGTTCTTCTTGATGAGGCGCAGATAGGGCTGCCACATGTCTGAGCAGACGAACTCGATTTTGGCGGTCAGTTCTTTGCCGAGGAAGGTAAAGAACTTCTGGAAGGAATCCGTAGTACGTTCCTTGCCAACCCAGAGGAGGCGAGTGAACCCGGAATCGATCTGGTAGACCAGGGTGAGGTATTTATGTCCTTTGGCATACTGGATTTCATCGACGCCGATGGATCGGATGGAGGCCAGGGTGCGATGCTTTAACCCCCAGTTGACGACGCTCAGCACGGCGTCGCGGACCTTATCCCAGGTGGTATGGAAAGACTGCGCTGTTTCCTTCCAAGACAGCTTGCGAGCCCAGCGGGCCAGCACCAGGCTATATGCCTGGGTGAGTTGATGCTTGCCATCGCCCCAGGGCAGGTGCTCGACTACCACACCACATTGGTTACAGTTAACCCGGCGCATCTGGTAGAGGAAGAAGACAAAGAACCCCCAGAAGGGAATAAACTCAAAGCGCCTTTCCGGCAGCCGGTCGTAACCCGGTGCTGGCCGGCGACAAGTGGAGCACAGCGCCGCCGAGCCTGTGCGTGGCCGGATGGTCACCTCGATGCTCTTGTGGCCCGGGCCAAAGCGGGCATAATGATAAACAAAACCCCGGAAATGGTAGCAGCGGTTTAGGAGTGTGATCAAATCCATGGCTAAGAAGACAGCGACTTCTTTCACCATATCCCCTACCGTCCCGCCAGAGCCGCACGGGTTAGCCTCTTAGATATTCTTCCCGGCGAGCACTTGGTTGTCTGCTTCCAATTATTTTGCGACCGACTGCTAATGTTATTTTGCGACCGACTGCTAATGGCCAATCCGACTCGCAAGACGGTTCACAAACATATCAACAACCTGTAGCTGCTGGGCGGAGAGGTGACCCGTGATTTAAACGAAGATGGCAAGCTGAGGAAGATCCCGATGGAACTGCTTCTTCTCGAGATACTCGATGTAGACGGCGGACCACTGATCCACAACGGCTCCAAGGAGGAGCAGCGTTCCTTTGATTCCACATGTCGAAAACTCTATCGCTTCCTCGCCGATCCGCTGAAATGAGGTCGCCGCTTACCCACAAATTCCTCGAACGAAGCTGAAGAGGAGCACCCGCCTCACCATGATGGAAGTTCCCATTGACAAGCGAGAGCCAAGCGTAGGGCTCATTGGCCTGTGCAGGCGCGGAGCCAGCCTGCTGGAAAATCTTCTGGGAGCGAACGCACAGATTGTCGCAGTGTGCGATATCATCGACGAACACGCCGAGCATGCTGCGTCTGGTCCAACAAAACAGCCGAACAAGGATTCGAGTTGGGATCTGCGTTACATCCGATTCAGTTGCTCGCTTTTGTGTACGAACTTCAGAGACAGGACACCAGGTAGCAAGATCATTGTGAAGCCAAGGCTGGGTGGTCAGCATCAACGGTACGACCGCGCCGCCTGAACTTCTACAGCGAAAACTCCACTCAGAGTCAACGAAGAACTGCGTGAGATGTGCGCACGCCAAACCTCCGCTGACCACCCGGCAGTGTTTTCGTGTCGATTTGTTTTCACCATGCCACCTCGCCAGCGTCGAGAATCCGCATTGGACCTTCCTACGAGATTACGAGCAGAACCCTTCTGACGTCCGGATGGAATTGTGGTGAAGCACGACACCAGGCCGTTTTCGCTTAAGTCGTCGGCACGGGCACCGGTCCCGGGCCGCCTACCCTGAAGACTCTGGGAACGCGGTCAGCCGGCGCTGGCAGGGCAGGGAAAGCGGCGTGCGGCTCGGTCTGGTACCAGAAAGCAGCCGAGTAGAAGTTGTCTGACCGATGGTTGGCGTGGCCGTGCTCGATGGTCACGCGAATCGATTTTTCAAAGGTGATGGGGCTCTCGGTGTGCCAACGATAAAGGCAATACCGCCCGCCTATCCGTTCCGGATCCACCATGTATGGCGCGCCATGGCGCAGGTTGGCAAACGCATGACCGCCAAAGCCCCAACCTCCGTTGAAGTAGTCCTCGGTTCCGGTGCCGTTGATGGTGGGCAGAGTGTCGCCATCAATGAAGATCATGTCGTCGCCCTCGCCGAACCAAACGTCCTGGTTTTGCTCGACGGCCTGGGTCACACCCAAAAAATGTCCCTTGCCCGTGGCTTCCATGAAAACGTAGTTGTCTTGACCGGTCAGGTTCTTTCGTTCGTTGATGCCGGGACTGCCATCAATCGTCCAGTTGTCGGTCCATCCCTTGCACGGCGCGGCCTGGCGATACTGCGCATGGAGACGGCCTACATCGCTGGGAAGGCTGAGCAGGGTAACGTAGTCGATGGCGAAGTAAAGATTGTCTGTGCGGACTTTGCCTTCGTTGGTGAGTGTCAGGCGGGCGGAGCTGGAAAACGGCATTTGGAAGTAGGCGTTGAGCCCATTGACGGGCGCCACATTAGTTAACTCCGACTGATAAACGTAGTACTCGCCCAAACCAAGACCGAAGAAGTCGCCGAGGGGAACTTCGACCGAAGGCGTGGCCTCGCCGTCCCACCATGCGCGCAGCACCAGGTTCTTCAGGTGCATTGGGTCCTGTGAGTTAATGGTGAACCAGATGTGCGTCACCGCCCCGGCGCCGGTGGTTTCCAGCAGCGTCGCCGTTTGGCCCGGCTCCACTGTGACCCAGTCCGCATTGCCTCCCGTCCGGTCCCAGCTTGAAGAGCGGCCAGTCTTGTAGTTCCGCAGACGGGCAAGCGCGAGGAAATCATCCGGTGCTTTTGGCTCCGGTTCGGCGGGTGGCTTGGCCACGGCGGCATTCTTCGTTGTGCCAGCCGCTGCTGCGGCAGTGTTCAGGCCAAGCAGAGCGGCGGCCGAGAAGATTGAACCCAGCAGTCGGCGCCGCACGGGCAAATTATTGTTGGGGTCTGTGGGATGCATTGGTCGAATCCTTCCTGATGAAAAATTGAGAATCTGAAGCGCAAATCCGGCTTCGATCTTGTGTCCGAGATCGTCTAAGTGGCAGCTTGGGCCTTTGGCATGGACTGCAGTTGTACCGTCACCTTGCGGGTGTCGGCTGGCAGCACAACGCAAGCATGCTTCAAGTCCACATACCCTGCGGAAACGGAGCGAATATTGTTTGCGAAGATTGGAAGATTCAGAAGTATCTCGCCGCCCGGGGTGTCGCCCCAGATGGCAAACTCCACCAAATCATCCCTGGCACTTATTCGAAAGCTGATTTTCCTGTTGGCATTGACCCGCACGTTGGCCCATTCAATCGCGCTGCCGGGATAGATCCAATGATCCGGCACACCTCGGCCTACAATGACCGTTCCGTCCATCTTGACCGAAATGCACGCCTGCAATAGAGCCTGTTTGATGAAGCTAAAGCCCCAGCTTTCAGAGTTTCCGTAATCAACCGGCGGCGTATACATGCCGACCCACTGATCTGGACCCTTATATTCGAATGCCTCGGACCATTGGAAGGGCGAGCATTGATGCCTGGCCAGGAACTCGACATTCTTGATGGCCTCGGTTCGATACTTGTCAGAGAAAAGACACTGCAAGCCAGCGCTGGCGTTGTAAACGCTGCCAAAGGAGGGGTGGCCCCACCAGGTTCCCCAACTGCCATCGGGAATCCTCTTTTCATCCCGCTGACGAAGAGCATACTCAAGGGATGCGTCGAACTTGTCTTTCCATTCACCGCCTAACTCAAAGCCCTTGAGATATGCGCCCCAGGGGAAGGTGCTCAGCGCGCCCGAGTATGGAACCCAGCTATAGCCGACGTCCTGGTAGCGACGAAGGCTGATCTTGTCGAAGGTGCCGAGATAGTAATCACTTTTGTCCTCTTCGCAAATCCGCCCGATCGCCTTATTCAGGCATTCATTCAGATCGCGCATCTCCTCGGCGGCCCACTTGGATTCCGAGGCATCTCCCAAAGCGTCGCAAATGTTCTTGTAGGCCTGTAGGCCGTGCAGGGCTCCCCAGTTATCGCAGAGCAAGAAGTCGCCGTTATCGGCCCAGTTCTCGAAGTCCTGGGACTTTCTCATCAGTCCATAATGCTGCGGGTCATCGAAGACGCGGGCGGCATGAATATTCCTGGCAGCCTTCTTGAGATCCTGGCGCCTCTCCGGAGCGAAGTATGCCAAGTCCCCCGTGACCCGCAGATATTCAGCGAATGGAAGCATATACTTCCCGATCGTATCGAGATAGTATGTCAATCCAAAGTCCAACTGGTTGAGTTTTTTATAGTACCCGCTATCCACCATCTTCCTGGCTAGATCGCAGTCCCCTTCGCGCATACATTGATCGGCGTAGTTGGGTACGTCGTGGGTAAATGTGCGGTCGTAGTCGAAGAGGCCGGCGGGCGTACGGGGCGCGGCGTGAATTTCGTAGTCGTCGCCGACCTTGACCATATTCTCCCAGATCGCGATTTGCAGAGCCTTGTACAAATTGACAAGTTCGGAAGAGGGCAAGGCAACTGGGTGTGTCAGTGGCTCAAAGCGGCCAAGCCAGTACTTCTTCATCGAATCGTAGTGGGCGTGGAATCCCCCCGCAGCGGCGAGTTGCGAGGGCGTAGCGCTCCCGTTGGCCAGGGAGACAAAGTCGTAAACCACGGTTTCCCCCGGCCGGATCACGAGGCTATAGGTCATCCGACTCTTCTCCGTGCGTGCCGGCTCGGACGTGAGTGAAAGTGGAAGTTCCTTGGCGGCCCCAATTTCGAGATCCCCGCGAATCTCCGTCGCCGAAGAAGAGCGCAATTCAACGCGAGAGTATACAGCTGTAGCGGTGTCGTTGAGAATCCGATCAGCGAAGTGCTGAATGGTCACATAAACGAGGCCGGCATCCCACTCAGAGACTGGAACGGGAAGAAAGCCTTCCTTTAGATACCATTTGACCTTCTGTTTACGGTCGGGCGCGAACTCGTCAGGATAATAAGTTCTCCCATTCAGTGAAACAGCAAACTGGATAGTATCCCTCAGCCCTGGAGAGATGCCTCCGCCCATGAAAGTCCATGACTTCGGGTGATCGTTTTCCCATCCAATGTAGAGCCATTTCAAAAGATCATAGGGGTAAAGAGGGCCAGACGCATCGTATTGCGCGCCATCGATGCTGAGCCCGCCCAGTAGGCCCCGATTCCAGGTCAGGGCCAAGCCCAGGAGTCCACTGCGGAGAAATGTTCGTCTTTTGATCATCATTTTGAATTACCTGATAGCGGCGATTTTCGATTTGCGCCTCAGACGGGTTCCCCACACTCACCCGAGACGGGACGATCAAATCATCAAGGCCGGACTATTGTGATGAACAAGTCCCGTTTTCACAGCCGGGAACCTCCATGATTCAACGACAAGCATTTATCGCTTTCTTAACCTTTTCGCGCTATGGATCTATCGGGTCCTCCTAATTCACATGACCGGGCTTCTCGACAACCGCGGTCGCCCAGAGGAACCCGCCGACTGCTTCTTTTGCGTTGATTGTCCGTTTGCAGCCCACATAGTCGGCGTAGGTGGCTTGCACGCATACGCCGTCGCATGCGCTCAGAATGTCGACGAGACCGTCGCTATTGATGCGCGCGTTACGTATAATGGCTCGGTAGCCGGCGGTGACCGCAGAGGAGTATTCCTTGCTCCTCAATAGGCGTAGTTCGATACCGCGTTCCAGGGCGTATGTGAACATCGCGCTGCCTGAAGTGTCGATCCAATTATCCGTACGCCCCGGTTTGTCAACGATGAAAAACCAGCCGCCGCTAACGGGGTCCTGCGCGCGCTTTAGGCCCGCCGCAAGCTGTTCATAAATATCAAGCACCTCCGTGCGCCGTGGATAGTCGACCGGCAGCCGGGCCAATGCCTCGACCACCACCAATACGTACCATCCCAAGCCCTCGCTCCAAACCTCTGGCGAGAGCCCAGTTGCGCGGTCGGCCCAGTGTAGTTTGCGCTGCGGCACCACCGTAGCGAGGTCAGGGTTTGCCGCCCAGGCGTGATAGTAGAGTCCGCTTTTGCCCTTGAGCGCATGGCGCGCGAAGATCGTAATCTGATTGATCGCCTCATCGAAACAGTACTTGCGATCGCCGATTGAGTCACCGTACCGCAACAGGAACATCTCGCCCATAAAGACGCCGTCCACCCACATCTCGCCGGGAAGCTTGGGATTGTGCCAGAAGCCCCCGTCCGCATTGCGCGGGTAGTTATCGAACATTTTTCTTATTTGGGCGGCTGCCACGCGGTAACGCGGATCGTGCGTGTGTTCATACAAGCCCACCACGATATTTCCCGCCATGGCATTGTCCAGACTGTCCAGTTTCACACCTACAAGATTGCCGTCACGATCGATTATTGGGTCGATCTGCTGCTTGATGAAATCCAGGTATCGTCGATCGCCTGTCGACTGCCACAGCATTTCGAAACCGTTCAAAGTGTAGCCCTTCCAATAGGACCACGGCGTCAACGGCTCTTCCGGAGCGCCGGAATTGCGCTTCATAAGGGTGTCAGCGAGTGCGATAGACCAATAACGGGGCTCCTGTGCCGGCGCACGAAATGTCGCGCAGAGAATCGAGAAGCTGGCAAGCATGAGCACCGGGCGCTTAAGGCGAGCCGTTCGAAGATGCCACTGTCTGATCGAATTCATCGGGAATCTCATTCAGCCCGACCGGATCAATTTCGGCAACGTTTCTTCATCGCGCGGCTCCGGCCCTAACGCGAATGAACGGAACTTCCCTGCCACTACGTGCGCTATCGAGAGGTTACCTCACCCGTAGCAACACTGCTCCATGGGGTGGGACGGTCACTGTGCATAAGTTGTTCATTGGCCCAAAGTTTTGGCTTGTCATATGTCGAAAACTGTCACCGTGCTTTGGAATCCCAGTTCTCGGAAGTTAAGAATCGCAGAGAGTAGAGTCTCGAGCCGGTTAAATACTCCCACGGCTTTCGAATTGCCGGCCAAAAGGCGAGTCCATATCTCGATCGGACCCTCCGTGCTCACACGGTCGCCTTGCCGGCCTAACTGATCTTAATCGATCGCTATCACCTCGAATACGAACACATCCTTTCCTACTGTGCGGCGAACGCGTCGCAGCGCACCTCTCAACGGATGAGCTAACTTCTGTTGATGTAAACCATCTCGATTCCAGTGCCATGTTCCGGATCGATGTTACGTGAATACCTGCGGCTCTCGTCGCTGTCCCAGTGCTCGAAGACGCCGAGGCTGGTGACAGGTTTGCCGTTCTGCCGATATTGCGTTCCCGAAGGAGGGTGGTCGGCGAGCGCTTCTTCCATCAGGTAGTCATCTGCGTTTTCACGGATCATGATCCTCGAATGACCGTTTTCGTCGAGGTTGTTCCTGGTCTGAGAATTCAGAATGTTTAGACCCACGCAGTCGAGCGCGACCCCGTCGAGGGAGGCCAGAATACTGGAGGGCCAGTTGCGGTTCTCATACGGCTCAGTAGGATTGTGGAAAGGTGCATTGGGAAAATGCAGCGGGTAGGACATGTGCCGCCGGGCAGCGTAGAGACCGTCCAGCGCATAAAGAATCGTCTTTGCGCCGAGGTTTGGCGAAGCAGACAAATCCACAATCGGCGAATAGGCGTGTGGCGTGGCTCCTTGATTGGTGTTGATGATGGAGTGCAGCTCCGCGGGTCCCTTGATCGAGCCGAAGTGATTTTTCCCAGTCAGGGTGACGCCGGTTTGCCCCTCGTCGCCGCCCTCCGCGCGTGCGAAGGGATAGGAATGAGCCTTCACCAAAGCGAGATTGACGATGTACGTCGCATCTTTCACTTGCTGCGGCATGAAATGGGCGTTACCGTAATGGTTGGCTGAGTAACTTACCCCCTCAACCCATTGCGCCGCCTCAAGATTGTGAATGGCGCCGTACGCGGGGTGCTTCTGATGTTCGGGATCGGGCGCATCCCTCTGTACAAACCGGATTTCTTTGTATTCACCCCAGATTTTGTCGAGCAACCCGGGGTAGATGTTGCGCTGTGCATCGTATACCAGGATGTCCTCCACCGGCACATGTGCGCGTTCCACCAGTTGACGAACTATGGCCAGGGTCACCTGCGGGGAGACATTCACCAGGTTGGTGGGCACAACGGGCTTGCTGTTGTTCATGTTTACCTTGATGGCGACGGTTTCTCCCTTGCGGTGCGCGGTGCTCTGCAATCCTTTTGACTGCCTGTTGTGATAGGTAAAGATGACGTTCCATGCTTTTTCGTCAGTGCCTGCTCCAGTCAGCTTGCGGAGGGTTAGAGAGAGCATTTCGTCAACCCGCGCCTGATCCGTGCTCGAATCCATCCACCACTGATCGGATACGGATTCGCGATTGCCGCTCCAATGCGCCGCCTTTGGATCGTGCACCCAAACGACGCGGCCGGGATGGACACCGCGCGCCGTGCCCAATTGCACATTGCGCGACTTCGGAGCATAGTTATACTGGGTGGTGCTTTCCCCTGGCGCCTGTGATTCAAGCACACTAGGCATTCCCATCAAGGCAACCGTTGCAGCGGCGCTTTTGATCACTGTCCTGCGAGAATATTTGGTCGTCATTTCATCTCCTCAATAGAGATTACCTTCTGTTGAGCAGCCGACTCCGACGTGGCGTTTTCAAGCTGAGCACGCACGAAACTGAATTCAGGCTGCAAATTCTTTACTGCTTCTTATTCCGGTGTGGAGTTTGTTACCTCCGTCCTTACGGATGTCGCTTCGCTCTTCAAGGAGGATCTGCAATCGGTGCCTGCTGCAAGCGAATCAGGAAGTGCTGACGGTGATCACGCCGCCGGCGCCGACTGTCACGCGGGCCGACGACACGGTTTGCCCGCTGTCATCGCTCTGCGAAGTGGCCTTCACCTCGCGTCCATTCACCATTAGTGTTGCGTGCTGCCCCTCGAACATGGCCCTCCAGATGAGCGCCGGTCCGCGCTGATTGGTGAAGGTGGTTTTGCCAGGGCCATCATGCCGGACCGTGACATCACAGGCGCGGATGGGCAGATTGCGAATCTCCGCCCACTCAATGCCCGAGCCCAACCCCGACAGTGTCCGGACGGTTACTTCGACCCAGTCGCCCGCGACTGCCGAGAGAAGCGGCGAACCGAACTCGAGCCGAATGCCCATTGCGTCGGTCACGATGTCGCCGACCCTCGAATACGAGACTTCGGGATACTCGAGACGCGCGTGGCTCAGATCGAGCAAACGTGTCATCGTGGCGTCGCTGTCTTTATTGCCGGCGATGATTGCGGGATCGGAGATCACATCGGTCCGCCATCTCACATCGGTCCGCCAATCGATGCTCATATCCGCGTCGTCGCGACGTGCTCCGCAATCTTCCATCTGATGGTCCCCGCTCTCGCGCGAAGAGAAGCAATGGGTGGTTTTGTTCCACCAGACGGTCTTTATCAGGTTCTCGACCGCCGCGGCTTTTTTCAGATACTCGTCCGCCAGCGCCGCATTCTGCCGCGCCTGCTGGATGTGCGCGTAGGCAAGATAGGCGGCACGCTGCGTCGCTACCACATCGAAGCCGATGACGTAGTCGTGATCGTCCTCGTCGTAACCCGGAATTCCGCGGTTGGGCGGGAATTTTGTATGGGGATCGAAGATACCGCGCTGATTCAACAGGCGAGGCCGCCTCATGATGTGATCGAGATCGAGGCCCCAGCGCTGCACATAGTCGTTCACTGTGCGGTCATAGAAGTTCAGAAACACCGGATCCTGCACGTACGCGAGGTCTCCGCTCCAGACGTACATTCGATAGCAGCAATCGAGCAGATCGAAGTTCGATGGCAGGTTGTACCAGAACGATGCATCGTTCTCGTAGTCGACCGGCGCCGGCCGGTTGTAACGATCGATCTCCCAGTAGCTGCACCAGTCCTTGGAGTCGGAGATGTTTTCGGCAAAGTGACGCAACATGTTCAGGTTGAAGCGCGCCAGACCGAGTGCCTGCGCACCCAGAGCCTGGTGGCAGGTGTCCCGGATGCAGAAACCTTCGCGGCCCGGCTCGACGGCTTCATACCAAGGCCCGACGGGGTCGCCATTGTCGAATGCATACGCCATGGCCTGGCTGCGCGCCCAATGAAACACGTCCACCAGCTTCGCGCTCGACGAATCGATCTCGAGCTTCGACTCCAGTTGCCTCGAGCCCGGTTTCACTTTGCTGATTCCGGTGACCAACTGCGCCAGCGTGGGAGTCAACCCCGGCGCAAGCAGCCCAAACGAAGGCAACATTTTGCAAACATCACGACGCGTAAGATTCTTCATCTGGAATCTCCATTTTGAAAAGAAATTGCTGGCGATTATGCGCCCGTTGGCGCAAATTGCAAGACCAACGAGGAAGTTCCAAAGGAAAAGCCGGGCGATTCGCCGTCGTCCACGCGTTGCCCGCCTCATCGAGGGTCGTCCAAGTCAATTGCGCCGACACCTATCCATCCTCCTTTGCTCTCCGTGATCCAAATTCCCTGCTTTGCGGCTGGGCGCTTTGTTCGCCGGAAGCGGTAACAACGCGATCCTGCGCAGCATCGCCGCAAACCGTCTTCTCGTCAGGTGTCCTTCCGCCAGCATCAGCCAGTAATACCGCGCATGCGCTACCAGTCGTCCGCCCGTCTTCACCAACCGCTGCTGCAAGCTCGTCAACGACCATGTGCCGATTCCTTTCGGCAGCACCAGCCTCCGCCACAGGTTACCCAGGTTGTATGCGATCACGCTCAACCACAGCCGCGGAGCCTATGCACAAATATCCCGCCAAGACGAGCGAGGCCGCGGTGGCTTTTATCACATCTCGACGAGAGCATTCGTTCGTCACAGCCACCATCTATAGATTCCTCAGTCAGCCCGTCCGCCTGCTTATTTCGCTCTGATTTGAGATCTTCACCGTCCGCCCCTCAGCGTTGTGAAGTCGCGAGAGTCATCATAGAGCCGCAGGCCGTCTTTCCAGGTGAACGTTGCCCGCCTCGTCGCGGCCGATTACGTAGTCATACACCGTGCCGTGCAGCTTGACGCCCTTGATGGTCACTCTTTTCCACGCTGATGGCAGAACCGGCGGATAAACTGCGGTCAAGCCCTGATCTGTAAGGCGCAAGCCGGTAAAGCCGTAGAGGAAGTTCTCCAAGAACCCGCTGCTGACACAGAGAATGTATAGATGGTTGTTCCCTGGGGTCTCGCTCCTCACGTTGAATGGAGGTTTCAGAAACGGCCCATTACTGAAATTCAGCCGCTTGTACGACTCCGCCGCGTCCCCAACCACCGACGCATCGATACTGAGGATGACGGGAACCATATCGTTGATGCCGTCTGTATTGGGAGTAAGATCTGTCAGGGATTTGACGGCGAAGTTATAGTCGTTCCGCCGAACCTCACTGCTCATAGCAAGATCGAGAGGCGGATAGGATAGCCAGGAAAGCGCGCTGCCCATCCAAGATTTCCGATCGTGGGGAACCGTCTCATCGAAATCCAGGTGACGCTGCTCTTTCTCAGAAAAGGGAATGTACATTTTCTGCGCGATCTCCGCCCACTGTGCATCAGGCGGCTGCCCCACCACGCCCGCAGCCGCCACAGCGACCCGCAGCGCCTTTTGAATCACCGCATTTGTAAATGCGTCGTTGGGGACATCGTTGTACGTCTCGTCGGGCGAACAGACGTGCAGGATTTCATAGCGGCTCTTTTCGCGGTTGTACGTGGCGCGGCTGGTCAGAAACTCCGCGGTCTCACGAATGACCCTGTAGCCGTAATCGCGTAACCAGGCCGTATCGCCGGTCGCCAGATAATACTGCCACTGACTGATGGCAATATCGCCGTCGAGGTGTATCTCACGAGCGCCAATCGGAACAAAGTCGTGGTCTGTGGACTCGATGCCCTTCTGCGGGTCGGACTCCCATGGATACATTGCTCCGCGGTAACCGTATGCCTTGGCGCGTGCTTCGGCAGCGGGCAGAGTGCGGTATCGGAACATGACCAGCGACTTTGCCCGTTCGGGGTGAAGCAAGACTAGAGCAGGAAAATCCCAGGAGTCGCTGTCCCAGAAGAAGTGGCCCCAGTAGTTAGGGCTTAGACCGCAACCTCCCATCGCCCAGGCAGTATTCACCGTGGAATTCTCGTACAGGTAAAAGAGGTCAGAGTGAATTACCCGTTGAATCTCGGGATCGCCTTGCACGACGATGTCGGATTTCCAAAGCTCATGCCATGCCGACTGGTGTTTGGCAAGCAGCAAGCCAAAGCCTTCCGCGCGCGCCTCTTTCGCCCAGTCGATTACCGAACTTTTCAGACCTCCCCAATTTTCCTGCGAGGCGGCGACATACTTCGTGAATGTATATGTCCGTCCACGCTCGACCCGTAAGGCGAATTCAATGGATGCAACCTGCGGAGATTTCTGCAGCTTGGACTCGATAACTTTGACGCCTGTGGGCAGTCCGATGGCAGCCGCCTCCGCAATCTGTGGTCCGTCGACGGCACGGCCCGTAATCCAAATAACCTGCTGAGCGTCGCTGGCGTCAAAGGATTGGATATTCACGTAGCCGGGGTACCATTCGGCTCCCCGTTCGGGTGCCGTGGGATCGGAGAGTCGAATCTGCGCTTCAGCTTCAGCCTCGGATCTCCTTAATTCCGCGCTCGGAACCGCTGCCAAAGGAAAGCGATGGGAGGGCGCAGGGCACGGCCGCAAGGTGAACCCCAGACGCACAATCCCGGTAAAATCCGGCGTCAGGCTTAGGCTGGTCACCCCAAGGTGCGTTGCGTCTTCGCTCACGAAGGTGGTCACCGCAACACGGGTCGCATGGCCACTGCTTGCAAAAACATACTGCGTGCTGAGGACTCCATCGTACATTTGCAGGGTCTGGCGATAGTCTCGAAAGCTGCCAGCGGTGACCGGGGTGGCATTTAGCCAGGCAGCACCATCGAAATAGTCCATCTCCGCCCAGCTCGGGAGCGCTGCGGGACGCGGCACGTCGCCCGGCGTATAGTCCATCACTCCCACCATGAAACTCAACGTCGGGTCAGTGCCGCGCAACGAACTGCTCGTGGTGAAAAGGCCATTGGCAAGATAGGTGGGGAAGTAGAGATTGAAGTTTTCCTGAGTCGCGGTTAGATCGAAGCTGGGCACACCGGCAGCGAGGATTCCTGGAGCGAAGAAGAGAAGAAACAACAAGACGATAAGAGAGCACGTCTTTGTCATTTAAGTACTCCGAACATCATCGTGGATATCGATGCTTCGTGGCAGGGAAACGATTCCTGTACAGAATCGGCGTCGATGTCAACAAACTCGCGCCCGGGCGGGAAGATTGCTGACTCTACAACGCCCGCCGCAATGGCGGGAGCCCATACGAACGTCCAATCCGTATAAGCTCCCGCTGGCTAGGTTGCAACTCGACAAAACGCGCAGCGCTCAGAACGAGAAGGTCATTCCGAGCTGGCCCATGCGCGGCAGAAAGTCGTTGGAGATCACTCCAAAGCTGCCGTCCTGCACGTTCGTATCCGGGCTCTGATAGTTCACGTGGTTGAAGATGTTGAAGAAGCTGGCCTGGAATTGCAGTTGCATGTGCTCGGCCAGGTGGATCGCCTTGCCAAACGTCATATCCCAGTCCTGATAGCGCGGCCCCTTGATATTGCCTGCTCCAACACCGGCGTTGCCGAAGACGAATCCGACCGGCTGCGTGAAGCAGGTCGTCTGGAACCATTCGCTGGTGGTATGAGGATTGACAGGAGACGCGCAGTTGTAATTGGCGCGCTGCCCGCCATTCTGGGGCAGCAGGTATTGCGAGCTCGCACCCATCAGCAGAGCTGCGCCAGAGCGGAAGTTGGTAATGCCGCTGATCGACCACCCGCCCACGATGGCGTCTTCTACGGGAGAGATTGAGTTGGCGAACTTTTGCCCGCGTCCGAACGGCAGCGTGTAGACGTAGGTGAGGGTGACGACATGCGGAAAGTTGTTATGTTGCCAGCCCGCCGTGTCCAGCTCCTCCTTTGTCCAGTAGGAATCGAGTGGGTTGTTGATATTATCCATCATCTTCGACCAGGTGTACGCCCCTGTGAAGGTCAGGTTCGCTCCGGCGCGCCGCTGGAACTCGAACTGGCCGCCGTTGTAGTGCGACTTGCCTCCGCTGTTGCGGAAATCGATGGTGGAGACGTTGGGAGCAACGCTGTAGTACGGCGTGCATTGCGGAAAGTTCGGGTACAATGTGGTGCCGTTTTGGGCCTGAAGCTGGGCATATGTCGGACCAGCCGTAAACGACGACGGGTTGCATTGGTTGAGTTGCCAATCGTGATAGAGATTGCTGCCCGCCGTGCCCACGTAGGCGGCGTGGATCGACATTTTCGCGCCGAGCTGACGCTCGATGCTGACGTTCCAGTTGACAGCCTGGTCCTGGCGGAAGTTGCTGGCCACCTCGTAGACGCCGAAGCCTACCGGCGGTGCAATGAACCCGCCCGCCGTTACGGGGGGCTCCACCAGCGGCTGGTACACCGGCGATCCGGTGGTCACGTTGCCCGGCAGGCCATTGGCCAGGATGAGCGAACCGCAGGCCGAGTACTCCGCCGCATTGGGATTGACGTTCCCCGGTGTGCCGTCATAGGGGGTCAAACAGTTCCCCAAGGTCGCGCTGTTGTTTTCCTGTTCGTCGAATGGATAGTTCCTCTCCAGCGTACCCCCGTCGGCGCCAAAGTTGTCCGGGAAGTAGCTGAACCCGACGGCTGCCCGGATTGCCGTCTTGCCGTTGTCAGGGGTATAGGCAAAGCCCAGGCGGGGAGAAATGTTTCCCCAATACGTATTCACGTTGGGACCGCGGTTGCTCGATGACGCGATCTGATTCAAGCCCGCATTGGGGCCCGATATGACGAAGTTGCTCTGCAGGTTCTTCGTATCCACGGGGGGCGTGTAGACGTCCCAGCGGACGCCAAGGTTCAAGGTCAGCTTGCTGGTCAGACGCAGGTCATCCTGAGCGAAGAGGCCCATGAACTTTACCCGCGTGTTGGGCACGTCGAAGAATTGATCGCGATGGGTAGCGTTGAGAGCGCCAACCAGCCAATCGGCAATAGCGGCGCCGTTGGAGCCGGTGCCGGTATAGTTGCCGGTGGCTGTGAACTGGCCGCGAGGATCGTTCTGCGGGTTGTAGCAGCGTGCCTGGATGGGCTCTATGGAGAAACCCAACTTCCAGTTGTTCCTTCCTTTAACCAGCGTGAACGCGTCATTGAACTGGTAAATGTTGGAAACTCTGCCCAGGCCCTGGGGCACCCAGCCCGGGTCTCCAGTGCTCAGGAACCCGCCGATATTCACGTTGGCGATGCCAGTGGTATCGGGAAAAGCGGCGATATTGCCGTTCGGGACTCCCAACAGGTTGTTCTCGGCAATCCCGCTGGCGGTGGAGAACTCGGAGCTGGAGAAGCGGCTGAAGCCGATGCGGAACTGATTCATCATGCTGGGGGAAAACGTGTGGTCCCAACCGATCACGTCGTTCGTGGTTTGATTGGTTGCGTTGGCGTTTCCGTTATTCATGAAGATGGCCGGCGTGGTGCCGGTCCCGAGCCGCAACGGCTGTTTGAGATTCCGGTTGCCATACGACATGCGGGCAAAGAAGCGGTCATGATCTGAGAACGCCCAATCGACGCGGGCGTCTTCTTGCGGGAAGGATGCATTGCTCGCTTGCACGTAGGTGGCGTTGTTGACTTGCCCGGAAAGGTTGGGCAACGGCCACACCGATGACTGGAGATAGCCCGATGCCGACCCGGCAATCGGCTCGATATCCGCGGCCGGAACAGTGTCGTAGGTTCCGGCAACCGTAACCGCCGCACTGGCCGTGCACGGCACTGGGTTCGGCAGTCCATTGGCCAGGGCGCTCAAGTAACACGCCATGGGGTTGGTAATAGGACCGGCGCCATTCACGTCGAAGCCCGACAGATCTCCGCCGCGGGCCGCCTGCGTGGGCACGCTCGTGATGCCGGAGGATCCCTCAGCGATTTTGAGCCACTGCAAATCCGCGGCGAAGAACAGCTTGTTCTTTATGATCGGGCCATCGACTTCTCCGCCAAACTGGTTGGAATGGAAGGGAGGATTGATTTTGCTGAAGTAGTCGGGCCAGTTGAATACGGTATTGCGGTTGTATTCAAAGACCTGACCGTGAAACCTGTTGGTTCCGGACTTGGTTGTGATGTTGGACACCATGCCGCCGAAGGTGCCGTATTCCGCGGTGGGATCGCTGGTTTCCAGCTTCATTTCGGAAATCATGGCGAATGGAATCTGGAGCCCCATATATGCGTTCATCAATTCCACGTCGCTCACGCCATCCACCAGGTAGAGATTTCCCTGGAAACCAAAGCCATTTGCGGATGTATAGTCGCCGCCGCCGCCGCCGCCCGGCGCCGTCGACGCAGCCCCGGACGCGTCTTCGGGATTGCCGGCGCCCCATGCCGCAGGCGTGGTTCCGGGAGCAAGCTGCATGACCAACGCTGCGAGTCTCCCGTTGACGGGCAGGTTGCTGATCTGTGTCTGGTCGATCGTCTCGCCGAGGTCGGAGGTTGTGGTCTCAACCAATGGCGTCGTGCCAGTCACCATCACTTCAGCGGTCACCGCTCCAGGCGTCAGCATCACGTCGACGCGGGTTGTTTGTTC
>JBEKZJ010000111.1:0-15835 GCA_049509995.1 Occallatibacter sp. | reverse complement strand
CGCTTCATCTGGGCGATTATTAATCCACCCGAGGATGGTTACGTGACAAATCATTCAGACGTTCCTTCCATAGGGATCTTGGGAGGAATATGAGTGATTCCAGTCTCACCATCCACAACAGTGAGGTAATGAGGCTGGTGCGTCAATGCTCCGGGCAGTACCCACTGGCCCAGTGGTACCGCGTCCCGAAGGAATGATTTCCAAATCTGGCATTGCGTACTTTCCCCCTAGAATTGCCGTTCACTCCAGACGCTACGCCGATGGCACAAGTAGTGGCGTCCGTCCTATGGATGGATATCACGTCATAGGCATAAGCCCAAAACCTTGCAAAGCCTTGGGTGCATTCGTCGCTCGCGAGAACCAGGTCAGCTTTTCATCGGGAAGGATTCCTCAAGCAGAAGTCCGGGCTCTGGATGTTTGGTCGGCAAACCGTCAGTTACCCATCATTCAATAACATATCAGTAAACAATCGCGTTGAACAACGCGAGCGCCAAACGGGGACCCCAACGGAAGGAAATGGCAGAGTTCTGGCGCCTCGATACGCCGGGATCAGTCAATCCTCAGCGAACCGGCCAGGATCGGTGATGGTAAACGCCGTAGGGTCAGGGAATGCCATTGGGCGCATTTCGCTGCGGCAATCCACTTGAGCGAACAGTCGCCAATCCAGACAAGTTGACCCCAAACCTCTTGCAGCTTGGCAACCTAAATAGTGAATGATAAAGGACGCTATCGCCAACTTGTTTTTTGGACATAGGAAGTGCTCCTCTCAACCGCCTCCAGAGCTTCGGTTTCGCGGAAGACCCAGCCGCAATGGAGCCACGTCGGTACGGGAAGCACCATCGCAGTGTTCCTGACGTTAACGTCCTTTATCATTCACTACGTGGATTGGCAAGCCCGCGAGAGTTTTTTGGGGCATTTGTCCGAGATGCCGGTTTATGGTGCAAGTGAAGCGAACACGTTGGCAGACACAGCAAGCGTTGATATGGCTAGTGGCGCAATTGCGCAAGCCCAAGCGATCGTTCTGCGGACAATCTCTTCTCGAACCTGAGCATTTTGAGACAGAACCTACTCTGACATGCTCGTATATATCTTTTATGCGTTGGACCTGAACCTAGTATTGTGTCCGCGCGCCGGTTCCCATTTTGCGTCGAGCTTAGAGTCCTTCGAACGAGACGGGGATGCCTGGAGCAAATTCTCAAGAGTGACACGAATATGCCATTGCGGGCTCCGTGCGGAATCTGGAGAAGTGGCTGATTTGCGGGGTTTGAGCGTTTTCGGCACTGGCGGTTGTTGTTGATGTTGGTTTTCCTGGTCCGAGCATGAATCTTCTGGAGCGAAGCGAAGGGAGATCGTATTGGTAGTGAAGTAGAGCGGGGCATATGCCCGCTCCCTTCGGTGCGCGGGTGAGACGGGTTCAAGGCTTTTCCTCGATGGGGGACAAAATGGGTGCGTTCGGTCGGGAACCGGCAAAACTCAGGGAAACCATCCTAGCTCTCTCTTCTATCCGAATCAATTCGAAGGGCTGCAAACATTGCCACTCGGCACTCCACCGATCTCTTGGGGTACGCACAGAGCGAATACTCTCACTCCCGGAAACCCCGGGAATACACACGGCCTGTCAGATTCTTGTGCAGGGCCCAAAGTCTTATGGAGGCTTTATGCGTGCGCTATGGAAGGCACTGTTATTCTTTGCCTGCGCATCCACCGTTGTGTGGGCGCAGGTCGATCGTGGAACCATCACGGGCACGGTAACCGATCCAACCGGCGCCGTGCTCGCAGGGGTCAACGTCACCCTGGTCGAAACCCAAACCGACGTTCATTATCAGGGCGACACAACGAATGGCCAGGGCATCTACCGCATTCTGAACCTGCCGGTCGGCCAATACGCCCTCACGTTCACCTTGGATGGATTCAAAACCTACGCGCGTTCCGGCGTGACTGTATCAATGTCGCAGAACGTCACACTCAACGCGAAGCTCGAAGTCGGCAGCCGTGTGGATAGCGTTACTGTCACCTCGGACGCGTCCATATTGGACTCGCAAGACGCCACGCTGGGCAGTACGGTCTCCGGCGACGTGCTCACGGAGTTGCCCCTCACGGCCGATGGCGGGCGCGACGCTCGCAACTTTGCACGTTCCGTCGTGGCGACCGTTAGTACCGTCACAGGGCCGCAACTCGGCTACAACAATAGTGTGGCCGGCTCCCAGATCGTCTCGACAGCTACATCCGTGGACGGCACCAGCTCCGATGCCGGCATCATGGGCATCGGTAACGCGCCCGGCATGGATGCCATCGGCCAGTTTCAGGTGCAGACCAGCGGCATCAGCGCCGCCTCCGCCCAAACCGGGGGTGGCGAGTTGATGTATGAGCTCAAGTCGGGAACCAACTCCATCCATGGCAGCGCCTTCGGGTTCCTGGCAAACGAAGCCCTTAACGCCAATGGTTGGGACTATAACTATTTTCTGTCGCAATGCGCAGCAGGCGATACCACATGCCGCGCGAATTACAAGCGGCCGCTCGACCGCTATCACGACCTCGGTTTCAGTGCCGGGGGGCCAATCTGGAAGAATCACACCTTCGTCTTCGGATCGTACGAGCGCTTTCGCAAGCAGAATATGACCTATCAGCCGAATGGGGCTACGGTTCCCACGGCCAAGATACTCGGTGGAGACTTCAGCGAGCTCCTGAACGCAGTCACAACCAATCCGGTGACAGGGGAACCATGCACCGCGCCTTGCCCCACGGGGCAAGTGGATGCTTCCGGAAACCCGATCTATTACGGCGCGATCTTCAATCCTCTGAGTCCCGGCAACGTCTTCCCCGGAAACATCATCCCCTCCGGAGACATCAGCTTGCAATCGAAAAAGGTCATGCAGATCTTCCAGCAGGACTATGCGCCCGAGAACACAAACCTAAGCGACAACTACTGGGGCTTTGCCACTTTTGGAAATTTCCCAATTAACACGAATTATCACCTGGATCTCAAAGTCGATCACAACTTCTCCGTGAGAAACCATGCAAGCGTCTCCTACAACCGCTACAACGAGACGCCCATCGAAACCAGCGGGCTGTGGCAGCATGGGAGCAGCGACGGAGGACCATTCACGCAAAGTTATATCCAGGGAACATTGGGCTGGGAAGTCCGCGTGCAAGACTACTACACGATTTCCCCTAGCCTGGTGAACTTCGCTTCCGCGGCTTACAACTATTGGCTGCGCTGGGACGTCACTTCGCATCCGGTGGACAACAGCGCGCTCGATTTTCCTTCTACCAGTACCGGGGCGAATAATTTCCCCAACATGAGCTTTGGAGGAAACAACAACTACGGGGAACCTTCGCTCGGCGCGGACAAGGCGGACCATCTGCCCTACTACCAGGGTCATTACAAAGATGAGCTTTCCTGGGTGCATGGGCGTCATTTCGCCAAGTTCGGCGGTGAGTTCGTCGGTTATGGAGCCAACAGCACGGAGGCCGACGGCTATTTGAACTATGGGTTCAACTCAAACACCGGTGAGCCGCTCTCTATCAGCACCGGTTCTTTGTCCTCATATGTCGGTTACGGCTTCGCAAACTTTGAGTTGGGCGAGGTCGGCTCCGCGTCCCAAGCCGTGGGCGGCCACCTGCGTGGACGCCGCAAGGGATTGAACTTCTATGCGGACGACACCGTCAAGTTCACGTCCAAGCTCACCGTGGACGCCAGCCTTCGCTGGGACTTCAACACCTCCTGGAAGGAAGTAAACGGCCAGTGGTCGGACTTCGTCCTGAACTCGACAAACACGAGTTGGTCTCCGCTGACCGGCGCTTTCCAGTTCCTGTCCAATGGAAGCCAGTCTTTTGAGAAGAACCAGGACTGGCGTCTGTTTTCGCCGCACGCCGGCGCGTCCTACCAGGTCACCAAGAAGCTGGTCGCGCGCGGTTCCTACGGGCTGTTCTACATTCCGCTGGGCATCAACCAGTGGGGCGGTGCCCCCTTTGCGGGTGAAGCCTCCTTCGGCTACGCCGGCCAGAACATTATGCCCGCGGCGGCCTCGCCCGTGGACCCAATCTATCAGTGGGACGGGGGTTCAACCTATCCGGGCAACCCGATGCCAGCGACTCGCGACCCGAATGCCAACATGAGCTGCCCTTGGTGCGCGGTTTCTGTCGATCCAAACAAGCTCGATCTGGGTCATACCAACAACTGGAACCTGGGTGTCGAATACGAAGTCGCAAAGAACACCGTGTTAGACGTGAACTACGTCGGCAACCGAGGCGGCCACCTGCATGACGGCAGCGACGATCCACGCAACTCGCCAACCTGGAGCAGCTACCAGCCCATCTTGCAAAATAACTGCGGGACTCCATCCAGTTACTCCTCCTGCGCGGGGGCATGGATCAGCAGCCAAGCCAACGCCACAGGGGCGGGCGTTCCCTGGTATCCGTTCCTGGTTACGATGACCAATGGCTGGGGAGGGTACAACGCGCCGAACGGGCTTCTGCCATATCCACAGACCTTCCAGGGGGGAATCCTGTTTACCGATTCCGCGATCGGCAGCAGCCACTACAACGCTTTGGTTACTGAAATCAAGCGCCGCGCCAGCAACGGACTGAGCGCGGATCTGAGCTACACGTTCTCGCGTGAGGCCGGCAACGTCAATCGCGCCAACGGCAACTTTGCCGAGAACTGGGGCGGAGGCGATCCCTTCCAGGATCCTTACGCAATGGATCAAATGAAGAACCTGATCTCCCCCAACGACGTCCGTCACGAGGTGAAGGGATACGTTTCCTATGCCTTACCCTTCGGCGGTGGACGCCGCTGGCTCTCCAGTGAAAATCAGATCGTCAAGCAGACAGTGGGCGGATGGAATCTTGCCACGCAGGTGGACTATCATGCAGGCCAGCCCATGGGCGCGGTGCGTCCCAGCTTCTGGAGTTATCCAAACTGGGGCAACACATTTGCTAATGTGGTGAATACGCCACACGCTTTGTCCAACCACTTCAAGCAACTGGACCTGAAGAATCTGAACGACGTAAGCAACCAGTTTGTGAGTCCGTCCAGCTTTACCGACTTGTATACGCCCGATGGCTCCGGCAGATTTCTGGGAACGCTGGGCAACCAACTGCCGTTCTACTCCAATTGGAGAGGCTGGGCTTACTACAACGAAGATCTGAGCATTTTGAAGAAGTTCGCCTTCCACGATAGCCGCTACCGGGCGACATTGCGGGCGGATTTCTTTGACGCGTTCAACCGCCATCACTGGGGTCCGCCGAATACCGGGAATATCGGCGGCCAGTACTTCGGCAATGTAACCGGCGTGAGCGGAAGTCGGCTGGGCCAGGTCGGAGCACGCTTCGAATGGTAAGCCGAGCGGTGGCATAAACCCTCAACCCTGGGCGCGGGCGGCCGGTTCTTCGGCTGTCCGCGCCTGTTCAGGACGGGTATTCGAGTGCGCCCGGTCTCGCTGCTATATTGAGCAGTACCAGGCAGCACATTTCCGGAGACACGGATGTCATTTCCCTCCCGCCAACGCTTCTTTCTGCGGAGCTCTTGGCAGCGGTGCCCAGTATATCTCCCGGTGGTGACATTGCTCCTTATCTCAGCCGGCGCCACCATCGCCCAAGCTTCGGCAACTCCCGGAACCAGCCAAGCCACGGATGCCAAGGATGCAGGCGCAAAGACAGCCGACAAGCTTGATCGCGCCAGGCAGCTACTGAATACCTCCAACTGGGAAAATGCCGGGCCCCTGGTAAAAGCATATTTGGATATGCATCCCAACTCAGCCGATGGGCATGCGCTCATGGGGCTGATCCTCTATCGCGAGCGGCAACCGCGCGCCTCGATGGCCGAGTACCTGCGAGCATCGAAGTCCGGAGATCTCACTGCATTCGATCTGCGCATCTTTGCCATGGACTGCGCGGCGATTCCCGATTCTCCTGAGGCGGAGAAGTGGATGCTGCGCTCAATCGAAAAAGACGATCGCGCTGCCGCGACATGGGAAGCTCTGGGCCACGTCCGCTTTGCCGCGCAGCACTATGAGCTGGCAATCGAAGCTCTCGAGCACGCACTGCAACTGGCTCCACGCACAGTCTCGGCCGAGGCCCTCATTGGTCTCGCCAACGAGCGGCTGGCCCAGCCCGATGCCGCGGAGACCGCATATCGCACGGCCATTCAATGGCAGGCTGACCGCGCAGAGAAAGATGCGGTTCCTCTTCTTGGCCTGGGCCGCGTCCTCATCGGCAACAACCAGCTGGCGGCAGCGATTCCCTGGCTGCAACAAGCCGAAAAGACGCCGCCTCCCTCCTCGGAGGCTCATGAGCTTTTGGGCCTGGCTTATTCCAAGACCGGGCGCCAGACAGAGGCAGCCGAAGAACTGGAGACAGCTATCCACCTCCAACCGAAGAGCGCACGCTTGCACCTGATGCTCGCCAAGGTCTACCGGTCTCTGGGCAAACCGGAAAAGGCCGATTCAGAGCTCAAACTGTATTCGGCTTTGAATGGGGACGGCGTTCAATGACGAGTCAACGCAATGTCCGCGACCGCTCGATTTCACATAGGAAACGTAGCCCGGGGAGGCGTGTGGCCATAGCGTTTCTCGCTGGCATAATTCTCTGCGGGAATTCGATTCTCCAGGCGCAAAACGGCAACCAGTCGCCGGATGTGCGGTTTGTTGAGAAATCGTCCGCATACGGGATCGACTTTCGTCACCATGCCAACCACACCTCGATGAGTTATCCATTGGAGGTGATGGGCTCCGGTGTCGCGCTTTTCGATTTCGACAACGATGGGCGCCTGGATATGTTCTTTGTAAATGGCGCATTCTTTCCCGATCCGAATCCCGGCAAAGAGCCTCCGCGAAAGACCGGACCCGAGTATTGGAACCGTCTCTATCATCAGAAGGCTGACGGGACGTTTGAAGATGTAACTGTAAAGGCAGGACTTGCCGGCGAAGGCTATGGAATGGGAGTCGCTGTGGGCGACTATGATAACGACGGCTTTGAGGACCTGTTTGTCTCCGGTTTCCCTGAGAATCATCTTTACCATAACAACGGCAATGGAACGTTTACCGATGTTACGCGCGAAGCCGGCGTTGCCGGTGCAGGCTGGTCCACGAGCGCAATCTGGGTCGATCTCGACCAGGACGGATTTCTTGACCTGGTCGTGCTCCGCTATCTCGACTGGAACTTCGACGATAAATACTGCCCTACGCCGGACGGACAACGCAGTTACTGCGATCCCAAGGCATTTCCAGCCATTGTACCCCTCGTCTATCACAACGACGGCCATGGCCACTTCGAGGAGGTTGGGCAGAAGGTTGGCCTGGCCAAGCCGGGCAAGGGACTGGGCGTCGCCATTGCCGACTATAACCGGGACGGGAAGATCGACCTGTTCATCGCTAATGATGGCATGCCGGAGTTTCTTTATCGAAACAAGGGAGACGGGACCTTTGAAGAGGTTGGGTTGAGTGCAAATGTTGCCACCGACGACAATGGAAGAACCTTTGCTGGAATGGGCGTCGTCTTCCAGGACCTTAACAACGACGGCCTCGCGGATCTCGTGGTTGGCGACCTGGCGCAGCAAACCTATGCCCTGTTTCTAAACCATGGGGACGGGACATTCGACTATTCAAGCGCGGCAGCCGGTCTCACTCGCTTGACCATGGCGCATTCAGGCTGGGGTGTGCAATCCATTGATACTGACAATCACGGATGGAAGGACCTGATTATCGCGCAAGGTCACGTCAATGTGGATATCCAAAAGGACAATCCACAATTGCATTATCTGGAACCACCCATGCTATTGCGGAATTCCGGCCATGGTTATCTTGACATCTCTTCGCAACTCGGGGAAATTTCCAATTTGCCCATGGCCGGACGCGGACTCGCTACAGGCGATTTGGACAACGACGGACGGACCGACGTCGTAATTGCCAGCAACGATGGGCGCGCCTTCGCGCTTCATAACGAAACCAGGACAACCCATCACTGGATTACTCTCGAGTTGGTCGGCGGCCCAAGCAACCGCGACGCTATCGGCGCAGAGGTCTGGGTGGAGACCGCAAAAACGCTACAGGCTGCGACCGTGACGACTGGCGGGAGCTACCTGTCCTCCAGCGATAAGCGCGTGCACTTTGGCCTGGGAGATGAAGAGACTGTGCGTGCCGTGGAGATTCGCTGGCCCTCGGGTACAAGAGAGACGCTTCATCTCCCGTCGGTTGACCGTTTTTACACCGTCACCGAAGGCAAGGGCATAACCGCGGTATCGTGCGGCAACAAGCCTTGCACCGCGCCGGTATCCTCCGCGCCCAACGGCTCCACAATCCAACCCAGCGGCGAGCATGCGCCCGCAAGCGAAGCAAAGCCAGTCGCGAAGCCAGTTGCCGCCGGTTCACACCCATCAGGCTAAGGACCTACAAGCCAAGGAGCATCTCTTGTCACTCATCGTCCCGAATAGAAATTCATCTCCTCTGCATGAAAGTCTCGCTCACCCCAGCAGGCGGGCAGTCGTTGGCGGTCTGGGCGCCACGATGCTTTCGCTGGCGCTGCCCCGCGCCGTTGCCGGTGCATTGACCCCAGCAGACATACTGACCCATACACAGGTTGAGCAACTGCTAAAGCCGCTTCTGGTCACCCAGGACTCTGCTTTGTGGCAGTTTGCCGTAGGCGTGTATGAGCGCTGCATCCTGGGCAGAATGCAGCCAGCTGAGCCGCCGCTCCGGCACGCGTGGCTGGTTCCCGGCGGCATTTATGTGGGCCAGTGGATATGGGACACTACGTTTCTCACTGACCTGCTTGCCATTCTGCCTGGCGAGCAGAATTTCATCCGCGGCATCTATGCGAACTACTGGGAATTCCAGGAGCGATGGAACCAGGCCAAGCCGGACTACGCGCATGGAATGGTAGCCAACTTCATCGCTCCAGATAGTGGTCCCCCGGGGTTTACAGGTAAAGACTGGCTGACCTTTCCTGCCTATTCACAAGCGCCGCTTCTTGCCTGGGGTGTAGAGCGTGTCTACGCGCGCAATCACGACCTGGAGCTGGTCCGCGAAGCACTGCCACACCTTGAAGCCTTTCACGACTGGTACTGGCGCGAGCGCGATCTGGATGGCGTAGGGATGGTGACGGTCGGTGTTTACGATGGCGTGGTCCAACATGCACGCTATGAAACCTACGACAACGAGGTGGATCTGGACACGCTGAAGCTGACCCCGCACCCGGGCCGTTCGGCGGGCGCGAACAATGGTCCCTGGTACGGCGACATCTATATTCCCGCCAACACCGGGTACCTGCTGCTTTCCGAGCAGAGCCTTATCCGTCTCGCCGAGGCTGCCGGCAATCACGCGCTCGCCGCCCGCCGGCGGCCCATCCTGGAGAAGGGTATTACCGCGATGCGCAGCCACATGTGGGACGAGAAGCAGGGATGCTTCCTCGGCGTTCGCCGCGACGGCCTGCGCAAGGTCGCGACGGCCACCATCGGGGGCATGGTTCCGCTGCAGGCGGGCATTCCCATCGCTAGCCAGGCGGCACGCATGGCCGAGGCGCTGGCCAGCCCGCACTGGAATACGCCGATTCCCCTGCCTTCGGTGGACCGGCTCGACGCGCAATACAAGAGCGACGGCTTCTGGCGCGGCGATGTGTGGCCCTCATCCGTCTTCCAGACCCTCCAGGGCCTGGCGCAGTATGGCCACCGCAAGCTGGTGGGCGAGCTGGCCGGCCGTCTGCTCGACAACGCCATCAAGGTGGGTATCAGCGAACACTACGATTCGCAAACAGGAGCGCCGCTTGGCGTGCCCAACCTGGGCATGTCGGCGGTTCTGCTCACCATGGCCCTGGAAGGGCTAAGTCCGAGGCACGCGATTCATGTGGCCGCGAAATAAGGCTTCAGCGGCTTGCCCAGTCGATGCAGACCCACAGAAAGCCAATTCCAATCCAACAGCATTTCCAGGCACCCATGAAGCTCGAAAGTACGAAGATCGCTGGACACGACCGCGCCGCAGCAACCGGCGGCCAACCTATTCCTCATTCCAAGGAGATTCAGACCATGCGCAAATACTCGTGGATGACTTTGACCATTCTCTTGAGCGGCTTCCTCCATTTGACCGGTTTCATGCCCGCTTCCACTCAGGCACCCGTGGCGGACAGTCCAGCGATTGAAAAGCGCGTCGATCAGATGCTGTCGAAGCTAAGTCTGGAACAGAAAATTCGGCTGATCGGGGGCGAGGATAGTCTGTTTATCCGCAGCGAGCCTGCGGTGAACTTTTCACGGCTGAAGATGTCCGACGGGCCGCTCGGTGTGCGGGGATGGGGTCCGATAACCGGATTTACAGCGGGTATTGGTTTGGCGGCGAGTTGGGATCCGGAACTGGCGGGACGAGTGGGTACGGCGATAGGCCGGGATGCACGTGCGCGCGGTGTGCATATTCTATTGGGGCCGGCAGTTAACATTTATCGAGCGCCGATGGCAGGGCGAAACTTTGAATACTTTGGCGAGGACCCATTTCTAGCTTCGCGCATCACGGTGGGCTATATACGCGGATTGCAGGGTCAGGGCGTGGTTGCGACAGTGAAACACTTTGCGGCAAACAACGAGGAGTACGACCGTCACGGCGTCAGCTCGGATGTGGATGAGCGCACACTCCGGGAGATCTACCTGCCATCCTTTGAGGCAGCCGTGCGAGAAGCCGGTGTGGGCGCAGTCATGGATTCGTACAACTTGATCAATGGAGAGCATGCCACGCAGAACTTCCATTTGAATAATGAAATCCTCAAAAATAATTGGGGCTTCAATGGGATTGTCATGTCGGACTGGTGGTCCACTTATGACGGCGTGGCGGCGGCCAACGGCGGTCTCGATCTCGAGATGCCCGATCCGAATTTCATGAATGCAAAGACGCTGGTCCCCGCAGTGCGCGAGGGCAAGGTGCCAGAGTCGGTGATTGACGATAAGGTGCGGAGAATATTCAGAACGGCGATCCGCTTCGGCTTTCTCGATCGCGATCAACAAGATTACTCGATTCCTACTTACAACCAGGAGAACCGCAAGGTAGCGCTGGATGAGGCACGCGAAAGCATCGTACTGCTGAAGAACGAGCATTCGTTGCTGCCGCTGGACTCAAGCAAGGTGCAGACGATTGCCGTTCTCGGGCCCGATGCCTGGCCTGCGGTGACAGGTGGCGGCGGCAGCTCGATGGTGACTCCATACTCCGCGTCCAGCCTGATGACGGGACTCAGTGACTACTATCTCGGAAAGGCGAAGGTGCTGTATGCTCGCGGCGTTTCGCCGATGGATGAAATGTTGTCGAAGACCGACTTCAAGCTGCCCGCGCGGATAGCTGCAGCAGAGCTCAGCGCATCGAAGGGTCACGGCGTAATGGTGGAGCAGTTCGATAATCCCGATTTTCAGGGGACCCCGACTGGGACGCGGTTTGTCGATCACATCGATACTGTGCTGAATATGGAACAGACGCAGTTCCCGCAGCCCAAGGGTCTGCGCTACTCGGCGGAGTTCCGGCCCAGCAAAGATGGCGTCTATATCTTTTTGGCGGCGGCCGGCGGCGGAGGCTCCTACAAACTCTATGTGGATGGCAAGCTGCAGATCTCGCAGTTAGCGCGCGAAGGCATCGAGCCGCAATGGGTGGAATTGGCCCTTAAAATGAACCGTCCGGTCGCGGTACGGCTGGAGTACCAGCCGAACGGCAACACACCGCAAGCAGGTCTTGCAATCCGCGCCATCGAAGATCTGGTGACCCCGGAGGCGCGCAAGATCGCGGCACTGGCAGACACGGTAGTAGTGGATGTGGGCTTTGACAGTACAACGGAATGCGAGGGCTATGATCGCACCTACGCGCTGCCGTGGGGACAGGATGAGCTGATTGAGACCGCGCTTGCGGCCAATCCGCGGACGATTGTCGTGTTGACGGGCGGCGGCGATGTGGACACGCATCGTTGGATCGACAAGACCCCGGTGCTGCTACATCAGTGGTATCCCGGCCAGGAGGGCGCAACGGCACTGGCGGAGATTCTGTCCGGGGCACACTCGCCGGAGGGTAAACTCCCGATCACCTTCCCGCATAGTTGGGAGGAGAATCCAGTACACGACAGCTACTACGCGCCCTACGTGCCGGCAGGCGCGGTACCGCACGTCCGCTATGCGGAAGGCGTATTCGTCGGCTATCGTTCCTTCGTGACGAGCGGCAAAAAGCCGCTCTTCCCCTTTGGATTCGGCCTCAGTTACACAAGCTTCGCGTTCTCCAATCTAAAGGTCACGCCCTCGATCAATGACGGACACGCTACGGCCCAAGTGTCGTTTGACGTAACGAACACTGGGAAGGTGCCCGGCGCGGAAGTGGCGCAGGTATATGTCGGCGACCCATCGGCGAAAGTGCAGAGACCTGCGCGAGAGCTGAAGGGATTTCAAAAGGCTCGCCTGGCTCCGGGAGAGAAGCAGCATATTAGTCTCTCACTGGACGAACGCGCCTTTTCCTATTGGGACGTGGAGGCTAACCAGTGGCGTTGGGATCCAGGCCGGTTTGTCATTGCCGTAGGGGATTCATCGGAAAGTACGGCTTTAACCGCAGACTTCGAACTGAAGAAATTTTGATGTTCCAGATAAGAGTCCGCCGGGCCGTGGAGCGCCCTGTCGATTGGCATAGTCGACGCTTTATCTCCAATGTAGGCTCGCAATGGCCCGACAGCTCTCACAAATTCATCGGCCTTGATATAGCTCCAGATAATCTCTCGACGCTTGTCTTCTGGGATGGTCTGGGCATCGAGCTCACCGAACGACTGAACCTCTATCATGTCTCGGATGTTCTGTCGGTAGGTGCGGATGCGGTCGTACTCGCGATGCCCGAGTGACCGCAGCCAGGTTCCGGGCGCTTTTGGACAAGTCCGTGTAATCGGGTTATCCGGGAGTTGGGTATCAGTTGACGACATCAGGGCTCCCATCAGGTAAGGCGTTGACGCACGGACACTTGCATCCTTCTCATGAACTGACCGTGAAATCCCCTTCTCATGAGTGGAGAAATAGCGAAACTCTGCGAGAACTCCCAGGGGCCGGATTTCTCCCGAGCCAGGCGCAATTCGAAGCCTGCCTGCGAGGACCACGGATTCGTATCGGCAACCTGACCTTCACAGGAGAGGACTCGCCGATGTCCAACCTCCTGCTGTCCCTGCTGGGAGCCGTAGCCGAGTTCGAGCGGTCGATGATCCGTGAGCGGCAACGGGAGGGGATCGAGCCGGCGAGGGAAAATGGTGTCTACAAGGGGCGGAAGCCTTCACTTAAGCCCGCACATATCGAGGAGATCCGCAAACGGGTAGCCGCTGGGGAGAAGAAGACCGCGTTGGCCGCTGAATATCGGATATCAAGGCAGACGTTGTACTCCGCACTTGGTTGACTCACTTCATTGATGACCCGGCCCGGGGCGCAGTCCGGGAGCCACCTCCGGCTTCCGTTGTTCCCGACAAGACGGCGCCGCGGCTGAGATCTCACGGCCCGACAGACGATTGAAGATCCCTGGCGCAATGGGTGTTTCTGGAGAGGTATTCGCGGTCAACGCAGCAATTACGGTTCGGCAGGCGCTTTCCCTTCCTGTAGAACAAAAGCATCCTTCTTCGAGAAATCGAAGACGGCGGGAATCTGCGCAGACTTCGCGTGCGGCGTGGGTGGGCCTATGCGCTTCATGCCCCTTGTGGTCTTCACCGCACCGGCCGCAAGGGACTTCGGCACCGCGTCGGCCGCATAGCTCAGCCACTCGCCCACGGTGATCTTCTGGTCTACCGGCTTCCAGTCTGCCTTTCCCTCCACCAATCCTTCCTGCGTCAGCGCATAACTCAGCAGCCCCTGCGTCCGCCCCGGGCCCGCCCCATTCGCCACCGGCAGATTCCGCTCCTGCGCCTCCTGGTTGGACTGGCTGGCTGCCAGAATCCGCATCCTCTTGTCATAGGCAAGCTGGCCCAGTCCGCGGCTTCCCATCGGCCCCGGCTTGAAATCGTTCGCCTCCACGCTGCTGGCCGACTGGCAGGAGTCCAGCACAAAAGTCATCTCCCCTGCATCGATGGGGCGCAACCACTCGGCCAACTCGTCGGCGGAGATGGCCAGCTTGAGCATCGCGTCATCGACGCCCTGGCAACTGCCCTCAACGTTGGAAGGGAAGATGTAGAACTGCCCGTCTTGATCGCCGAAACCGTGGCCGGAAAAGCTGAGGAAGAAAACATCATCGGGCGTGGCCACGGCGGCTATCGCCTGGAGCGCTTTGCGGATGTTGTCCTTGGTCGCGCCGTTCTCCGTGCCGGTTGAGATCAGGCGCACCGGCTTCACGTCTAGTCCACGCGCCGTGAGTCTCTCGGTGAGAACCCTGCTCAGTTCCTCAGCATCGGTGGCCGAACCGTGCAACTCGCAATTGCTCGCCCGGTAGTGGTTGACGCCAATCTGCAACAGGTACGCGTGCGGCTTTCGAACGGCTCCCGGCTCGTAGCTGTAGTCCTTCTGCGCTGTGGCGCTCTTGATGTTCATGGCGTTGAAGGCGTAGGCGGTGAACGTCACGCTCTTCACCGAAGTCGGCAGATGAATGTCAGAGAAGGTGAAGTCGGGGTCCTTCAAGGAGCCTTCGAGATAGCCCACCATCTGCCCATTTCGGAACAGGCGCAAATCCTGCAAGCCGCTGGCTTGGCCTTTTTCGTTGATGTGACTGGCGGCGTGGACGACGACGTCAGCGCGGCCGGGATGCGTCTTCGAAGCAGTAGTTGAAACAACTGCCACATCCGGCTGTACGCGGTTCGTGATCTGGGCAATGGAACGAACGGGCGGCAGCATCTCGCCACTCATGATCCGCGAAAGCAGCCGCGGCGTGTAGTAGTTGCGCATGAAGATTTCGAGCGGCAACGCGCGCATCGGCTCGCGCGACGCTACCCAAACCAGAGGGGCACCCCCGTCGAGATCATTGGTGTCGAAGCGGCCCTCAGGATCGACGACCGCCCAGCCGCCGTTTTCGAAGCTGACCAGGGCTGCCAGTTCTTTGCCAGTGGCCGCATCCCACAGGCGGGTTGTCCGGTCGTCGCTTACGGTAATCACGAATTGGCTATCGGGAGAGAAGATGGCGGAGAGAACCGCACCTGTGTACAGCACGAACGAGCGAACCTGTTGACCGGTGGCAGCATCCCAAAGCCGCGCTGTCCTGTCATCGCTTCCGGTGAGCACGAAGCGACCATTTGGAGAAAAAGTCACGGAGATGACACCACCTGTGTGCCCTGTGAAGGAGCGAATCTGCTGCCCGGTAGCGACATCCCAGAGGCGCGCGGTGTTGTCGTAGCTTCCGCTGAGTACATGACGGCCATCCGGGGAGAAGGCCACAGAATTCACGATATTTCTATGCCCTTCAAAAGAGCGGATCTGTTGCCCGGTGGCCGCATCCCACAGCCGCACTGTGCCGTCATCATTTCCGGTAAGAATGAAGCGGCCATCCGGAGAGAAGGCCACGGAGTTAACCGCCTGTGTTTCCCCCTTGATGCTGCTTACCTGCTTCCCGGTCGCAGCATCCCACACTGACACTGTCCAGCAGCTTGAGGTGAACAAGAAGCGGCCATCCGGGGAGAAACCCACGGAGGTCACACGACACGTGAACCCCCCGAAGGAGCGTTTCTGCTGTCCTGTGGCCACATCCCATAGCCGCGCTGTGTAGTCATAGCTGCCGGTGAGTACGGAGCGGCCATCCGGGGAGAAGGCAACGGACAGAACCCCGTCCGCATGCCCTTTGAAGGAGCGAACCTGCTGTCCGGTGGCTGCATCCCAAAGCTGCGCTGTTTGGTCACCGCTGTTCGTGAGTATGCTGCGCCCGTCCGGGGAGACTGCGGCAGTGGT
>JBEKZJ010000110.1:0-16003 GCA_049509995.1 Occallatibacter sp. | reverse complement strand
TCACCCAGGCTGAACTCCGGCTGATGAAAATCCTCTGGGACCGGGGCGAATCGACCGTGGCCGAAATGGTAGCCGCGATTTCCGCCGATGAGGCGCTTGCCTACACCTCCGTCCTGACGACCGTCCGGATTCTCGAGACCAAGGGCTACGTCAGCCACCGGCAGGAGGGCAGGGCGTTTCTTTATAGCTCCTGCATCGGGGAAATCGAGGCCAGCCGATCGGAAGTTCGCCACGTCTTGCAACGGTTTTTCGGCAACTCCCGGGAGCGGCTTTTGCTCTCGCTCCTGGGCGACGACGAGATCAGCCCCGGCGAACTGAGCCGGCTGAAGGAAGCCATTGCCAATGCGCCGGAAGATGCGCGAGATGCGCGAAAGGAGTCTTAAATGGAGCCCCTCCTTCAGGCCGCCTCACCGGTGTCCGCTGCCGCTGTAAGCGCTCTCTTTTCCGCCGTTTGGGAAGGCTCCGTTCTGGCCGTTTGCGTGCTGGTCTGCCTGCGGCTGCTGCCGCGGCTCAGCGCCGCATCCCGGTCTGTGGTTTGGATGAACGTCTTCCTGCTGCTGGTGCTGCTGCACATGGTCCCTCCCTTCAGAGAGCACCTTGGCATCGGCAGCCCGGTGGATGCTTCACCTGTCCGCCTGGACCTGCGCTGGAGTGTTGCCATCGCCGGCCTCTGGGCGATGCTCACTGTATGGAGGGGGACGCAGTTGATCCTGAGCGCCATCCGCCTGCGGCGGCTGGCAAATCGGGCCACCGCTGTACCTTCCGACCCGGCTCTGCTGGCGCTTCTCAAGGGTGGGCAACGCGGCCGCGCGGCTGAGTTCTGTACTTCCGTCGAGGTCGAGCGGCCCAGCGTGTTTGGCTTCTTTCGCCCGCGAATTCTCGTTCCTCCCGCACTCGTGGAGAGGCTTTCCGCCCTGGAGTTGCGGCAGGTGGTTCTGCACGAGATGGAGCACCTGCGCCGCGGCGACGACTGGACCAATCTGCTGCAGAAGATTGGCCTGGCGTTCTTTCCGCTGAATCCGGTGTTGCTGTGGGTGGAGCGGCGGCTCTGTGCGGAGCGGGAGCTTGCCTGCGACGACCGCGTCCTGCGCTCTGGCGGCGCCCCGAAGGCCTACGCTCTCTGCCTGACACGCCTCGCCGAATACTCCATGCTTCGCCGCAGCCTTTCGCTTGTCCTGGGCGCGTGGGAACGGCGGCCGGAGCTGGTGCGCCGGGTGCACCGCCTGCTGCGGCGGCCCCATGAGCCGATGGGCGGCCGGCAAACGGCGCTGGTAACCGCCAGCCTGCTCTTCGGCTTGTTAGGCGGGGCAATGATCCTGGCCCGCAGCCCGCAGCTTGTCAGCTTCGCTTCGCCTGCTCAAGCAACGGTGCAGGCCTGGTCCGCGCAGCCCGCCGGTCGTGGCGAGATGAATATTCGCCCATTTGGAGGCTCTCCGCAACTGGTCAAAGCGGCCATGCCCCAGCGGCCGGTTCAATCCGCACATACAGCGAAGCCGGTGCGGAGTAACGCTCGAAAGCGGAGCTTCGGGCGGCCTTACGCGCAGAGCCAGCAGGCGTGGGTTGTGCTGGCTGCGTGGAGCGACAGCGAAACTCCTCCGCACCTGGTATTCGCCGTGGCGCGAAGGAATCGAACCTCTTATGCCGCCGTCCCGATAGCGAATGGCTGGCTGATCGTTCAAATCTGATTCGAACGCTCCCTGGCGCAACCCTGGTTGCGGGTTGCGCTCAACGTCAAACCCTAACCGTCAACAAGGAGAAGGTTTCCCATGCTTCAAACAACTAATCAATTAGTAGCAATCGCAAAGAAGATGGCCGCGCCCGCGGCAGTCGCCGGAGCCTTCGCTCTGGGAGCGGCACTCTTCGTCGGCCACGGCAGCGTTCACGCCGCGTCGGCCATAGACGACAACAGCGTGGCGGCGCTCACCTCGCTCGATCACGCCATGGAGGCAGTTGCGGCGCGGGTAACTCCCGCCGTCGTCAATGTCGCCGTTACCGCGCGGGGTACCGGCGAGGCTGAAATCTTCGAAGGTCCGATGCAGGGCCTTCCACCAGGACTGCAACAGTTCTTCGGGCCGATGCAGCAGTTGCCCGCGCAACCGCAGATCGAGCACGGAGTGGGAAGCGGCATCATCATCACGCCGGACGGTTACATCGTCACCAACGCACACGTCGTCGATGGCGCGGTGCAGATCAAGGTGACGTTGAACGATCGCCGCATTCTGAAAGCGAAGCTGATCGGCGTCGACAAGCTGACGGACCTTGCCGTGCTCAAGGTGGACGCGGCCAACCTGCCCAGCATTGCCTGGGGAGACTCCACAAAGCTGCGGCCGGGCCAGACCGTGCTTGCATTCGGCAGCCCCTTCGGCTACTTCCAGTTTTCGGTCACGCGCGGAATCGTCAGCGCCCTCAACCGGCCGAACCCTTACTCGGATGACCCGCGCAAGCCGGGCAACTTCATCCAGACCGACGCCGCCATCAACCCCGGCAACTCAGGCGGCGCCCTCGTCAACGCGCACGGCGAGCTGATCGGCATCAACACCTTCATCATCACCAACAACGGTTCTTTCGCCGGCGCCGGCTTCGCCATTCCGTCGCAGATCGTGCGCGCAACGGCCGAGCAGTTGATCCAGCACGGCAAAGTCGAGCATGGCTACCTCGGCATCAGCATGAACGACGTCACGCCGGACAACGCCCACTTCTTCAATCTGCAGGATGCGACCGGAGCCATTGTTTCGCAGGTTACGCCGGACTCTCCGGCAAGCCGCGGCGGCGTGCAGACCGGCGACGTGATCACGCAACTCAACGGAGAGAAGATCGTCAACGGAAGCGCCTTGCAGGTGGCGGTGAGCGAGATGGCTCCCGGGACGAAGATCGCGCTGGGCGTGATTCGCGACGGCAAGCCGGTGACGTTGAGCCTGACCGTGGGTCAGTTCCACGGCAACTCTGAAGTGGCCGGCAACGACGGACGGGATGGCCCGCAAAACGGCAAGCTTGGCCTCGCGGTCAGCGATCTGACGCCGGATGCACGGCAGCAGATCAACGTGCCTGACCAGGTTCATGGCGTGGTCGTCCAGAGCGTTCGGCCGGCCAGTCCAGCCGATGAAGCGGGCATCCAGCCGGGTGATGTCATTGTCGAAGTCAACCGCAAGCCGGCGCAGTCCGCCAGCCAGTTTGCGAGCGAAGTGCGCCAGAACCGGGAAGGAAAGGATATTCTGCTCCTGGTCTGGTCGAAGGGCAATGCGAGCTATCGGACCATTCATCCCGATCAGGACGAACCACAGGGCTAGCGGCGCTGAGATGAGGCCGTCGTGGATCGAAGCGGCGGCCTCGCTGCTTGCGCTTTCGGGGCTCTCCCGGCTCGGCCCTTGCCCTTGCCGCCCGCGTCAAACTTGCGGAACAGGATTTTGCCGGCGAGCAGCCAACGAAGCGATTCCGCATCATGAGTCCGCTCTGGATAGGATGACCGCGGACGTGATAGCTTGGTTGCGTTTGCAAACAACAACGCCGCCGGACGACCATGAGCCGCGCCCGGCGCTATACCGGGAAAGCCGGCACGGTATCCGCCATGATGAAGAAGCGCCTTGCAACTCTGCTCTGTCTTCTGGTGCCCGGGTTCGCCCCGGCCCTTGCGCAGCAACCCCACTATCCGTTCAACGATCCTGCGTTGCCCATGGAAAAGAGGATCGACAACCTGCTTTCGCTCATGACCGTTGACGAGAAGATCGACTGCCTTGGCACACGCACCGGCGTGCCTCGGCTTGGCGTCCCGAATTATGGCAGCTCCGAAGGCATCCATGGAGTGGTTCAGCGTGAAGCCAGGGGCAAGCGCTTGCCCATTACGACGACGCAATTCCCGCAGCCTCCGGGCATGGGTGAGTCGTGGGACCCGGACCTAGTTCGCCAGGCGGGAGGCGTGGAGGGCTATGAAGCCCGATTCATCACGCAGACCGCCAAGTATGACCGTCAGACGCTGATGCTGTGGGGACCGCAGTCCGACCTGGCGCGGGACCCGCGCTGGGGCCGCAGCGAAGAAGTCTACGGGGAAGATCCGTTCTTCAACGGAACCATGGCTGTCGCTTTTATCAAAGGTCTGCAGGGGGACGACCCGAAGTATTGGCAAGCGGCCGCACTGCTCAAACATTTTCTTGCCAACAGCAACGAGAATCGCCGCGACAGCTCGTCCTCCGATTTTGACCAGCGCCTGTTCTGGGAATACTATTCTGTGCCCTTCCGGATGGGCTTCCTGGAAGGAGGCGCCAAAGCCGTCATGGCCTCCTACAACGCCTGGAACGGCACTCCAATGGCCATCAATCCAATCCTCAGGAGCATTGTCCGGGAGCGATGGGGGGTGGACGTGATTTCAAGCGATGGAGGGGCGGTCAAGCTGCTTGTCGATCCACGCCATCTGTTTCCCAACCAGGAGGCCGCGGTGGTCGCGTGTCTCAAAGCCGGCATCAATCAGTTTCTCGACAGGTATCTGGACGAAACCAAAGCCGCCCTGAAGGATGGTGAGATCACCGAGGCGGAGATCGACGGCCTGCTCCGCCCCAAGTTCAGGATCACGATCCGTCTTGGGTTGCTCGACCCGCCGGAGATGGTTCCCTACGCGCAGATCAAGGCCTCGCCGGAGCCAGTCAGAGACTCGCCCGAGCCCTGGAACGCGGACAAGGATCGCGCCGTCTCAAAACAGATGGCGCTCGAATCGGTGGTGCTGCTCAAGAACGAAAATGCCTTTCTGCCTCTGAGCAAGGATTCCATCAAGTCGATCGCCGTCATCGGGCCACTGGCCGATTCCGTCCACTGGGACTGGTACGGCGGCACGCCTCCGTATGCGATTACGCCGCTCAAGGGAATCAAGGATGAAGTTGGTCCAGGCGTAAAGGTCAACTACGCCGCCGATGAGATCGGCAACGCCGCCGTCAATGCGGCGAAATCTTCCGATGTCGCGGTGGTCGTGGTCGGCAACGATCCGACCTGCGGCCCTGATATGGCGCATGACTGGTACAACACAGCCGACGGTGGCGGCACACTCCCCTGCACCGTGCCCAGCGACGGACGCGAAGGGCGCGATCGCGAAAGCATCACTCTCGAGCAGGAGCAATTGGTGAAGCAGGTGTATGCCGTGAATCCCAAGACCGTGGTCATCCTGGTCTCCAGCTTCCCCTTCGCCATCAACTGGACGCAGGCCAACATTCCCGCCATCCTGCACATGGCCCACGCCTCGCAGGATGAGGGTACGGCTCTCGCCAAGGTTCTCTTCGGGGACTACAACCCCGGCGGGCGCCTGGTGGAAACCTGGCCGAAGTCTCTCGATCAGTTACCCCCGATGATGGATTACAACATCCGCGACGGCCGCACCTACATGTACTTCAAAGGAGAACCGCTCTATCCCTTCGGCTATGGCCTGAGTTACACGACCTTCAAATACTCCAATCTGCGGACTAACTCCCCAGAGCTGGCCAGGGATGGCACGGTCACGGTCAGCGTTGACGTGACCAATACCGGCAGCCGGGCGGGCGACGAAGTCGTTCAGCTTTACGTCGAACACCTGCGCTCGAAGGTGGAGCGCCCGCGCGAAGAGCTGAAAGGCTTCCAGCGCGTCACCATCCAGCCCCATGAAACGAAGACCGTACAGATTCCGCTCAAGGCTTCGACCCTTGCCTGGTGGGACGAAAAACTGCCCGGATTCCGAGTCGAGGCCGAACCCGTTCGCGTGATGATCGGGAATTCGTCGAGCGGCATACAACTGACCACCACGGTGCGGGTCCAGTAGCGCTGCCGGGCTGGATGCATCGCATTTCGATCTGACCCTCCACGTGCTGGGCCAGCCTATCTATCGCTCATTGAAGATGGATCGGAGAGCGATGAGCCGGCCGATGCAGGTCACGGTGGCCAGGGGGCGGCGTTTGCGAATGCATGTGGAACATCCAGCCATGTGGAACCCGCGGCACTGTTGGTCCAGGCGGTCGACCTGGGGGCGGCATTCCTTAAGAGCCTGGAACTTATGCGCCCGCTTTGGTCCGGCGCGGCGCAAGCGGACGCTGCTCGATGCTGTTGAGCAATTCCAGGGTTAACATGCTGTGGCGGAGTTCCAACAGTGTGGCTCTTTCTTGGGGAAATAGCCACTTGAGTGCATCGGCCCGCATTAATGCAACCCTGAAATTGCTGTCAGCGACCGCAAACTGGGATGCGACTAACTCTGGCACTGCGGAAACGCGGTAATGCGCAGCTTTGCCGCCGCGTAGGGAATCAGCGCAATGTTCTCCTCAGGTTGATCGCTGGCGACGGGGCTTTGCGGCAGCGGGTTGGCGGCGCCGTCTTCCGCGCGCCACTCGTTGAGCTTGCGGGCTTTCACGCGGAGCCGGACTGGAGCATGGCGGGCAGTGAATGGACCATCGGCGACCTCCGCCTCCGTGACGGCGATGCTCTTCGCGGGCGAGGCCTCATCGACGTTCAACGCATAGTTCCACGCGGTCGTCGGGAACACCTGCCAATCGGCGGTCATGCCGCGGTCGCGCAGCTTGACCCAGTCTTCGCCGATGCCATAAGAAAAGACCAGTGGCCCGCGCTCGACGGCAATAGAGTTATGGAACCACCGGGAGATGCGCGGGCTCATGGGAAAGACGATCTCGACGCGGTCGCCGGATTTCCAGGTGCGCTCGATACGGGCAAAGGAGCCAGGAGCCGGTGCAGGCGCGGGCTCTCCGTTGACGAGGATCGCGGCGCCCGCGGCCCATGCAGGAATGCGGAGCTGGAGTGGAAAACTCAACGGCGCGGCGGGATTGAGGGTGAGCCGCACCGCGCCGCGGAAGGGATACTCGGTCTCTTCCGTCACGTGAAGCTGTACGCCGCGCACGATCGTGCGCACCTCGCAGGGTGCGTAGACGGCTGCCACAAGGCCATCGTGAGCTGTCGTGCCCGGCTCGCCCGAAAGCATGAAAAGGCTGTTGGCAAACTTGGGCCAGCCCTGGTGATAGTTGGCCGTGCAGCAACCGAAGTTGGGCTCCAGGCCATAGAGATTCGATTCCGGCCCGTCGGTGCCCCAGGGTTTCGCATGTAAACTGCATTCCACCTGGTTTGGTTCCTGGTTATACTGGTGAGCCCACATATCGTCGGTGAACGTGCCGGGCAGCGCGTTGAACGCGAGCCGCTCCAGCCGGTCGCCCAGTGAGGCGTCGCCAACAATGGCCAGCGCGTGCTCGAGCGAGAACATGTACTCGACAACGGTGCACAGCTCCGAGCCCTGCGACGGATCAAGGCCCGCCAGGTGCTCATCGCAGGAGAACATGCCGTTGGGCAAGCCGTGGTATTTGTCCAGCCCGGCGATCATCTGAAGGGCGGCGAAGCGGTCTGCGTCCGACCCTGAGACCAGTGACCACACGGGGCCGGTCTTCACAGCCTGCCCGTTGTTCACGCCATGCGTGCTGAGGCCCACGTCCTTGAGTCCGCTGGCCGCCGCGAGCTTGAGGAACTCGGCTGTGATGCGCTGAGTGTACTGGAAGTGCGCGTATTGCTCCATCCAGTCAAATCCCTGCTTGCGCAAGAGGCGCGCCAAATCGAGCAGATACGCGGCCCCCGTGCGGTTATAGAGCCAGACCACGCTGAGCAACTCATCCTGCCAGCGGAATCTTGCCCAATCGCGCAGCGGACGCTGGGGCAACTGGGCCAACTGATATTGGAAGTACTTATCCATTACGGGGATCACGCGCGGGTCGCCGGTCAGCTCCTGGTATTGCGTGAGAGCTTTCAGCATAACTATGCGCGGCCACCAGTCGTCGTTGGAGGAAGGACCGATCATGCCGCTGGCAGCCTGATGATCCAGCGTCCAATCGACATATCTCTGCGCCTTGGCTTTCAAGCGCGCATCGTCCAGAAGATAGGCAAGCGGCACAAGACCGTCAAGGAAGTAAGGGCCGCGCTCCCATGATTCCCCTGTCCCGCCGAGCCAGCCGCTGTCAGGACCGACGTCCGCCCAGGTTTCGTCCAGGTGTCCGCTCAGTCCGTTGGCCTGTATCTGAAGCTGGCCCTTGAGCCAACCGCCGGGGCGGATGGAACCCCAAGGGAGAAGGTAAAACGCATTCGGGGCAAGCGGTGCGCGATTCCTGACCACTGACGGCATTTCGGAAAGCGCTTGCGCAGACGCAAGGACCGATTTACCGGAAGTCAACAGAAGGCGGCCAAGAGGGAAAGACGATCCCAGGCCGAAAAGGCCAAGCCGGTTAAGGAAACGACGGCGCGTGAAAACGAGCTTCGATGAAGGCGGCACTTTCGACTCCTGAGTCAAAGTTGCAGCAATTGTACTTAGCTCAACTTTCCCGCGCATGGTACACATGGTCTACTCCGGGCCTGTTTGTGAAGGGTACTGTTCCGGGCGGCGTCGAACTCATGCTGTATGGGAGATGAAGCGCTGCGGAAGAATCGACCGGACCAGGTCTCTGACCGCTTGTTTTTGTACCAGCTCTGTGGCCCATCATTTCGCCTTTTTTCTGGCGAAAGGATGGGAAACCGCGAACCTTAAAGTGCGACATCACGCGGTCAAAGGCCTAGCCGGCATAGCGCATTGCATGAGTGTCAACCGCTTGCTTCGATGATGCCTCGATGGATCGCGGTGGCCGCACCGGTAATTCCGGCGCCACGGCAGGGACCTGCACCGTGACCGTGACCGGCACTTCGGGCGCAACTACGGCCACGGGCACGGTTACTCTCACCGTGCAGTAGCCCGCGCATCTGGTTGGCTACCGCCGAGAGGCGCATCCCCGTTACCAGGAATTGCTCGCATCCATCTGTTGAGCTTCTGATTTCCGTCCACGACGTCGGAATGGATGAGCAGTTCCATGTTCTTTGTCTGGTAATTGTGCGGCGCCTTATTGGAAGAGTCATCGAGATACAGTGGATGGGCAAGGAACTCGCCGGCAGCGTGAGTGGCGAACGGAGTTACTCCTGCTACCACAATGGAAGGTTGCATGGCCGGGGGATCGAACATGCTCGCACTCGCTGACCCGCTCCCTCTGTCCCTCTGTCCCAGTGCGATAATCTGAAGGACACATCCATTTCCCTCCCCAGCACCCGGTGAAACCCTTGATCGTCGAAATTGAAGCGCTGACCAAAATCTACGAGTCCAAGCTCCGCGTCGTGGCCCTCGACGGCATCGACCTGGAGCTGAAGCAGGGCGAAATCTTCGGCCTCCTCGGCCCCAACGGCGCCGGTAAAACGACGACCATCAGCATTTCCACCACCCGCACCCTGCCTACCAGCGGCACTGTCCGCATCGCCGGAATCGACGTCGTCAAGCACCCCGCCCATGCCCGCCGTCACATCGGCGTCGTCCCCCAGTTCAACACCCTGGACCGCTCGCTCTCCGTCTACGAGAACCTTTACTTCCATTGCCGCTACTTCGGCTTCTCCCACTCCCACGCCAAATCCCGCTCCCTTGAACTCCTCGATCAGTTCCTGCTCACCGAGCGCCAGACTGTTTTCCCCGCGCAGCTCTCCGGCGGCCTCGCCCAGCGGGTGCAAATTGCTCGCGCTATTGCCCATAGGCCCACCGTCCTGTTCCTCGACGAGCCCTCGGCCGGCCTCGACCCGCAGAGCCGCATGGCCATGTGGACGGCGGTCGAGGGCCTGCGCAAGGAAGGCATTACGGTGCTGCTGACCACCCACTACATGGAGGAAGCCGACTCGCTCTCCGACCGCGTGGCCATCATCGACTATGGCCGCGTGCTGGCCCTCGGCTCCCCGGAAAAGCTCAAGTCCACCTTCGGCGCAAAAACCATCTTCGACCTCAAACTCAAATCGCACGAAGGACTTGAGCCGCTGATTGCCACGCTGAAGGCGCGCCCGGACGTGACCGTGGCCGAGGCTACCGCCGACGGCCTGCGCGTGATTGCCGCAACCTCCGACGGCCTCCTGCCCGACCTGGTGCAAGCCGCCGCCGGCTTCGGCCTGCGCGACCTGGCCATCACCGAGCCCAGCCTGGAAACCGTCTTCATCCAACTCACAGGGAGGGATTTACGTGAGTAGCTCCACAGGAAACAGGGAACAGGGAACAGAGAACAGGGAACAAGGACCGGAGGGGCCGGCGCAGGCGGCGAGGTACGCCTCGGGGATCTTTGCCAAGGCCTTTCTGGGGCTGTTTTTGCGCGACCTCCGCGTGCTCATGCGCGAGATTGTTCCCTTTCTGCTCCGCGTGGGCATGCAGCCGCTGCTCTTCCTGTTCGTCTTCACCTACATTCTGCCCCACATGGCCGGGGGGAATCCGATGGCGGCCGGCTCCGGCGCCAGCTTCGGCACCATCATTCTGCCGGGATTGATGGCCGTGGCCATCATGTTTTCCGGCATTGCCGCCGTGGCTCTGCCGCTCTCGTCGGAGTTCGGGATTACCCGCGAGATCGACGACCGCGTCATGTGCCCATTGCCCTTGTGGGCCGTGGCTCTGGAAAAGGTCTGCTTCAGCGCCATGCAGAGCATGGTGGCCGCGCTGCTGGTCATTCCCATGGCCTATTACATTCCCGCCGTGCCGGTCCGGGCCAACGTCGCCAGCTGGTTTCTGCTGGCGCTGGTGCTGGTGCTTGCAAGCCTGCTCGCCGGTTCCCTGGGACTGGTGATCGGGTCCACGGTCAATCCGAAGCAGATTGGGCTGGTCTTCTCCATCATCGTGGTTCCCATTACCTTTTTGGGATGCGTCTACTACACCTGGGCCGGCCTGGGAAAAATCAAGTGGCTACAGGTGGCCGTGCTGTTCAATCCCATCGTATATATGAGTGAGGGCCTGCGCGCCGCGGTCACACCCGGCATTGCCCACATGCCCTGGTGGGCCATCCTGCCGGCGTTGTTGGTCTTCACGGCAGCGCTGGGAAGGTTGGGACTGCGAGGATTCCTGGGAAGAGTACTGACGTAGCTTCAAGGCCACTCCAGGGCGATAAGGGCCCCAAGGGATTGGCCGCCGGCGTCACTTTTTGGCTTGGCCGCTTTCTTATACCTTGTGGAGAGACTATCATTGCATCGGTGCTTCCTAACGCTCTGAGGCCATGGGCCTATGGCGGGCGGGTGCTCACGACAGTTCAGGCTCAGGCATCGAATCCGCAGGAATCGATCACAGCACCCAGGAAAGCAACGGAAACATTGCGGCAATTCGCACAACTCGCGACGGACGGTTCATTACCCCACTCGAATCCCGGGAATTCGCGCGTCCGCTCCCCTTTTCTCAGCAGATTGCCGTTTCGGATTGCCGCGATTCTTGTGGCTCCGGCCTTGCTTGTCGCGGCAGGTTGCGGGGGCGGACCTGTGACCGCCGACCCCTCGAATGGCAGTTTCACGCTCTCCCCCGGCACCGGCTCCATTGACACCAACTGCACCGGCTGCAATGCCACCGGTGCGCAGGGCACATCCGTGGAGCAATTCGGGGCCACGCTCACCGGCGGAGGCGCGGCGGCCGTCACCTGGTCGGTCTCAGGCGGGGACGCGAATAGCGGGCCCGGCGCCATTACCTCCTCCGGCCAGTACACTCCGCCCAGCTATCTCACGGCCGACCGCGTCGAGGTGGTGGTGACGGCAAGGCTGAATTCAAGCACCTCGGCTACCGCCGTGCTGACAGTGACGCCGGGATTCCTGCAGCCGCTGACGCCGGAAAACGTGGCCCTGGGCGCCAACGGCCAGGTAACCGTGACCGGCTTCCTGGCTGAAGCGGGCGGCGAAGACGGCATCTCCTTTGCGCTCTCGAACTCCGCCACGGGCTCGACCGGCGGACAGGGGACGCTGGGCTCGACAAGCTGCCAGCGCGGCACGCAGACCTTCACCTCCTGCACGGTCACCTACTCGGCGCCGGCCTCGGTGGCATTCACCGGCGCAACCTACGTGGTGGCCACGGTGGGCACATCGTCTTCAAAGACCGCGGCCGAAGTGCTGCTGAACAGCGCGGGCGTCTCCAGCAATCCCGCCACCCACCAGGCGCAATTGGCGGCGCCGGTTCAACTGGGCAGCTCCGGCGGCAACAACATCGATTACGACATCCAGGGCAACCAGATTGCGGACTGCTGCGGCGGGACGCTGGGGTCGCTGATTCAGGACACCAACAACCACCAGTACCTGCTGAGCAACAATCATGTGCTGGCGCGCAGCGACCAGGCCAGCGTGGGCGACGCCATTATCCAGCCGGGACTGATCGACAACAACTGCACGCCCAACGGGGAAGGCGGCGGGACTTCGCTGGTGGGTTCGCTCACGGGCTGGCTGGCGCTCAGCTCCAGCGCCACCAACGCCGACGCGGCCATCGCCCAGGTGGCAGCGGGGGGGGTGGACCCCTCCGGCGGCATTCTTGAGCTCGGCGCCCGCCAGGCTGACGGTACGCTCGCAGCGGCGCCCCCCGGCGTCTCTTCGACCGGCGGCAAAGGCGAAGCTGCCTCGCTCGCTCTGACCGTGGCCAAGAGCGGGCGCACCACCGGGTTAACGTGTGGCGCCGTCTCGGCGGTCAACCTGGACGTAAACGTCGATTACTTCCTGGACTGCGCCGAAACCAAGCCCTACCTGACCAAGACTTACACTAACCAACTGGCCGTCAGCGGCAACCAATTCACCGACGCGGGCGATTCCGGCTCGCTGGTGATCGATGCCGGCACTGCCGAACCGGTGGGCCTGTTCTTTGCCGGCGGGATGGACGCATCCGGCGTGAGCCAGGGAGTGGCCAACCCCGTGGCCGATGTGCTGAGCGAGCTGAGCGGGCGGGTGGGCGGCGGGACATCTTATACATTCGTGGGCGCCGCTGACCACGCCGTCAGTTGCCTGAACTACGGCGACAACACCATCGCCGTGGCGCAGGCGCGCACCCTCAGCGATGCGGAGATCGCGCGCGCTCAGCAGGCACTGGCGCAGGCCCGCCTGCTGGTGAACCCGTCAGCCGGCATCCTGGGAGTGGCCACCGGCAAGAGCAGCGACCATGCCGGCGAGGGCGCGGTCATTGTCTATGTGGATGAAAACATGGCCGTAACCGCGCCGGCGATGGTGGACGGCGTGCGCACCGTGGTGATTCCCACCAATGCCCACGCGGTAGCCTTTGGCTCGGCGCCCCAAACTCCTTTTGAAACCAGTTCCGCGCCCGTTCTCCCCGTCGCGGTCCTCAGCCAGGCAGTGGCCGTCAAGCAGCAGGTCGCGCACAACCTGATGCGGGAGAATGCGGCCTTCTTCGGCGTTGGCGTGGGCCTGAGCCTGGACAATCCCAAGGAAGCGGCGTTGGCGATCTATGTGGACCGCAAGCACGTTCCCGCCCAACTGCCGGCCACCGTGGACGGCCTCCGCGCCCGCTACATCGTGATGGACCGGCTGCACGTGACCCGCTCCTATGCGGCTGCGGTGCAGTCCAGGCTCCATTGCCTGCCCCACGCGGCAGCAGGCCGTCCTGCCAGCTTCGATCCGCTCAACCCGGTCAGGCCCCAGGCTTTCAGGTTGAACTGAGCTTCCCCCTTGCAGGGTCGGGGCCAACATGGTTTGGTGCGACGGATACGGCTGACCTTGCCCGCGGTGTCGCGCAGTCGAAATTCCCACTCCAATTGAGGTCAGGACTTAGTCGCGGCGACATTGCGCGGCAGTGGCCCCACCGCCTGCTGCAGGTCTTCCACGTCCTCGACGCGGTGCGTTAGCGCCGCTGCCAGCATGAAGAAGATTCCACCCGCCACCACCGCGGAAATCCGGTTGTTGTTGAGCAGATGGTTCATGATCCAGCCGAATCCAAGCGATGCCACGATCTCAGGAATCACGACGAAGGAGTTGAAGATTCCCATGTAGACTCCGGTCTTTCCTTCAGGCAGCGATCCGGAGAGAATGGAGTAGGGCATGGAGAGCGTACTGGCCCAGGCGATCCCGATTCCGGTCATGGAGAGCAACAGGGGGAACTTGCTGTGAATCACGGCCACGGAAAGCAGCCCCAGGCCGCCGCATATCAGGCACAAGGCATGGGTTGCCTTGCGCCCAAACCGCCGGGCAAGGACAGGCAGCAGGAATGAGAATCCGAAGCACACCAGCGAGTACATTCCGAAACAAACGCCCGCCCACTCCGCTCCCGCGGAATACAGGGGAGAATTGGTGTCGGCGGCGCCGAAGACATTGCGCGCCACGGCGACCGGAAAGTACAGCCACATGCAGAACAACCCCAGCCAGGTGGAGATCTGGACCCAGGCGAGTTGGCGCATGGTGCGGGGCATCTGGCGGACCGACGCCAGGATTTCGCGGGCCCCTGCCGCGATGCCCGCGCGCTCGGCCTTCTGTTTTCGAAATTCCGCCATGTTTTCCGGCGGATATTCCTTGGTAGTGAAAACGGTCCAAAGCACAGCGCCCAGGAACGCCGCGGCGCCTACGTAAAAAGAAAGACGCACGGTAAAAGGAATCGTCCCCGCGGCCCTGGTTTGGGTCAGGTGAAGAACATTGGTCAGCAGGTAAGGCAGCGCCGAGGCAATCACCGTGCTAAGGCCAATGAGAAGGCTCTGCATGGCAAAGCCGCGCGTACACTGAGATTCCGGCAGCAGGTCGGAGACAAACGCGCGAAAGGGCTGCATGCTGATGTTGATGCTGGCGTCGAGGATCCACAGCAGGCCCGCCGCCATCCAGAGTGCGGAACAGCGCGGCATCAGTATAAGCGCCGTCGAACTGAGAATTGCGCCGGCCAAAAAGTAAGGCCGGCGCCGGCCCAGGGGGCCCCAGGTGCGGTCGCTGGCCTGGCCGACGATGGGCTGCACCAGCAATCCAGTCAGCGGCGCGGCCAGCCACAGAATCGGGATCTGATCGGCCCGCGCGCCCAGGTATTCGTAGATGGCGCTCATGTTCGCCATCTGCAATCCCCAACCGAACTGAATACCGAAGAAGCCGAAGCTCAGGTTCCAAATCTGCCAGAACGTGCGTTGCGGTTTGTCCATGGATTCGATTCTCCTGCCGGCGGCTTCTCCTGTCGAGGATTCTTGCTACCGGTCGTAAAGGGTGACCTGGGATCGCAGTCTCGCGCTGAACTCGGGGTTCAATGGGCCCGGACGTCGGCGCTGTCGTGCGCAACATAGATGGGGATGTCGCCTATGAAACGGATGCCGAGCTGTTGGCAATAGGTCTTCAGATGTTCCCACTGCCGGAAGAATTCGAATTGCCAATACTTGAAGGCCTTGAGTTCCGGCGCCAGTTTCTGCGACCACTCGTTCACGGCACGCGGGTTTCGCTGGCGAATCTGTGCGTCCCACCAGGTCCAGGCCGTTCCGTGGTGCGCATCCTTCAAGGCCATGAAGAGCGCATAGTCGTCGAGCCAGGGACTGGCGCTTTCGCAAAAACGGTCGAAGGCCGCGCGATCCGCGCGCGAACCGTCGGCAAAGAAAACCTGCGCCGCCCGGCGTAAAGCCGACCTCTTGAATTCGATGACCGGCCCATAGTCGACAAAGTCTTCGGGAAACGGCGGCGCCTGAGCCAGGTCCAGGTCTGACGACTGGAGCAGGCCCTGATCGCGCAAGCGCTCCAGACTGAAGAATATGGGACTGCCGGCAAAAGCGGGGAAGCACTGGTACGGGGAGTCGCCGTATCCGGTGGGATTCAGCGGCAGCACCTGCCACAACTTCTGTCCGGCGGCGAAGAGGGAGTCGGCGAATTCGTAGGCGAACGGGCCGAAATCACCGATGCCGAAGCGGCCGGGCAGAGAGGTGAAGTACAGCAGAATCCCACTACAGCGCGGAAATTTCACCCTGCAACCATACACAGGTCGGCGGCGTCAGGGCAAGGCCGCTCCTGCCGCGCTCTTTGGGGTCAGCTCAGGAAACGGAAGAATCGCGCACAACAGGATATTTCACTCATAGGCCAATTATTATTTCGAACGGCGGTTCGACTCGAAACGGTGGATTCACTTCCAGGGCGTGTTAACACTAATTGAGACTTTCGTGATATTGTTAGCAGGTGGAGATCAGCGAAGCGCAGTTTAGCCGCATTGATTCAGAGTTGCCCCGTCAACGGGGCAACGTGAGGGTGACCAACCTGCAGTTTCTCA
>JBEKZJ010000011.1:0-55321 GCA_049509995.1 Occallatibacter sp. | reverse complement strand
GCCTTGGCCGAACGCCTGGTGTTCGTTGGCCGCATAGTTGGCGTGTGCATCCCCGCCAGGCCCAGTACACGCTCACAGTCCGGCTGCGCGGCAGCAGCGACTGGGACGTCTTTGGTCAGATATTCATTCAAGAGGAATATTCGTGCATGCGAAGCCTGGAAAATGTCTCGCTGGTGCTGGACCTGGGCGCGAATGTAGGGTACACTTCCGCATATTTTTTGAGCTCTTTTCCGAATGCGCGCGTCATAGCAGTCGAACCCGACGAGCGAAATGTGGCCGTCTGCAGATGCAACCTCAAACCGTACGGAGACCGTGTGCTCCTACTGCACGGCGCGGTGTGGTCTGAATGTACGAATCTTTGTCTTTCGCGGGGCACCTACGGCGATGGGCGCGAGTGGGCAACGCAGGTGTTGCAACCCTCCGATAGCAGTGCAGGCGATGTGCAAGCATGGGATTTGAGCAGTTTGATTGACATGGCTGGTGCTGCGGAGGTCGATCTGCTCAAGGTTGATATTGAACGAGCTGAGCTGGCAGTATTTGGTGAGACGGCAAAAGCATGGCTGCCCAAAGTTCGTAATATCTGCATCGAACTGCACGGGCCAGACTGCGAAGAGACATTCTTCAATGCAGTATCCGGTTTCGACTATGAGTTGGAGACTTCGCGCGAACTGACCATCTGCAAAAACATACGCGCCAAGACAGTGGCGCGGTGACCCAGGGTCACGACCGTGCAGAATAACCCTCCTGATAGGGGTGTCTACTTGACTCAGGTGACCACAACCTGTAGCGGCTACCTGAGCTGGATAGCCCATCCTCCCGAAGAATGTCTCCGCGTTTGCTGGCGTCCTTTGAACATGAGTGGGTGGATGCTCACCTAAAGTCTGGAGATTCAGATCTTCAATCAATTTGCCTCGCCAACTCCCAGGACCTCGGCGCATAACCGGGGCCAGGATCACCCCGGCGAACGATATCCACATGCGCAAGGATAACCAGATAGAAAACAACCATAACACCCATATAGGACAATACACCGCTTGACATTATGCACGTTATCCAGATGGTTAGGATCCAAATATAGAGCCCTGCAAATGACGGATATTTCTTCCACTGCCGCACAACTCTGAAAGTAGCGACTACAAGAATCGTGCAAGCCAGCAGGAAGCCAAATATGCCCAATCCTGTAAGACATTCCAGGAACCCGTTGTGAAGGTGCGACATTTTGGCCGCGCCGGAGCTTGCCCCCATGTGTGATAAGACAAACTTCCCGCCGGCACCACCGCCGTAGCCGAGGAGAGGATGCTTTTGCCATTGCCGCCATGCGGCGGCCCACATAACAGTTCTTCCGCTCAGGGTATCGAGACTGCCCGCGCTTTGACTTCCATTGAGGCGTTTGATGAGCCGCGGACCAAAAGAATAACCGGCGGAGCAGGCGCAGAGCAAGAAAGCAATCAGCAAGGCTTTAGATCGGCGCAAAAGGACAGCGACCACGCCAAGCGCTAACAGCGCCAATGCAGTTCTGCTGGAAGAAAATAGAAAGATGAACAGAGCATAGAAAAGTTGCGGCAGCGCCTTTGATATCTTTAGGCCGCTAAGTGTGAATTCCGCAAAGACGAGCAATACGAACGATACTGACAGATAGCCAAGGCCGTTCCCTGAATAGAAAGGCGACTCGGCTGTCGTTTGTGTGAGGATTCCGACCCTGCGATTGACAAAGACTTCGATGCCGGCGAAATATCCCAGAAGGGTTATAAGCGCGAGAAGGGATGTCAGCAATAGAGTTAACCGATAGATTCCCTCCAGCCTGCGTAGCGCGTACTTATCCCTGGAGGCTTGCAAAATGATGAGTATGGCAACGATCAACTCGAATGCTTTTCCGGCGGTTATCAATGGAGAGGTTGACCACAACGTGGAGAATGCATAATAGACGGCATAAATCAGGAACCATAGGCGCAGATCGTGGATGCCAAGCTTGGGGAAAATTGGCTGTGAAAGCAACAACATTGCCGCTACGAACGTCAAGGGCGCACGAATCAGCCAGATAGTAACTGTACTGGAATGCATAGTGGCCGCATTTGGATCCTGCACCTGCACAAATTCGGCCAGCAGGAGCGCCAGCATCGCCAGGCCGGATGTTCCCGACCAGGTGAGGGCCGTCTTCCAGGAATAAATATCCCACGGCAAAAACGTGAAACGCCTCATGTTGAACTCACCGACGCCGCGCGTTCTGGAGCGAAGGCCCTGCAGTTGACCGTAGTCAGCCGGGCGTCCTGCTGCGGTTCTACCATGAGCCTATTGCCCACTATCCCGAGGATGCATTCCCGTTGCGAGGCGTCGCGGAAGGACCAGACGCTCCCCACGGATGTGTCGATCGCAGCCCCGCTGAGACTCATGCCCCACCATACTGGAATGGGCAATATCCATACTCCCGACGCCATCTTGGGAAGCAGAGACCGTGCGTCGATGATGCAGAGAGACAAAATAAACACCAGTTCGCCGGCAGGAATACCAGCACCCATTGGCGCAGTGCGGACCATCTCGAATCCGCTCTTCAGAATAGGACATGCGCCCACAGTCCGGAGAACAATCCTGCGCAAGAAGCTGACACTCGAGGACGCGCCGCTCAGATTGATGGCGGAAATTCCGCTGCCCTGCCCGATGTCGGCATTCGCCGGGGATGCTCTCTTCATCGTTCGATTCTCCCGAAGTGCTGTCAGGAGCTCTGCCTGCCGGTGCGAATGCATACCCGACCAACGGGGGAGCCAACTTGTGGACTTTGGTTCCAGAGAAGCCAATCTTCCGCAATCGCTGCCAGCCCAGCGAAGGCGAAGAGTTTTGTGCACGGCCACATGATCATTGCACAGTGCGGTAGATTGTTGCCGTTGCAGCGGCGCTTAAAATGTTCTGTGTATCGGAAAAAAGGGTTTTGATCCTGCTGTTCGGCACGTAGACAATATCCTGCGCCTGCAGTTGTGGGGGCGTGGCCTTGCCATTGGTTATATCCTTGTAGCTCGCCAGAAACTCCACGAAAGTGCCATCGGCCTTGCGGCGGATAATGTGCATTTCGCCGGTCTTTGCCAGGAGGGTCGCGCCCATGGCAAGCGAGAGCGCCTGCGCGACATCGAGTTTTCCGTCCTCCTGCATCAGGTATCCGCCAGGGCGATTGACCGCGCCCAGTACATAGACGATCCCGGCCCGGGGCACGATCACGGTATCGCCGTTGTGCACGGTGATCCCGCTGATGGTATCCCCGTTGCCGCTGCGCCCGTAGTGATACTTGGTCGTCGTGACCTGCCCGGCCTCCTCGTGCCGCACCTGAATCTCGCCACCGGCGAGCTGTGTTTCGCCCCCGGCGAAGGAGATGACATCCAGCAAGCTGTGTGGGACCAGCATCTGCAGGCGCCCGGGCGAGTTCACTTCGCCAAGCACCGTCACCATCGCGGGCTCGTACTGGACTACGTTGAGCCTCACCTGTGGATTCTTGAGGATCTCAGCCGCCCTGAGGGATTCCTGAATTTTCCGTTGTGCCTCAGCCGGCACGCTTCCAGCCACATGTACAGCGCCGGCAAAGGGCAGAGTCACATCGCCGTCGTCGCCCACGCGGAGTTGGCCGGAAAGATCCGGCTCATCGTAGACCTCCACATCCAGCAGAAAACCGGGGGCTATCTTCAGCTTGGAAAAGTCCTCAGGAACAGCTGTCAGACCGGTTTGCATCCCGGCCTTGGCCGCTGCGGCCGCATTCCCCGCAGTTGAAGCCGGAGCATTGCCGATCTGCACCGATGGTCCTGACGATTGCGCATGGACCGCTGCCGCAAGCGTAGCGAGGGTCAACGCCAACACGCAGTGGAAAACAAATCGGAGCTTCATCTCAGGCCTCCTCGCCGTAATACTTGTTGTCACCGTAGTAACCATAGGAATAGTAGTATTCGACCGATTTCGTATCCATGCCGTTGACCACGAAGCCCAGCTTGCGGCCATGGCTGTGGGAGAGGACTTCAACGACCCTTTTCAACACAGGCCGGGTAGTTTTCTGAGAACGGACAACGACGATCGTGCCGTCTGCCTTGGTGGAGAGGATAACAGGGTCGGTAACCATCAGCACCGGCGGGCTATCGATAATCACCAGTTCGAATTGCTTCTTCGCTTCCTCCAGCAGGGCATCGAAGCGCCTGGAGTCAAGCAGTTCGGCTGGATTGGGCGGACTCGTCCCGGAAGGCAGAAGGAAGAGGTTGTCGAGGGATGCATGGCCCGACAGAGCATTTGCGAATTGCGCGCCGCCTGTGAGCACTTCACTTAACCCCGGCGCTTTCCGGGCGCGGAAAAATGTATGCATGCTTGGCTTGCGCATATCGGCGTCGATCACAAGAACCCGCCGGCCATGCTGCGCAAATGACACGGCGAGATTATAGGAAATCGTGGTCTTACCATCGCTGCCAAGCGGGCTGGTCACGAGCAGCACCCGTAATGGCTCATCCGTCGCGGAAAGCAGAATTGCCGTTCGCAGCGAGCGGTAGGCCTCGGCCGCCGGAGCCGTCGGGCGGGATAGCAGGAGGCTTCGCTCCAGAGGATCGACCACGGCGTTGGCATCCTCCCCTGGCATCTTGCCGCGCTGCTTCTCATCGGGCCGCATGAGCGGAATATAGGACAGCACCGGAAGCAAGCCCACCTTCTCTACCTGCTCGGTGGTCACAAGGGAGTCATCCAGGTTTTCACGCACGAAGGCGAAAGCAATGCCCAGGAGAAGCCCGGCGGCCAAGCCAACGGCAGGATAGAGCGTCCAGTTCGGGCGCTCCGGCGCAACTGTCGGGCGGGCCTCATCCACCAGCACGAGATTGGTGGCGCTCACTCCAGCCTGAATCCTGGCCGACTGTAGCTTTGAATACAGGTCTTGATAAAGCTCCCGGTTGGATAGAGCTTCGCCGGCTAGTACCTCGAGCTGAATCGTATTGTCATTGAGCTTATTGACCTCTTCCTGCTGCTGGACATAAGACTTACGGATGCCGTCTTCAGTCTGCAGGGCCAACGTATAGTCATTCTTTGCGCGCTCGTTAATTCGCTTCAGCTCATCCCGTATCGCCTGGTTCAGAGCTTCCATCTGGCCCTGCATCTCCGCGAGATGAGGACTTTTCGCGCCGTATTTCGTAAGGGCGTCGCCGTACTGTACGCGCAGGGCCGCCTCCTGCTGCCGCAGGCCTTGCAAGACCTCTAATCCTTGTCCCCCATTGATAACAGTCGAACCGCCCATGGATGCAAGGCTGCTCGAACCGAGCCCCATAACCACCTCTGGGCTTTCCGTCTGGGTTAGATGATAAATTGCGTCTTTGCTTATGCGATCCGCCTCAGCGGCGGTCAGTTCCTGGTTCAAAGCGGCCAGCTTGTCCACCGCGGGAATATGCATACCTCCGCCCCCGCCCCCGCCTGATCCTGAGCTGCCGGACCCTCCAATCATTCCCAGCATCAGGACGCTTAGTCCGGTCTTACTTTCGTAATCGGAGAGCTTTTGCTGCGACTCAGCCACTTTGGCCTTCAGATCGTCCAACTGGTTGTTGAGCCAGTCGGATGCGTTCGCCGTTGCCTGGAAATTGTTTTCGAGATATTCGTGAATATATACGTTGACGAATGTATTGGCCACATCCGCTGCGCGTTGTGGGTCATAGTCCCTGAACTGGACTGTAATCAGCCGGGTGTCTTCCTCCGGTTCTACCTTGAGCTTGCGCCTGATCATCTTGAGGATGCGCTCGCGGGTCGCTATCGTCTTCTCCAGCGGGAGTCCAACCTCGGCTCTCATCATGGGATTCCCGCCCCATCGGCCCGGCGTGTATTTGTAAGGCGCCACCTTATCAAGGCCCATCTTACGAATCACCATCAGGGCGGTGGTGTCGCTTTGCAAAACCTTGGCGTGGGTTTGCAGACTTGTCTTCAGGTCATCCGCGCCGCCCACGGCGGAAGCGATACCGGAGAGGCCTCCCAGGTCGAGACCGCTCGAGTTTTCCTTGTTAACCAGCAGGGTGGCTGTGGAGATGTATTGATTCCTCATCGCCGCGCACAACGAAAATGCCAGAGCTACGCCTAGCAGTGTCCAAGCCAGGACCCCGTATAGGCGCTTTCGCAACACGCGAAGGATGTCGCGCAACGACTGTTCTTCGGCAGGTTCGAAACCTCCCGGTGAAACCGAATGCATGAAAAACTGTGGTTTCGCCCCTTGAGAATTCAGGCCTGGACGATCAGAAGGCAGACTCATTAAAATTACTCTCCCCGTATACGGACAGATTGCAATTTGGTGTGACGGCAGAAAAAATGGCTATTATGAAAATGCTAACATAAGAATCCCGGCACGGACAGGCGCCGCCATGAAAAAGCCAGCGTCTTGACACTCGCGCCGCCTGTTCGCGCAAGTTGCACAATTGGAAATGGTTATGTCGTAATCCGTGCGCGCGTCGGCCGGCGAATACCTTCGCCTGCCGACCATATACGTGATGTGTGATGATGTGAGTTTATGATGCCTCAGAAAGACGTCGCCACGCCCGATCCGGATTTGAGCCGTATTCTGGCTGCGCTGGGGATCGCAGCGAATAGCCAGGGAATCAAGATCCCATACACCATAATTCCGGGCAATGACGGCCCGCGCTGGCTACTCCCCAATCGCAATAAACTTACCCAGACGATTCTCAGGGAATGGCGCCCTTACAGCCCGGCTGCACGCTTGAGCTGGGCCGGTGTCCGCCTGGTTGCACGTCTTGGGGCACTGCGATTCCTGCCCGGCACCATGCAAACCTTTCTGCCGGCAACAGCCGGCAGGCAGCTCCTGAGCCATATCGGGCAAGAGGCCGATGCGTTGCCTCCGGTAATCCTGGTCGGTAGTTATTCGCGTAAATTGCTCGTTTTTCTGGCAAACCCCAGCCAGGGACTGAATGCGGTTGTCAAGCTACCCCTGACGTTCGCGGCCCGCGCCGGCCTTCGAAACGAGGCTGATACCCTCAGGAAACTTGATGGAAAGCATGGCACTCCGCGTTTGCTGCATTACTCAGAGGAGAGCGGCGCCGCGATGCAACAATATCTGACCGGAAAGCTGGGATCCCGGCGCTGCAAACAGGACTATCTTCGCCTCCTGCTTGATCTTGTCCGGACAGGAGAATTGGTATCGCTGCGGGCGCGCGGTCGCCGCCTTGAAGAAAGATTGCGCAGCCATTCAGCCTATGGCAACCATGCCGGCAACTTGCAGTCCGCACTTGCCTACCTGAAGGAAGACGCGGTCGTTCCCGCCGCGCTGGTGCATGGCGATTTCGCTCCCTGGAACATTCGAGAAATGCGGGACGGCACCTGCACGTTGCTTGACTGGGAATGCGCCGAATGGCTGGGTTTGCCTCTGCATGATCTCTGCCATTTCTTTTACATGCAGACCCTGTTGTTCTCCCCGGAGAAACTATTCTATTCCACCTTTCTCCGGGAGGGTTCATGGCGTATGTATTGTCATGCACTCGATATTCCGTTTTCCCTGGTTCCGCGGCTCGCTACCGCTTTCCTGCTGGAGAAGCTTGCCACGGGTTGGGAAATCGACAGCCCTCTAACAGCCAGTTTCTGTCTTCGGCAACTCGATATGTTGCTCATGCAAATCGACAATCCGATTGGCTAACCAGGCTGGACGGGACGCCGGATAACTCAAACGTTACGTTTCTGCCCCGGCATAAGTCCTCTTTAGCTCGTGTCGGAATCCCTTTCAGTCGCTCCCGCTAAGGCAACAACTCCAGCTCCGCTCCCTTGGAAGTAAATTCCTCCGTGCTGGCTCCGTTGAATGTGAAATACACGCTGTTGGCCGTCGAGGTCGAGGCGGACGAAGTCAGCGACGCCGCTCCTGCCGCTAAAGACGTGTTGTTAAATACAGCGTCCATCAAGCTGAACTGGCTGGTTGTCGTATCTGCGTTATTACATACCAGGGCGTGAAAGATGGCAGATGTGGATGTGTCTGTGTTTGTATAAGTCCAGCGGGCAACCGTCGTTCCGCCCTTCACCGCCCCACTGGACACCGTGCCTCCAAAGATGATTTTGAACGTGTTGGTTGCCGAGCCGGCTATCCGGGCAGCCGCGCCCGTAAACCTCATGCACTTACCAGCCGCCAGGGGGATTCCCGTCCAGGTATTCAGTGGCTCGTCGCCGCTGTTTCCCTTCTCCGTGCTGCCCGCAGCCGACACGCCGTCCGGCGAAGCAATGGTGCTGCCCGCCAGGTTAATCGCCGTTCGCTGCTGCACCCCGTCTGGAGTGATCCCTGTAACAAATTTCCCATCGTTCGGCGTAACGATGGGCACAACCAGGTTCTCATAGATCGGCACCACGCTGAGCTGCGAAACCACCATATCATTCGCATCGGATGCTGGCCCGTGCGCATCCTGACAGACAATGCTTGAGGGCCAGTATCCGACCGGCACGTTGTAATCCCACGAGGTATTCGGCAGAAAGTAGAGCTGGAGCGTCCCAATCTTGCACATGGGAGCAACGGCGTTGGCGTCGGATGCAACGTGCATCCTCACGTATGCGCCGGTCGCATACGTTGGTTTCCTCGGCGTCCAGGTCACTGAGGCATTGGCTCCGCTAGCCCTCCCTGAGATTGCGCAAGCTGCGGAAAGATAGGAGGAATAAGGCAAGGCGCTTTTGCAGGTGGCCCTGCCGCCGCCCGATGCGAGAGGAACGCCGGACGCCATCGTCGCGCTCGAGGGATTGACTCCCGCGTAGGCCACGATTGCAGAATCGTTGGCCAACGATGGAACCACCTGAATCTGCCAGGTAGTCGCGCTGGAACTGGCCGGTATCCATGCCCTTAGTACTCTGTAAGCTGAATATCCTCCCGTGGTCGGAATCGCCATCGTGGGCTGCACGGACGTTGTATAGATTGTCGCGGACGATTGATTGTCTACCACGTTCACCCGCACCGCCCCCGGGCCTCCTACCCACTGCATGACCATGACCAGCTCATATTCGGTGCCTGGCGTGAGCGTCTGTGTCGTGATGTAAGCGCCGCTCGTCGCATCCGTGGAGGAAATTAGAACAGCCTGCCCAGCCTTCGCGCCGGGAGAAGTTAGCGAGAGATTGGACAATGTTACGTGGGCCGCGGTGCCGAGCTTGGTCCAGCCGCTTGCGCCTGAGACGAGAAAAAGCGGGTCAGAGGTCAGAGTCGTCGTTTTGTACTGCTCGCTTCCATCCAAATTAAGCGCCTGCTGGCCCGAATAACTCGCCGCCGCAAGGTGTATCTGATTGCCAACCCCATTGTCTACGATGGCCGCACCCCACCCTCCGCCTGCCATGCTTATGTCTATGTTGCTGTTAACCGTGCTGGGGTCAAGGTAAATCATGCCCGCCATGATGTTGGCGCCGGTCAGATGCAGTTGCGCTTGCCGGATGCGGAAGGCGAGTCCTGCATAATTGCCGGTGCCGCCTGGGGGAATGCGCTCGAAGTGTCCTCCGGTCCAATTCAGAATCGGCGTCCCGTTGGTGCTGCTAAAGTCCACCCCGATAGCAACATTCTCGACGTTCGACTCCGTAAAGTCAGTGTTAGCCTCGGACGTTTGGATGAATATACCCGTATTATTGGGGTTGACGGTCCCATTGGAATCTGCGCCGCCAAAAATACTTATCCGGTTGAACCGCATCTCCGCAAAGCCTGTGGTAGCTGTTCCTGGGGCGTACAGGCCATAAGAGTTAGCCGCGTTGACGCCAAACTGTATCCCCAAATCCTCGATGGTCGTCAGGTTGTTCTGGTGCATCCGCAACATCCCCTTCGGATAGCTTACGTTGGACGCGCCGCGCAGGGTAAGGCTGTTCAGGTTGGTGCCGTTGAGAAGCGTTTCGCCTGTTCCTATCTGCAATAGCGGGGCATTCGATTGCGCAGTTGCGGCGTTGGTTGCGTCCTGAATGATGCTCATGTTGAGCGTCTGCCCGCGCAGGATGAACTTGTTGGTGTTGAAAGTCAGCGCCGCCTGGCTGGCAGTGGAAGGCCCAGGAAGGATGGAGCACATGTTGCCGGGAGACGGAGGTATTTCGACGCCTGCCCCGTTCGCATTGGCGGCTATCGCCTGGAAGGCCGGTGTATCATCCGTTCCGGTCCAACCGTTCGATGTGGGGTGGCCGTCGCAAAAGGCGCCCTTGGAACGTACGTCGAACCAATGCTGCCCCGAGCGAATCGTGTCCGATGTCTTGGCAGCCGCCCCTTTATCTGCAACTTGGGTACCGCTTGCGCCGCCGCTGGAGAGGCCGGAGATATAGCCTGTTCCGGCGGGCCCGGCAGGGCTTGTAAGACCGGCAACAACCTCTGCGGTGGGGGCCGCGACGGGCTCGTAGGTGTCGAGACTCCAGGTGCTTCCCGTGGGCTGGACACAGCCCATGCCGGGTGCCGTCTGCTTGAAGACGGAGTCGTAGATCGCCTTCGCGTAGCAAAAGTGGGTGGAGTAGGTCAGCGAGGTATCGACTACCTGGCAAGGACCACCGCCCTGAGCGGTCGTGACCGCACCGCTTGGGATCCGGCACGCGATCGGCTTTGGTGCTTCAAGACCCCCAGAGGAGCCAAAGTTGACGGGCAGGGGGTTGCCCGCCAGATTCGCAGGCTTGAACGCGATCGCGCCGGCGTCAATGTGGGCGCCAGTTCCGCCCACAGTCGTGCCGGCAGTGATCATGGTGGTCTGCGCACTAAGGATGGTTGCAGCAGCCAGGATGAAAGACGTGAGAAGCAGTGCGGGTTTGCGGCGCATAGGATTCAGTTGCCTCGGCGGTGAAGATGGCTGACCATGTGGCGTTTGTGGGAGACGGCTGGAGAGAGTACGCTGACTCGGCGCCGAACCCCTGAATTTGCTTGCCTGAGGAACTGCCCCAAAGGACGGTCGTGCATGTGGCATGAGGAATGTCCGTGGAGCCTGTAGTCGAGTCGATGATAACCCGAGGGATGGTCAGGACACCACAGTTGCGGAAGATAGGACCAGACAGCGAGTAGCCGCTGTTGCTCAGGTCGTCCGCTTGCAGTGAAAAGAAGCCTGCCGTCCGATTGCATCCGCGCGCTTCTGGCGGTTAAACCAGGCGTCCAGCGGAACCGTTCTGCCGCTGGACCCGGCGATCAAGGGCGCGCTCCCAATCGGCTCTCAAACAACTGTAACCATTCCGCCGCTCGCCGGACAACTCTTTGACCTTTCGTGAAGGGGCTTGCCGCGGTCTACAATCCTATGGCAGGCGCCAGGCAGCATCAGATTTCACTCAGGAGATGCTCGTGTCGATCGCAGGTTGGTTGCTCCGCGCAGGCAGGCTCGGACTTCTTCTTGGAGTCGCCGCCAGCCTGTCCTCGACGGCAACGCGCAGTTCCGCGCAACAGAACCCATCAAGTCCCGGAAACGATGGGCGGCTCACGCTCGACACCCAGGCCGTTGCGCCGCTGCGCTTCATCGCCGCCCATGGCCGCCGTGCGCTGGTCGATGGCTACGCCGCGGATGGCCTGGAGGTCTGGGCCTATCCGTTTCAGATTCTGAGCGGCTACCGGGTCGCATTTCGCTCGCACGGCGCCACCACGCCCATCCGCGGCGAAGAAATCCTCGGCCGCGTTACCTACCAGCCGGACTCGATCACCCGCACCTATCTTGGACCGGACTTCATGGTCCGCGAAGAGCTCTTCGTTCCGCTGGACGAGCCCAGCGCAATTCTGACCTACCGGGTCGAGAGCGGACACGCGATCGAGATCGATGTGCACGCGACGCCCGTGCTCGACCTGATGTGGCCGGGGGCGCTGGGCGGCCAGAGCGTCGCATGGAATCCTTCGCTCCCTGCCTTCGTGCTGTCGGAGCCGGCAGATGGCTATAGCGCGGTTGTGGGCTCCTCAGAGATCGTGGCTCACGACGACATCGCCAACAGCACCGCGGGCGGCGAGAGTTCTACCACCCTTGGCTTTTCCCTTCGCCCAGGCAGCTCCGGTATTGCCCGAGTCTTCGTCGCGTTGAACCCGCCCCATGCCGGCGATCCCGGCGCGCTGTTCCGGCAGTTGATCCGCGACCGGCAGGTTCTCGAAGCGAAGGCCGCGGCGCATCTCAAAGATTTTCAGGACGCATCGTTGCGCGTGCAAACGCCCGAACCCCAAGTCAATCAGGCCATCGCGTGGGCTGAGATTGCGCTGGACCAGGCCTGGGTGTGCAATCCCGATCTGGGCTGCGGCTTCGTGGCCGGATACGGACCCTCGCGCGGCGCGCGGCGGCCCCAATACGACTGGTTCTTCGCCGGCGATGGAATGGTGGCCGCGGATGCCGCCATCGCCTTGAGCGACAACGCGCTTGCCCGCCAGGAGCTCGAGTTCATTCTCCGCTACCAGGATCGCAAGACGGGAATGATCTGGCATGAACTCTCACAGAGCGCCGGATTGATCGACTGGACCGGCAAGTTTCCCTACATGTTTGTCCATGTGGACATCACCTTCCAATTTCTCTCCACGGTCGAGCGCTACGTCACCGCGAGTGGAGACCTGGCCTTTGCGCGCGAGCACTGGGAGGCGCTCGATGCCGCATTTCGCTACTGCCGGTCTCTCATCGATCCGGCAACCGGATTGCCGCGCATTCCCGCCGGCAAGGAAGGCGGCGATGAACAGGACCGCATCTCCGACGACCTCGGCCTATCCACCGGTTGGGTCCAGGCTGCGCAGGCGTTTGCGCATCTGGCCGCGCTCGCCGGCCACGCAGACCTGGCCGATGAGGCGGCGCGCGCAGGTCGTCTCGCCGCCGCCGCGATTCCCAATCGCTATTGGAATGCGCGCCAATCGTTCTGGGTGAGCGGCCACGCGCCTTCGGGAAAGGACGCGCCGGAGCAGCGCAGCGGTCCCGGCGAGGCGCTCACTCTGCACCTCTTCAACGCTGAACAGGAAGCGAGTGTGCTCGACCAACTTGCTTCGTCTGCCTTCCAAACCGATTGGGGCACACGCAGCGTGGGCGCAGACTCGGCGGGCTACGATCCCAGCTCCTATGCCAAGGGCAGCGTGTGGGCTGTGGGGACAGCGTCGCTTGCCCAGGCCTTCTGGTCGGAGCATCGTCCCGTGACCGCGCTGGGCCTGTGGCGCGCCCTGCTGCCGTGGTCCTCGCTCGATTCTCTGGGCCACATGGATGAGGTGCTGGCCGGCAACGTCTACCGTCCGCAAACTGAGTCCGTTCCCGAACAGACGTGGTCGTCCGCGGGCTTCCTTGATGCAACCATTCACGGGCTGCTCGGGCTCAACGTGGACTCCGCCGCCAACCGCATCGAATTCGCTCCGCGCCTGCCGCCTGCATGGGGAAGCGTTTCACTCGAACACATCAGGCTGTCCGACGCGTCTGTCGCACTCGCGTTGCGGCGCACACCGCGCGGGCTCACGCTCACCATCGAAAACTCCGGCGCGCCCTTCCAGCTCGCATTCGCTCCGGAGATTCCTCTCGGCGCCCGCATCGAAGGCGCGGAGCTGGACGATCGTCCAATCTCGGCGGCATTGGAAGACCATCCGCAGGAGAGCGTTGCCAAGGTGCTGCTGGACGCTCCGCACGGAAGAAGCGAAATGCACATCGACTGGCAGGGAGGAGTCTCCGTGATTGCGGAATCGCCGCCGCCGCTCGAGGGAATGCCAGGTAGCGGCGTGCGCGTGGTGAGCGCTCGTCTGGAGGGCGGCGTGCTTACCATTGCGGCCGATGTGCCCTCGGACCGAGAGTCGCACCTTCAGCTCCAGACCGGATGGGGAGTTGTACAGGCGGAGGGCGCGGTTGCGCGGCCGGTTGCCGATGGGCTTGTGGAGTTGACGTTTGCGGCCACGCCGGATGCTGCCCCCTCTGTGCCCTACCGCCGCGCCCGAGCCGTTGTCCAACTGATGCGATGAAACGGGTGCCGCAGCCGTCGCCGGCGGCCTCTTTGCCGTAGCGCATAATAATCAGTTGAAGAGATCGCCTTGCAGGACCCTGGTCATGGCCACCGGCAGCCAACCCTGCGGAACGAGAGCAACGAAAGCCGGATGAGCACTCCCAGCAACGCGCGCCGCCTTACGGAAGCGGAAGAGAGCAAGTGGACGCCGGCGGCGAATCCGTGGGTGATCGCCGCCTCGGTCATGCTTGCCACCTTCATGGTGGTGCTTGACTCCTCGGTCGCCAACGTCGCATTGCCGCACATTGCCGGCAATCTCTCGGCTTCCACGGATGAATCGACGTGGGTTCTGACCAGTTATCTGGTCTCCAATGCCATCATGCTGCCCACCGCGGGATGGATTGCGCGGCGCATCGGGCGCAAGCGCCTGCTCATCGTTTCCATCCTGATCTTTACGGCCGCCTCGCTGCTCTGCGGAATGGCGGTCAGTATGCCGATGCTGATTGTAGCCCGGGTTCTGCAGGGCGTGGGCGGGGGCGGCATGCAGCCCCTGGCGCAGTCCATCCTTCTGGAGAGCTTTCCGCCCCGGCAGCACGGCACGGCCATGGCCGCCTACGGCATCGGGGTGGTGGTGGCCCCGGTGATCGGACCCACCCTGGGCGGATGGATTACCGACAGCTACTCCTGGCGCTGGATCTTTTACATCAATCTTCCCATCGGCGTGCTGGCCCTGTTCATGGTCAACCTGTTTGTCGAAGATCCTCCTTACCTGCGCAAGGCTTTTCGAGGAGCCATAGACTATCTCGGTTTCGGCTTCATGGCTCTTTGGCTGGGTACGTTGCAGTTAATGCTCGACAAGGGGCAGGAGGCGGACTGGTTCTCGACTCCATGGATACGATGGACAGCCGCGATCTCGGCGATTGCGCTTGCGGGTTTCATCTTCCGCGAACTTACAGATCGAGATCCGATCGTGCAACTACGTGTGCTCCTGGACCGCAACTTCGGCGTGGGAACGCTGATTACCGGTATTTACGGTTTTGTCCTCTATGGCGCTACAGCCATGCTGCCGTTGTTTCTGCAGACCTTGCTGGGGTATTCGGCGTTGCAGAGCGGTCTGACCGTGAGTCCGCGCGGCATCGGCTCCATGGTTTCCATGATTGCGGTGGGAGTCCTGGTCCGGTACATCGACGGCCGTCTGCTCATGGCCTTTGGATTCGCCCTGCTGGGCTATTCGACCTGGATGCTGGGCCACATCAATCTCGAGATCGGCATGGCCTCGGTCGTGCTGCCCAATGTCGGCAATGGTTTCGCCATGGGCTTCATCTTCATTCCGCTGACCACCATGACCCTGAGCCGGCTGCGCAAGCAGGAGATCGGCAATGCGGCCGGCATCTACAACCTGATGCGAAACATTGGAGGCAGCATCGGCATCGCCACCGTCACCACTCTCCTGGTGCGCGGCTCCCAGACCCATCAGAGTTACCTGGCGGCCGACGCCGGGGCCGGAAATCCCGTCGTGGGCGGGTTACTCCACGGCCTGCAGGCAAAACTGTTCGCCGCCGGCGCGGACGCCTTCACCGCTCATCAAATGGCGCTGGGGGCCATTTACCGGAGCGTTCAGCAGCAGGCAGCGCTGCTGGCCTATGCGGATATCTTCCGTCTGCTGGCGTTCCTTTCGCTGCTCTGCATACCGATGGTCCTGCTTTTTGAGCGCATGAAGAAGCATTAGGGAACCTCTGAATAAGTCGATGCTTTGAAAGGGCACGACTTCACAGGTTGCGGGAAAAAACTCGTTTCCGCCGTTGTTTTGAAAGGGCACGACTTCACAGATTGCGGAAAAACTCGTTTCCGCCGTTGTTTTGAAAGGGCACGACTTCAGTCGTGCCGATAAAGCCAATAGAATGAACAGGGCTTTAGCCCCTGAGGGAAGGTTTCTTTCAGGTTTCGCCATACCTTTGGGGTTTTTCCGCAACCTGTTCAGTCGTGCCGTAAGCGCAGCAAAATGAAGGCGGGCTTTAGCCCCTGAGGGAATGCTGGCGCATGCGCGCGAACTTAATCGGAGCTTCCTTAGCCCTCCGCGCGCACCAGCAGGCAGGTGATGTTGTCGTGGCCGCCGGCCTTCTTCGCGGCTTCCACCAGGCGGCTGCACAGGCCGTCGAGGGCAAGATCGACCCTCAGCATGGATTCAATCAGCGCGTCGGAGAGCTCGCGGGTAAGTCCGTCGGAGCAAAGCAGGAACAGGTCGCCGGGCTCGGCTTCCAGCGCGAAGATATCCGGCGTGACGCAGCTCTGGGTGCCCAGCGCGCGGGTGATCACGTTCCTGAGCGGCGAGCGCAGCGCCTCCGAGCGGGTCATGCGGCCCATCCTCACCTGCTCCTCCACCAGCGAGTGGTCCAGCGTGAGCTGCTCCAGCCGCCGGTTGCGCAGCCGGTAACAGCGGCTGTCGCCGATGTTCAGCACCCACACGTGGCGTTCCTCCACCACCAGGCCCACCAGCGTGGTGCCCATTCCGCTGAGCTTGTAGTTGCGCTCGGAGCGGGAGAAGATGGCCTCGTTGGCGGCGCGGACGGCCTCCTCGGCCAACCCCGGCATTTGCGGCGCGACGGCCCCGCTCTCGCCCCCGGCGCGGCGACTGAGCCGGCGCAGCATCTCGTCCACCGCAATGGAGCTGGCGATCTCCCCGGCCGCGGCGCCGCCCATCCCGTCGCAGACCAGGTAGACTCCGTGCTCGACGGAGAATCCGAATGCATCTTCGTTGGAAGGGCGTTTGCGGCCGCGGTCGGTAACCGCCGCAGCCGTATAGTGGACGACGGCCGTGGTCAAGAAGAATCTCCCATCGCCCAGTCTACACGGGCCGGCGAACGCCGTGAACCGGATCGTTACTGCTCGCGCACCGCGGCGGTGTCTTTGCGTTGCGCGACGCGAAGATTCGGAAGACCCCGCCCTGGCAGACGGTTTTTTTGTGACTGGATCGGCAGCGACTTCCCACCGCGCAACGCCCCACAATTCCGGCTGGAGGATGCACATGCCGATGTTGCCCTATTCAAAATGGGCAATCCAAAGCCCCTTCGAGAGAGAGCACGAGGATACGTCGCGAAGATGGAGTGAGAGCGCGTGCAGATATTGAAATACGGGAGTTTATAGCGGTTCTCCAGTTGCAGCAGAGCAAAGCCAATGCAACTGAGTGGCTTTTTCTCTCCAGGGTCCCAAGCGATGCCCAGGGGGCACACACTTCGCCATTGGAGTGGAAGCAAAAGCCACCTTGTATGGGGCCGGAAACGCCACACAAACGGGAGAACCGCTCGAAACACAGAAAGCTTGCCTGCCGCTGGGGCTCGCGTGGAAGCTATTCAAATCTAAAAGGGGCAAAACGCAAGGGAGGTTTAGAAGTGTCCCGGGTTGCAGGTCCGCACACGTGGTACTCGGTACTGGGGGCTCTTCGGCTCCGTACACGTCATACTCCGTGCTGGCGCCTTTCGGCTCCGCACACGTTGTACTCCATTCTGGTGCCTATCAACTCCCGGCACTTCGTACTCCATGCTGGAGCCTTTCGGCTCCACACACAGAGCACTCCATGCTGGAGCTTTCCTGCTCCCAACACCTCGTACTCCATGCTGGCGCCTTGCGGCTCCGCACACGCAGTACTCAGTGCTGGTGCCTTTCAGCCCCTCACACCAAATACTCCATGCTGGAGCCTTTCGGCTCCGCACACGCAGTACTCAGTGCTGGTGCCTTCCAGCCCCTGGCACCAAATACTCCATGCTGGAGCCTTACGGCTCCGCACACGCAGTACTCAATGCTAGTGCCTTCCAGCTCCCAACACTTCGTACTCCATGCTGGCGCCTTTCGGCTCCGCACACTTCGCACTCCATGCTGGTGCTTTCCGGCTCCGCCCATGAAATATTCCATGCTTGGGGCCTTTCGGCTCCTCACACACAATACTCCATGGTAGGGCTTTCCAGCTCCGCCCATGAAATATTCCATGCTCGGGGCCTTTCGGCTCCTCACACACAATACTCCATGGTAGGGCTCTTTGGCTCCGGCCATGTAACACTCCATGCTTGGAACCTTTCGGCTCCTTACACTTTGTATTCCATGGTCGTGCTTTTCGGCTCCGGCCATGTAATACTCCATGCTTGGGCCTTGCGGCTCCTTGCACTTAGTATTCCATGGTCGGGCTTTCCAGCTCCGTACACACAGTATTCCATGCTCGTGCTTTTCGGTAGAGGCCTTAAAACCGTCACGAATGAAGATACTCAGGCCTACCTAGCAACCCGGAATGTCCAAACTATGCTCTTTAGCGTTGCGCCTTGTCAACAAAGGGTAACTGTGGATTATGTGGAAATCTTCCCGCTTAATCTAAGCGGATAACTCTAAAGACTTTGTAGGCGTTTAACGCAGAGCTGGGACACTAGCGCGGGGGAACAAATCCCCGCATCAGTGCGCGGCATGTTCTGAGGCGGCATCCGCCAGCGGTGCCGCCGCGGGCAGTTCGAAAACCTGGATGGCGCCGGCGTTCAGCAAGGCCACGCGCCGTCCGGACGGCGAGATGGCCACGTTGCCGCCGGCATCGAGCGCCGGCGTGGCTGGCGCCTCCAGCGCCACCTTGCCGTTGGCCGCATCGAATACCCTCACCCGTTGGCCTTTCACGTCCTCGCTCTCGAGCGGCGAGTAGGCGTTGACCGCGTGGGTGACGGCCAGCGTCTCCTGCGCCAGCCGCGAGCCATCCGGCGCCATCACCACCAGCGGCCAGATAGCCGCCGGCGAGCCCTGATCCTCCCAAAGCCGGCGGCCGTCGGTGGCCATCGCCACCAGTTTCCGTCCGCCCGATGAAGCGCAGGCGGTCACCAGCAACTCCCGTTGCGAGACAAAATCGAAGCCTGGCGAGCAGGCCGAGTTCACGCGCCCCAGAACCGCACTGCCGCCACTGAAATAATTCAGATTCAGCAGCCATTGCTCCCCGTTGCCGCGCAAGCTCTCCAGGTAGCCCTCGGAGTTGATGGGCAAATGGACGGTCGAGCGAACGCGGCTCACCAGCATCACCTCGCCGGAATCCCGGCGCAGGATGCGCACCACCAGATCGGGTGGCCCGCCAGACTTCTGCCCATCCACAGCCATGCTTGCCTGGGCTGTGGCCGGGCTGGGCACCTCCCCGGGCTTTTGCTCCGCCGTCGCGGGCTCACGGGAGTTGGTCACCAGAAACTGCTGCGTCGGATCCATCTCCAGCCCCAGCAGCGGCCCCGGAAAACGCAGGAAAGGCTTCAACTCCAGCGTGGCGTCTCCCTGCTCCAGACTGTCCCGGTCCCGCAGCAGAAAGTGACCGTCCTTGAGCGCCCACAGGTAGCGCGACCGGTCGTGCACGGTCCACAGGGCCTCGGACTCGACCGTCCCGGCCGGCAGCGCCAGCACCACAGCGCGGATCTGGCGCTCGTCGCCCCACGCGCTGTCTCCCGCCTCGCGGCGCATCAGTCCCGGCACGCGAAAGGTAAACAGCAGGCGGTTTTCGTCCAGAAAATCCAGCGAGGCCAGGCTGTTGCGTTGGCCCAGGTAGATGGCGCCGGGCGCGGAGAAACCTAGCGGATCGACGGGGATCGTGAACGCGGGCGGCAGGGTGGGCTTTTCGGGAAGCCGGTCGGAAGACGGGCGCTCCTTGCCCGCGCGGGACTGTTCCGCCGGGAACGCGGCGCTGCCCTGCGCCTGCCCCGCCTGCACCGCGCACAGCGGCAGCCCAGCCAGGACCAGCCAAAGGCCCGCATGACCCCACAGAGTTCGCAGCCGTTTCACCATCGAACCATATTCTCGCCGATAACGCGGGTTTTTGGCAGTGATACTGCCCCCTCGTGCGTGTGCGACAGTAAAAGAGGGATGGCAAAGCACTCCACGGCCGGCCAACGCACTGCACTGTTGGGTTACGGCGCCTGTGCGCTGGCCGGCTGCCTGTGGGGCACGGGCTTCTACTGGGGCCGGCTGGCGCTCGACGAAATGAGCGTCGAGCACATGGTGCTCTACCGCTTCCTGTTCGCCTCGCTGGGCATGTTGCCGCTGGTGCTGGCCAATCGCCGCCGCTTTCACCTTACCGGCGGCGAAACCCGCACCCTCCTTCTCTCCGCCGCCCTCGGCGTGCCCATCCAGTTCCTGCTCCAGTTCCACGGCCTGGCCCTCAGCACCGTAAGCCACGCCTCGCTGATGGTGGGCGCCATGCCGGTCCTGCTGGCCGCCGCGGCCACGCTCTTTGCCGGCGAGCGCCTTGACTGGCTCGGCTGGATGGCTCTCTGCGGCTCCACTCTGGGTGCGGCGCTCATCGCGCTGGGTGGCAGCCGCGCCCCGGCCACGCGCGGTGAGCCCTCGCTCACAGGCGACCTGCTGGTCGTCGCCTCGCTCTTTACGGCCCTGGCCTGGATTTTGCTCTCGAAGAAGCTGATGCAGACCCACAGCCCGCCGGTCGTCACCGCCTACACCATCCTCGCCGGAACCGTCATGCTGGCCGTCCTGATCCTCGGCCCCTGGCTGCTGAATCCGCTTCTGAGTCCCGTGTCCCATCACCCCTTCCAGCCGCCCCCATTCGCCCACGTCAGCTCCACCGCCTGGGCCGCGCTCGCCATTAGCGGCCTGCTCTGCACGGCCACCACCACGCTGCTCTGGAACTGGGGCATTCACCATGTGCCGGCCTCGCGCGCCGGCGTCTTCCTCAACATCGAGCCGGCCCTCGGCTCCTGGCTCGGCGTCCAGTTGCTCGGCGAACACCTCGGTCCTTACGCCTGGGCCGGCGGCGCGCTCATTCTGGCCGCCGCCATCACCCTCACCACGCGCGGACACGAGCCGGAGCCCGATATCATCCTGGAGTAGGCGCGGCGGATTGCCGTACCATCTCTTGCATGGCAGAAGACACAGCGTCACCCTCCGCCAGGAAGAACTCCGTCGCCGCACACAGCAGGCGGCGCAGTTTCTTCGAGCTTGCCATCGCCTATGCGCTGATTCTGCTCGTCATCTGGACGCCGCGTCCCTGGCAAAAATTCCTCTGGTGGTTTGCTGCCGCCGCGGTCGTGATCATCACCTCGATTTCGTTCGACGGCCTGAAGGCTATGGGCCTGCGCACGGCAAACTTTCTCCGTTCGCTCTGGGTGGTCGCCGCGGCGATCGCGGTGGCTGCGGTCGCCGTCATCGTCGCCATCCAGCTTCACACGCTGCGTCTGCCCGGCGGTCCCATTCTCTTCATCAAAACCTACTGGGCCTATGCGCTCTGGGCCTGCGTGCAGCAGTTCCTGCTGCTGGGGTTCTTTCTGCCGCGGTTCCTGCGCCTGCTGCCGGGTGCGAAGTCCGCGGTGCTCCTGGCGGCGGTTCTATTCGCGCTTGCGCACCTGCCCAATCCCATCCTTACGTCGGTCACATTCCTCTGGGGCCTTGCCGCCTGCCTTGTCTTTCTCCGCTACCGCAACCTCTATCCACTCGCCATGACCCACGCCATCCTCGGCATCGCCATTGCCATCACCGTTCCCGGACCCGTGGACCATAACATGCGCGTTGGCCTCGGCTACCTGACCTACCGCCACCACGCGCCCCATCCGGTTCAGTTACCGCAACCATAGAGACCAGATCGCGTCCACCGTGGCGTGGGTGACGGCGGATGCTCCCACCCGCCGCTCCTGCCGCCACGCCCGCCCATAGAACACGCCCGCCACCGCCGCCAGCAGCACATAGCGCCAGTTGAACAGCACCGCCCGCTTGTTGAAGTGGGCGAGTCCGAACAGCACCGCCGTCAGAAACAGCGCCGGCGTGCGTCCCATGCGCCGTTCCAGAAGATTCTGGAGCCATCCCCGGAAGAAGAGCTCTTCCGGCACCGCGATGAAGAAGAAGGTGAAAACCCATGCGCCGGCAATCGGCGCCAGCCCCGGCCACCCCCGGTGCAAATGCAGAAAGCCCAACCCCAGGCCCAGCGCCAGCGCCATCGGCGTATACAGGGCCACCTCCCGCAGGCCGATCGCGGCATCGCTCAGCCGCAGGCGCAGGTCGAAGCCGATCCCCTGCAGTTGCCGCACCGCGATGAAGCCGTAGATGCCCGCGTCCAGCAGCAGCATTTTGCTGAAGATGGCCAGGTGGGCCGGCCACGCGCCCTCGAACCAGCGCAGATCGACCGCCAGGCCCAGCACCGCCAGAACCAGAAAATCCCGCCAGTTGCCGCGCTGGTCTGCGCGGTCCCCGGCGACAGGTCCTGGTCGCTGGGGTGGCTGACCGCGGTCCCCAGCGACAGAGGTTTGCCGCTGGGCCGCCTGACCGGGGTCCCCAGCGACAGAGGTTTGCCGCTGGGCCGCCTGGCCGGGGTCCCCGGCGACAGGTCCTGGTCGCTGGGGTGGCTGACCGGGGTCCGCGCGCCCAGCCTGCCAAAGCAGGCTCGCCACCGCCACCGGAAGCACGGCATACAGCGCAAACCAGCTCCAGCGGAAAACGCCGCCGCCGCACGCCACCAGCACATAGGGCACGCTCAACGCAGCGGGAGCCACAAGTTGCGCCCACACCGGCAGCCTGCGCGCCCGCCCGGTCACGCGCTGCGGAAAGAATGCCGCTATCAGAAACGGGCTCAGCGTGAGCAAGGCAGCGATCAAATTAGCCGGCGTGATCATGGTTCTCAACTCCATTGTGCGCCTCCCTCCCGGCTGTTTCTTCCGCATCGCGTCCTTTCGACAAAGGGAAATCCCCATCCCCTCGTTGCCAGGTTCTTCCGCCGCGAAGCCGCCGCGCCAAACCTTGGTCACACGTGCCAGGCAGATTACCCCTAACACCCCGGCGAAGACTGACCGATACCTTCCTTAGCAATTAGCGGAGAACCATGTGACCCTTCTTACCTGGAACCACGCCTGCACCGTCGGCGTTCGTGCCATGGACGATCAGCACGGCATCCTCATGGATGCAATGAACGAACTGCGCCTCGCGGTGGTGCATGGATGCGGCCGCGAACAGATCAGCCAGTTATTGGACCGGTTGATCGAGTTCACCCGCATGCATTTCTGGAGCGAAGAGCAGTTGATGGAGCAGAGTGGCTTTCCCGGCCTGGCCGAACACCGCGCCCAGCACCACAGCATCCTGGCGCAGATGCTCCAATCGGCCCATCGGGTGCAATACGGCGAAGGAGTCGAGTTGCGCTCCATGCTCTGCTCCCTGCGCGACGGATACCTCGAACACATCGAAGCCCTGGACCGGCAGTACGGCCCCTGGCTGAATGAGCGCGGCGTCCATTAGAACCTGCTCAAACTGCCGCCACGATCCGCACTCAACTTCTTTGCCTTTTTGACGATACAACCGTTGCCGGCAAATACCGGCGGAAGAGGAATGAATGGCTTTACTGACTTGGAGCAAAAAGTACTCCGTGGGGGTGAAGGCTGTAGACGATCAACACGCCACCTTTATCGGAATGCTGAACGAACTTCATGCCGCAATGATGAAGGGCCAGGCGCAAGGCGTAGTCGGCCCGTTGCTGCGCAAGCTGGTGAATTACGCACGCGAACACTTTTCCACCGAAGAAAGGCTGATGGAGACCGCCAAATACCCGGGGCTGGCCAAACACCGCGAAAAACACCGCGAGTTGACTGGCAAGATCGGGGAATATGTGGCCCGCTACGAGAAGGGCGACCACGCCATAGTCCTTCCGCTGCTGCAGTTTCTGCGCGATTGGCTCACCAACCACCTGCAGCAAGTGGACCATGAGTACGAGCAGTGGCTGCATGACCACGGCGTACATTGAGCCGCTGGCGTCAGCATGCAACACGGCAGACCCGGAGAAGTCCCGGCCATGAATTCCCCTCAACCTTTTGGCCTTTCCTTCCGATAACTCCGTTGCCGGCAGGCTCCGGCAGGGGAGATTCGATGGCTCTAATGACGTGGAACAGCAAATACTCCGTAGGGGTCAAAGCCCTGGACAGTCAACACACCGTTCTGTTCGGGATACTGAACGACCTGCACGCCGCGATGATGAAGGGCCAGGCGCAGGCCATGACCGGCCCCCTGCTGCGCAAGCTGGTGGACTACACGCGCACCCACTTTACCGCTGAAGAAGGCATGATGGCCAATGCAAGATACCCCGGATTGAACGAACACCGCGTCAAGCACCGCGACCTCATGAAACAGGTCGAGGAATACGTCGGCCGCTTCGACCGGGGCGAAATCACGCTGAACCTTCATCTGCTGGACTTCCTGCGCGACTGGCTCAACAACCACATCATGAAGGAAGACCACCAGTACGGCCCGTGGCTCAACGAGCATGGCGTGCATTGAGCCTCGGCCGACGCTCTGGCCCCGCGTAAACCCGCGTCAACCCCCCGGCTAAACTCAGCTACACTGTTCCCTGAACGAGGGAGGGGTCCGTGGCCATCCGGTTGATGCCATCCCGTGCGGCTCTGCTTCCGCTCAGAATCCTGGCGCTGCTTGTCAGCCTGGGCTCTCTGGGCCTGTGTGCCGCTTTCTCGCAGAGTTCGGTCGACAGCGCCGCGGGCAACCCGGTGGTCGCTCTCAATGAGCAGGCCGGCGGCACGCTGCAGAACGGCCGCATCGCGGCCGTGTGGCAAATCCGTGATGGCCGCTTGACCTCCCTGCTCATCCAGGACAAGGCAGCCGGGAAATCGGTCCAGGGTGCATCGCTCGCATTGGTTGGGCCCTTCACCATCGAAATGCAGGGCATCGGCGTGCTGCGGGCCGCGGACCTGCTCATTTCCGGCCCTGCAAGGGTGGAACAGCTCACTCCCGATCCAGCAGCTTCCCGCGCTTCGGACCGGCTGCCTGGAGTTACCGTTCACTACCCGCTCGCCGATCCCGCGGGCCGGTTTCAGGCAGACTGGGCGCTCACGCTGCGCCAGGACTCATGCTACATTCGCCAGATCCTCACCATCGCCGCGGGCAGCAAGCCGGTTCCATTGAGCGGCCTCATCCTAATCGATGTGCGCTCTCCGGGCATCGCCGTTGCCGGAACCGTGAAGGGCTCTCCGTTGACCGCCGGTAATTTCTATCTCGGCTTCGAGTCCCCGCTCTCTGAGAGCAGCGTGGTGGCCGATCGCGGCGTGAGCGAGCTGCACAGCGGCGTGCCCATCGGCGCCGGTCAGTCTGCCCGTTACTCATCGGTCGTCGGCGTCGCGCCCGCCGGGCAGATGCGCCGCGCCTTCCTCACTTATCTTGAACGCGAGCGCGCCCATCCCTATCGCACCTTCCTGCACTACAACAGTTGGTTCGATATTGGCTACGGCAACCCCTATACCCAGCAGGAAGCTCTGAACCGCATTCATGCCTTTGGCGAAGAGCTGAACAGGAAGCGCGGAGTTACCCTCGACTCCTTTCTCTTTGACGATGGCTGGGACGATCTCAACGATCTGTGGAAGATACGCTCGGACTTCAAGGACGGCTTCGAGCCGCTCACCAAAGCCGCGGCCGAATATGGCACGGCTCCGGGCATCTGGTTGTCGCCATGGGGCGGCTATGCGCAAGCCAAGCAGGAGCGAATAGCGACCGCGAAAAAAGGCGGCTATGAGATAGTCGATGGCGGCCTGGCCCTGTCCGGTCCCCGCTATTACGCGCTCTTTCACGATGCCGTCACCGGCATGGTTTCGAAATACGGAGTGAATCAGTTCAAGTTCGACGGCACCGGAAACGCAGACCAGGTAGTGAAAGGCAGCGCATTCAGTTCCGATTTCGATGCCGCCATCCATCTGATCGGCGACCTGCGCCAATTGAAGCCCGATCTCTACATCAACCTCACCTCGGGAACCTGGCCTTCCCCGTTCTGGCTCTTCTATGCGGACTCGGTCTGGCGCGGAGGCGACGATACGGACTTTGCCGGCGTCGGCTCGGACCGCCAACGCTGGATCACCTATCGCGACGGGGATACCTACGATGAAGTCGTCAAGGCCGGCAAGCTATACCCCCTTAACTCCCTCATGCTGCATGGAATTGTCTTTGCGCGGCAGGCGCCGCATCTTTCCACTGACCCAGGCGGCGACTTTTCCAATGAGGTCCGTTCCTACTTCGGCTCCGGAACCCAGTTACAGGAGTTATATATCACTCCAACGCTGCTTACCGAGGCCGACTGGAACGTGCTGGCCGAAGCCGCCAAATGGTCGCGCCGCAATGCCTCCACTCTCGTTGACACGCACTGGGTCGGCGGCGATCCGCGCTGGCTGCAGATCTACGGTTGGGCCGCATGGTCTCCTCAGAAAGCGATTCTGACCCTGCGCAATCCCAGTACCGAGGCCCAGGACTTCACAGTCGATATCGCCCAGGCCTTCGAACTCCCCACGGCAGCAGCCCGCCGCTACAGCGCGCGCAGCCCGTGGTCCTCCGAGGCCTCGCAGCCCGCAATTGAACTCGAAGCGGGCAAGCCCCACACGTTCCGCCTGGCGCCCTTCCAGGTGCTCACGCTGGAAGCTCTCCCGCAGCCATGAGGGCGTGGGAATGAAATCTCAAGGATGCAGTCCTTGAAGGGGCCGTTGCTCAGGCTCCAAATTGAGTGCAACGCTCGGCGCTACACTTCAAACGAAAGCTGGCTCGACGCAAACAGCGCCGAAGCGGGCTTTGGCTCCGATGCCAGCTCATACACCAGCCGCTCCAGCACCAGCCGCTTGTCCGGCGGAGACGAGCGCAATTCCAGGTCCGCCCGCGCCACCAGCCTGAGCGCACGCGTCAGGTCGCGGCGGCTCTTGTAGCGGCGCGCCTGGCGGATCAGGTCGTCGGCGGCAAACGGAGGCATCCTGAAGCCCTGCCACAGCGCCTGCCAGATGGCGCGCGAGTCGCGCACGTTCTTCTCCAGAATCACCAGCATCTGCCGGAAGGTCCGGGCCAGCATATAGAGATGACCGATCGCCGCGTCCTCGCCCGCGTCCGAGCTGTTCAGCAGGCCGTGCAGCAGCGCCAGCGCGCGCGCCCGGTCGCGGGCGCTGATGGCGTCGGTCAGCTCGTAGAGCGAGCGCTGCTTGGCGGCCAGAACCATGGTCTCCACGTCGCCCAGCGTGATGCGGCCGCGCCCCAGCGTGTAAAGCAGCAGTTTTTCCAGCTCCGAAGAAATCAGCATCATGTCCGCGCCCAGCGCGTCCACCAGCTCGCGCGCCGCGTCGGGCTCCACGCGGATGCCGGCCTCCTGCGCGGTGGCCACCGTCCAGCGCATCGCGTCTTCTTCGTTCACCCGCGCCAGCTCCACCATGCCGCAGTGCTCGCCCAGGGTCTCCCTCAGCCGCTCGAAGCGGTTCTTGTCGTCCAGCTCCATGCGCCGTATATCGGAGGGGATGCGCACAAAGTCGGCGACAAAAATCAGCAGCGCCTGCGGGTTGGGCGAGCGGAAATACCGGTCCAGCGCCGCAAACTCGTCCTTCTTGGCGCCGCGGGTGTAAAGCTGGCGCACGTTGCGCACAAAAATCACCTGGAACGGCGCCATCAGCGAAGGCGTCTGCGCCCGGTCCAGCACCTCGAACAGCGAAGTCCCGTTCAGGTCCAGGTCCGAGAGGCAGAAATCCCTCAGATCCGGCGGCACAAAGCCTTTGAGCACAGCCCCGCGGCAGCGATCCAGCAGGAAAACCTCGTCGCCGGCCAGCACGTAGCCGGCCCGCAGCGGACCCTTGGCCGTAGCGGCGGCCTCAATCTCCGCCACAAAGCGGCCCACGGCGGCAAAGCCCGCGCCCCAGCGCCCGCCGCTCAACGGCTCACCGTCCAGACAGCGCGGCCAATGAATGTGTCGATCATTCGGCTCCAGAATACCTTGCGCGGCGCTGCGAGGCCAGCCCTATTCGCCAAGCCGTCCCGGAGGCAGGATCTCAGCGGCTATCCAGAAACACCGTTTGGAGTGAAGGGTCCGGGCTTTAGCCCGTACATGAACGCAGCAAAAATCAACGCGGGTTGGTAGGGATGGGTTTCAACCCATCCACCAATCTGCTGAGGGAATGCCGCCTTCACAGCAGGGACTTATTCAGAAATTCCTTAACTCAATTCTTTGCCCATCAGGAATTCAGAAACGCCATCGGCAATAAAATCCGGAAGCTCGCCGATTTTGAGATAGCGGTGGCGCTGGTAAAGCTGCAATGCGCGGCAATTGAACGACGAAACGCAAAGATATGCGTGGCGGGCTCCGGAAAAGGCCTGTTCTGCGAACTTCAGCATCCTCCCGCCGATTCCGTTGCCTCGATACTCCTCCGCTACCACGACGGCCGCAATGTAAGGTGAACCCAAAAAGCCCCTGTGGTGGAGCAGGATGAACCCGATAGCCTCCTCAGCAACGGCAACGTACAGCGAGCTACCTGGCCAGTTGAGAACATTTCGGCTCCACTCGACTGAACACCTGTACGTGAGCCACGGGTCATTGCATGCCATCAAATGCGCGCACCAATCGATTTCGGACTCATCGGCTGGTCGAATGGTCACTTCCAAAGCCAAATCCTCCTCCATCAAACGTGAGCTCAGAACCCCTCCAGCACATCGGCCACCAGCGCCCGCGCAAAGTCGCGGCTGAGCCTCTCCAGCGCCGCCGGATTCTCCTGCAGGAAGGTCGGCAGGTCGGTGGTCGACTGGTACTGCTGGCGGAACACGTAGTTCTTGTTCTCGTAGAGGACCTTGCCGTCCCGGCCGTTCAGCGTGACTGAAACCACCATGGTGATGAGGAAGCTGGACGACTCCTGCGTCGAGGCATTGTAGGTCAGCGGCGCCACATACTCCTTCAGAATCGTCCCGTGCAGGACGGCGTCGGCGTCCGGGTTCGCGTCGGTCGTCACCCGGAACCGGGTCCGCGCGGCAAACTCGCGGATCACCGCGTTGGTCATTACCGTCTCTGTGTGATAGGCCTCGGTGCGCGTGGCAAATACCGGCACGGAGAGCGTCCGCACATCGGGCGGCAGATGCGTAGCCGAGCCCACCGTGTGATATCCGCAGCCGCAGAACGTAAGCAGCGCAAAAGCGATCGAGACAAAACCCAACGGGCGCATGACTCATCTTATCGCGCAGCCTTGCCCAGCGGGCGCAGCTAGACCCAGGCGGTCGCCACCATGCCCAGTTTCACGGCAGACAATTTAAGGCCGTCGGCTCGGTCTTTGAAGTAGAGGTCGTTCAGTTGGTCTGAATTCAACTGCTCAAAGCGCTGAAATCCCGCGCGGCGCAGTTCCGACTCCAACGTTTCCGGCGTAAAGAAGAGCTGGAATGGCTCTCCGGTAGCGGCAACGCGCCCGGCCAGCGCGTCGAAGGCCTTGCGGCCGATGGGGCTCAGAGTCTCCGGCGCGAGCGCGTAATCGAAGCCCACGGCGCTCCCGGCCGGCAGTTGCGCAATGGCCCCCAGCGTGGCGCGAAAGGCTTCCAGCGTCAGGTAGGGAATCACCCCCAGCCAGCCAAAGAACGCGCGCCTTCCTGCATCGAAGCCCGCCTCGGCCAGCCCCTCGGCCAGCGTATGGTGCTCAAAGTCCAGCGGAACAAACGTCAGGCTGTGGGGCAGCTCGATGCCGGCTTCGGCCAGCATCGCCCGCTTCCACGCTTGCGTGGCCGGAAAATCCACCTCGAAGACCCGCAGCTCGGGGAACGGATTGCGATAGGCAAAGGTGTCCAGCCCGGCGCCGAGGACCACATATTGCGTCACACCCTGCGCCACTGCTGCAGCCAGTTGGTCTTCCACATAACGGCTGCGCACCGCCATGAAGGCGCGAAAATCCCGCCCCACCGGGTGCATCGCGCGCTCCATGCCCCGGGCGAATCCGGAGCCGATCAGCCGCACCGCGATGGGATCGTCCAGAATGCGTGGCCGCTCCATGATCTGGTGCGCGGCGCGGCGAATGGCCACACCGAGAGCTGTCTTGCTGGCGCGGCCGGTCTCCATGAATTTCAGTGTAGCCGACCCCATGTCGAGCGCCCGGCGCGTAACATACCTCCCATGAGCTGGATTGGATGGGCGCTGCTCTCCGCTGCCTTTGCCGCCGCCACCGCCCTGTTGGCCAAGGTGGGCGTGGCGCATGTCGATTCGAACCTGGCCATGGCGCTGCGCACCAGCGTGGTGCTGGTCTTTGCCTGGGCCATCGCCCTGGCGTTGGGCAAACACGGCGAGATCCGCTCTCTCGACCGCCGCACCGTGCTCTTTCTCACGCTCAGCGGCCTGGCCACCGGCCTGTCCTGGCTCTGCTACTTCCGCGCCCTTCAGTTGGGACCGGCTTCCCGCGTGGCCCCGCTCGACAAGCTCAGCGTCCCGCTGGTCATGCTCTTCGCATGGCTGCTGCTGGGCGAAAAACTCAACCCTGCGGCCCTGGTCGGCGGCCTGCTCATCACCGCCGGCGCCATGATCATGGTTCTCAGCTGACCGGCCGCGGACGCGGGATCTTCCTTCCCTATACTGGATTGAGAAAGCGCGTTCTTTGCCTGCCGCGGAAAAGCTCTCATGCCCACCCAGCTCCAGTCCGAAGCCAATCCCGATCCCCAGCGCGGCCCCGCAGCCTCGCCCCGCCGCATCGTCCTCACCGGCTTCATGGGCTCAGGCAAAACCACCGTCGGCCCGCTCCTTGCCGCCCGCCTGGGCTGGAGCTTCATCGATGTGGACGACGTGATCGAGGCCGAGGCCGGCGCCACCATCGCCGAACTCTTCGCCCGCCACGGCGAAGCCCCGTTCCGCGACCGCGAACACTCGACCATCGCCCGCCTGACCGCCGCCGACGCACTGGTACTCGCCATGGGCGGCGGCGCCATTGAGCATCCCGCCACCCGCGATCTCCTGCTCACCACCCCCGGCACGCTCCTCGTTCATCTCGACGTCGAACTGGCCACCACCCTCGACCGCTGCCGCGGCACGGAGCACCTCCGCCCCATCCTCGCCGACCACGCCAACCTCGCCCGCCGCTACCAGCGGCGACTCCCGCTCTACCGCACCGCCCACGTCTCCATCCCCGTCGACGCCCTCACGCCGGACCAGGCCGTGGACGCAATCCTTCACGCCGCCCGCCTGGGCTGATCGAACGCGCCCAACCGGCGCGCCTGTTTGCAATCACGTGTAAAACGTGCTACACGTATTACACGTGAAGAAGAGGTATTTGGAGTATGCCCGCTCTCGACGACAAGCAAAACATCACCCTGCGCCTCAGCCGGCAGACGATTCACAAGGCGCGCGTTCTCGCCGCCCGGCGTTCCACCTCCATCAGTGGTCTGCTCACCAGCCAGATTGAACAGCTTGCCGGCGCGGAGGATGATTACGAGCGCGCTATGGACCGTGCTTTTGCCCGGATGAAGAAAGGATTCCATTTAGGCGAGATCCCTAAATTGGACCGGGACGCGCTCCATGAGCGCTAAAGTCTTCATCGATACAAATGTGTTGGTGTATGCGCACAACATCGACGCCGGGCGCAAGCAACGGACGGCCGAAAACATACTGCTTAGCATCAGGCAGGAGCGATCTGGCGCAGTGAGCATGCAGGTGTTGCAGGAGTTCTACACTACAGTAACCAGGAAGCTAGCCTCTCCGTTGCCTAAGGAAGAGGCACGAGCGATTATCGATGACTTTGCTTACTGGTGCGTCGAAACCACCCCGGAGGAGATCAAACGGGCTTTTCGTATCGAAGATGAGGCCAGAATCGGCTTCTGGGATGCGCTGATTGTCGCCGCGGCCATCAAGGCCGGCGCCACGCGGATTCTCTCCGAGGATCTGAACCCCGGCCAGACAATCGCCGGGATTCAGATTGAGAATCCCTTCGCCGTCCCGTGAGAGCTTCCGCTGCGCTTGTTCGAAGTCATCCAGGCTGCATTCCCGACACTTCCCCGCTTGTTATCATCGATGCAGGCTCCCGGCCGCACTCATTCCGGGAACACCCGCCGAGGTGTTCATACTTCCCGATGACTCCCGCCTCCCAGGCCGCCGTTCCGGCTGAACTCGCCGCACCCTCCGCTGCAAGCCTCGCCCACGCCCACGGCCACATCCACGCGCCCAGCCCCGGCGCCACGGCCACGCTCATCCACGACTTCCGCGAGCTGTTCAAAGTCAAAGTCGTGGCCATGGTGCTGGTCACCGGCTGGGGCGGCTTTTACCTGGGCTCCATGCAGTCCGGCATCACCAGCTTCCAGCGCGGCCTGCTGGACACGCTCTTCGGCATCGGCCTGGTCTCCGCCGGAGCAGGCGCGCTCAACGAGGCCCTGGAACGCAAGACCGACGCGCGCATGATCCGCACCGCCAGCCGCCCGCTCGCCTGCGGCCGCTTCTCGCTGGCCGAAGGCATCCTGGCCGGCCTCGGTTCCCTGGCCCTCGGCGCCATGTGGCTGGCGCTTCACACCAACCTGCTCACCGTGGCCCTGGCGCTGCTCACCGCCTTCACCTACGTGGCCATTTACACCCCCCTCAAGCGCTTCACCACCATGGCCACTTTTATCGGCGCATTCCCCGGCGCCATGGGCCCCCTGCTCGGCTGGACCGCCGCCCGAGGCCGCATCGAGTGGCCGGCCGTAGCCCTTTTCGCCATCCTCTTTGTCTGGCAGTTCCCTCACTTCATGGCCATCGCCTGGCTCTATCGCGACGACTACGCCCGCGCCGGCATCCGCATGTTGCCCGTCGTCCAGCCCGACGGCTGGTCCACCGTGGCCCAGGCGCTCTTCTTCGCCGTGGTCATGATTCCCGTCAGCCTGACCCCCTGGCTGCTCGGCATGGCCGGCATCGCCTATGCCGTGCTGGCCACCGCGCTGGGCATTTTTTACCTCGCCTATACCATCCGCTTCGCCCGCATCCTCCGCACCCAGGATGAAACCGAGAGCCGCATGTTGGCCCGCGATCTGCTTAAGGTCAGCGTCCTCTACCTGCCCCTGCTGTTCACCACGCTCATGCTCTGCGCCACTGCAAAGCACTAAGGAAGCGGAACATCATGACGACCGCTGTCGCCCCGCAATCGAGCACCCGCACCGCCATCGCCGCCATTCTCTTAATCAGCGCCGCAGCCACCGCTTTCCTCTTCTGGCTGATCTACGTCCATCCCGCCGCGGCGTCCAGCTCCCAGTACGCCTTTCTGCCCGCCCTCAATGCCCTGCTCAACGGCCTCAGCGCCACCGCCCTTCTCATCGGCTACACCTTCATCCGCGCCCGCCGCATAAAGGCCCACCGCGCGGCCATGATCACCGCCTTCGCCTTCTCCACCTTGTTTCTGGTCAGCTACATCGCGCACCACGCCCTGCACGGCGACGTCCGCTACCCCGCCCACGCCGCTCTGCGCTCCGTCTACCTGCCGCTCCTGGCCAGCCACATCATCCTGGCCGTGGTGGCGCTGCCCCTGGTACTGGTCACCTTCTTCTTCTCGCTCACCGGCCGCATCCGGGAGCACCGCAAGGTCGCCCGCTGGACCTTCCCCCTCTGGCTCTACGTCTCCGTCACCGGCGTCGTCACCTACATCATGCTGCGCCTGGCGCAAGGTTAGGAGCGCACATGCCCGCACCCCCCTCGAACCCCAATCCGCTCCCACCTCAGCCCGACGACGGCACCCGCCAGCTCCTGCAATGGGGTGCGTCCATCCTGGGCTCGGGCCTGGTGGCTCTTCTGCTGCTGCAAACCCTGCTGGGCGGTTTCTCGCCCACCGGCGCCAGCACCAACACCGGCTGGTTCGCCCTCATCGTCACCCTGATGTGCATCCCCTTCGGTGGTCTGCTGCTGGCCCTCGGTGTCGCCAAATGGTTCCGCAACCGCCGCCTGGGACGCAATCGTTAATCCTCTGCTATTCTTTTCATTTACAGGAGCGCAGGCACATGGCAAAAAGCGTTAACAAAGTCATCCTCTTAGGCAATGTGGGCAAAGACCCTGAAATCCGTTCCACCCCGAGCGGCGTTATGGTAGCCTCCTTTGGACTGGCCACCAGCGACCGCCAGAAGGACGCGCAGGGCAACTGGCAGGACCGCACTGAGTGGCACAATCTGAAGGCCTTCAACCGCACCGCCGAAATCGTCCGCGATTACGTGAAGAAGGGCTCCAAGCTTTACATCGAGGGCAAGATCACGACCAACAGTTGGGACGACAAGGAGTCCGGTCAGAAGCGCTACCGCACCGAGATCATCGTCAACGACCTCTCGCTGCTCTCCGGCCGCGACGAGGCCTCCGGCGGTAGCCAGGGCGGATACACCCGGGCAGCCAGTTCAGCCGGCTCCACGGCCAGTTTTGACCAGCGCCCGCCCGCCGGCGCCCCGGACGACTACGCCCAACAAGCCGAAATCTCCGACGACGACATTCCGTTTTAATCCGGGGTTTGGAGGAAGTGTTCAGTTTCCTTCCTCTCCTCTATGGATGAGAGCATTCGGTCTCTTTTCTGGTTCGGTGCGCAAGGCGCGTAGGCCGTAGGCCGGAGCGGCTTGCGCACCGAACCAGGGGCCGCTTTAGGGACCTCATTCCTTCCCAGCGCCGCATATGACCCCATGTCCAGTTTCCGCTGATCCAGCGTGAGTAGAACGGGGTCTCAGCCTGTGTCCAGTTTTAACTGGAACATCATTGCCCGTTAACGCATTTCGTGGACACTGGTCCTCGAAACGGGGTGGGTGATGGCAGACACGAGGAAGACATTCTCGGTTCTTCACATTGTTCTCGATACCGGAGAGCGCCTTCCGTGTCTGGTCGATGCGGCGAGCTGGATTCCAGCGCGTGTTGCCCTGCGCTGGGCCATGCGGTACCGACGATACAGGGTTCAGTCGTCCACTCTGGCAGCCAACCTTCGGGTTTTGGGGAAGGTGTACCGGTGGACGCAAGAGATCCAAGGCTTCGATCTTGATGATCGCCTCACCGGGGGGCGAACGCTTCAGAACCGCGAGATCGAGTCGCTGGCGCGAAGCTTTCGTGGCAACGCAACTGCTCAGGAACTGGACACGGGGGCCTTCGATCAGCATCTGGCGATTGTTGAAGATTTCCTGAAGTGGTCTCTGGATAGCGAAAACCGTGGTGGCCACAAGTCTCTCGATCTCGCGCAACTCGCTCAGGAACGGAACAGGATTGGGCTGATTCTTCGTTCGCTACGGTCCGGTGCGCACGCCTCGGACCGCATCGAGCCCCTGGAAGAGGCGGAGATTCGGGCGATCCGCAACAGCATTGGCCCACGGCGCGATGCACAAGGCATACTGAGCTTTCCGGAGGTCTTCTCCCCGCATACCCGGCTGCGGAACTGGCTGATGTTTGAGGTGGCCCTGGAATTGGGGATACGCCGGGGTGAGCTTCTCAAGTTGCGTCTGGATTCTCTGCCAAGGGGAGGTGACGATGGCATTCGCGTACTCCGGCGTCCGGACGATCCGCATGATTCACGGTCCAAGGAGCCTGCGGTCAAGACCGCCGAGCGAGTGATTCCGGCCTCACGCAACCTGCTGGCGGCCATCCGCGCGTATCTGACTTATCCGCGTCCTCTGGGGAGGATTTCAGGCAGAAGCCCGTACTTGTTTGTTGCGCGTTCCGGAAGTCCGGTGTCGATGGATACCGCGGACGACGTGATCGCAGCCATCGGCGAGCACAGCGGCGTTTCGCCGCTATCATGGCATCGCCTTCGGCACACCTGGGCTGAGCGGATGGCCGAAGCATTCGCGGATCAGCCCAACGGCATGGACCGGCTCGTTTACCTTGGCGGATGGACCAACCCGCAGTCCGCCGCGCGCTACATCCAGCGCGCTTTGGCGAGTCAGGCGAAGGCAGCGGTTCGCAACTATCATCGGAAGGTGTACGGGGAGGCACAGGATGCTTAACGCCGCCCGACGTGTATCCCGTCTGTCCGATTTGCCGTCACTTCCCGTCAGTGTGCTTTCCTTCGATGGCCAGCTGGTCGATGCGACGCAGGAGATTTGGCGCTTTCGTTCGTCGCTGGATGGCGGAAAAACGATTATGCTTCACTGGCCTCGGCAGGATGAGCTCAACATCCTGAGTCCGCGTGCGCGGCATTTGGTAAAACTCTATTTCGCCGACCGGATCGCGCGGAAGAAGGCGCGGACCATCGAGAACGATTTTCGTATGTTCCTGCGCCTGCAAGAGTGGCTGCGCTCACGCATTCAGCCACCGGCAGAGTGGGCCAGCCTGACCGAGGGGCTTGTACGCGCATTTCTGCAACATGGCGTCGAACGCACCGCCGACAAGGGCAACGACTTCTCGCGCTTGCGGACATTTTATCGCTGGGGTGTTGCCCGGCAGTATCCGGACTTTGATCCAGCCTTTCTCGAGATCCTGCGATCGATTACGGCGGTTGGGAACGCAAAGGGGCACAGCGTCCGCTTCCGCGATGTCGTCAGAGGGCCGTTTTCTTCCGATGAACTCATGCTGATCGGCAGGGCTGTCCGTAAGGGCCTGGGAACCAGTCAGGACCGGGCCATCGTCATGCTGCACCTGGAACTGGGTCACAACCCCAGTGCGAGCGCGCGGCTGCACAACAGAGATTTGATTCGCTACGAAACGAAGTCGGGAGTTGTGTGGCAACTCGACGTGCCACGTGTCAAGAAGCGGATTCCCCGGCGCGAGACCAAGCGGCGGCCGATCAGTAACGCGCTCGGCGGCCTGCTTAAGAGCATGCAGAAGGGTGGTCCCGATGGACCTCTTCTCCACTGGCTGCCCGCGCCGAGCCCGGAAGCAGCTATCAACGAGGCGATGCGGCGCTTTGCGCAGGCAGCAGATCTCATCTCGCCACGAACTCAGCTTCGGATGAGGATGAACGCGCGCCGATTTCGCTTTTCAATCGCCACGCACATGGCTGAAGAGGGCGCCTCTCTTTTTCACATCGCTGAAGTTCTCGATCATAGCGATACGCAAAACGTCAGGGTCTACGTTGAGACTGCCTCCTCCATTGCCGACCCTGTCGCCCGAGCCACGGATGATGCGTTGGCGCCGCTGGTTCGCAGATTCCAGGGCAAGATCGTCGACTCCGGTGAAGCTGCGATTGTCGCTGGGCTTACGAATGGGAGGATTCCCGCGGCCGCTCCGCATCTGGGGATTCCGCACCTCGACGTGGGTGGAATCGGACTCTGCGGACGCGACGCGGACAGAGACGGACTCTGTCAACTGCTCCCGCCTCTGAGTTGTTACCTGTGCCCGTCCTTTGCGGCGCTCCGGGCTGGACCGCATCCGCAGATGCTGGAGTCGATCGATAGGTTCCTTCAACAACACGAGCATCACAGCGACCGAAGGATTCTTGTGCAGCTCGATCAGGTGCGCACGGCGATCCGTCAGGTTATCGAAGGAATCGATGCTCAGGGAGCGAGTATCCCATGAGCAGCATCGCGATGCGGAAGCTGATCCTCATTGCCCGCGAAAAATTCGCTGCGGACTTCGGCGCCGATCCGGAGATGTTCGACTCATCGTTCTGGGACGTTAGCTGCTTGTGGGACCGGGCGCTCAGCCGGACGAATCGACATGTGTACTTCACGCGCTATGGCACCAACGATCAACCTTTGCCGGCGGATTACTCCGGAGTCGTCAAGAGCTGGTTGGTTCTTGACCGCCGCACACCCGGCAACATGGGTCTGAGGTTGGCCGGTGCTCGCATCCTCTGGGAAGCGATCCTCACCAGGCGAGGCGGCGATCCAGAAGCCTTCCGATGGTCGACTCTGTCGGAAGAGGACCTCAGCCAGGCTGAACTGCTGATGCGGGCTTACTGGGCGGAGTCGACGACGTACAAGCGCATGATGAGCCTGCTCGTGTTCGTCAGGTTTCTGGCCAGCCGGAACCTCTGCCGGCCTCTCTATTACACTGCTCAGACACCGCGCGTGGAGGACTTCAACCGACACACGATAGCCGGGCAGGAGGCCCGCCGCCACCGCCTGCCAACAGAAGCCGTCTTGAACGGCCTCGCGGATATTTATCGCGAGCACGCCGTGGAGCCGAGAGACAAGCTGCGAGCTGCCGCGCTTGCCATTTTGGTTGTGACCGGGTTCCGCATTGGTGAACTGCTCACCCTCCCGTTGGATTGCGAGGTTCGCGAAACGAGCGACGGACAACTGCGATACGGCCTCCGCTACTTGAGAGAGAAGAGCAGAGGCGGTCGAAGACTGCTTGCGGTCCGTTGGCTGACTCCCATTGGCGCGGCCTTGGCCCAGGAAGCTATCGAGTGGATTCGGAAGATCACACATGCCGCGCGGCAACGCGCTCAAGTGCTGGAGAACTCCCCTCACCGGGTACCTCTTCCCGGCTTTCATTGGGGCGCTCGAATGACCCGTCGCGAAGTTGCGCTCGTTCTCGGTTGTGACCACCTGAGTGTTTTTGCGATCCACCGGGACAAGCTGCCACGGCATCGCGATCGGAACGGGAGCTTTTACCGCGCATTTGAGGTCGAGGCATACCTGCGAAGTCTGCGCGTCATGCATCTGTGGACGGTTGATCGCCGCGATGGCACACGGCAGAAGCTCTCCGAATCCCTGTTCATCGCATTCCGCAACTTCTTTCACACGACAAGGTCCGCCTGCCAGCTGCTGGTCGAGCCGATGCTCCACGCTCAGATAGCCGATTTCATAACCTGCAGAGCGAACATGAAATCCGCCTTCGAGAAGTTTGGCATCCGGGAGGCAAACGGCGCTTTCTGCCGGATGACCACACACCAGCTCAGGCACTGGCTCAACCACATCGCCGACAAGGGCGGCCTGCCCGTAGAGTTGCAGACGCGCTGGCTCGGCCGGGAGAACGCAAAAGATACGGAAGCCTATCGCCATGCCACCGTCAGTGAACGGCTGGAGTGGGTCAAGACTGGCATGCGCGAAGGATCGCTCCAGGGAATCAAGGCGGACATTTACGTTGAACTGCCCCGCGGCCAGAGAGAAGCGTTCCTTGACGGCGAGATCCAGGCCGCGCACTTTACCGCCTTCGGCATCTGCCTGCACGACTTCGCCGTCACCCCGTGCCCTTTTCACCTCAACTGCGTGCGCGGTTGCCCGGACTATCTCCGCACGCGAGGAAATCAAAAGGAGCGAGAACATCTTATTCAGATTCGCACGGCCACCGAGCAAGCGCTGCACGCAGCCAGGCTTCAGGCAGCGCACAACGAAGGGATCGCTGAGCCTTGGGTACGGCACTGTGAGCAGACTCTTGACGGCATCGCGAAGGCCCTTGCCGTCGATGACGACATGGAACTTGGTGACAGCAGATCGATGGCCGTATCACGGAGCGCCGGATGCCCAGAGTAAGTGTTCGTGATCAGTTACAGAAGCGCCTTCGCGACTATCTGGCTATCGCTGAGGGCCATGCGCCCGACGAAACGGCATTGGACGTCAGGAGTGTGGCTGCCGCTCTCGGCGTCAGTCCGACAACCCTGTACAAATATGGGTTCAACAACGACGTAAATAACGCCGAACAACGCCAGCGGGAAAATGGCCTGCTATCCGGCGCCGCTATCGAACAACGCTTCTTCGAGGATCAAGTTGTCCAGTTAAAGGCGGAATTGGAGAAGGAACTGGAGAGAAACAGGCAGCTCGTCGGCCGTATCGCCATCATCGAGGCGAATGCCGGAAGGTTGGGCATCGATCCCGAGGAGTTATACAGAGCCATTCTGAAGCCCGTCAGAACCATGTCCCGCGCAGGTTCGAACATGAACGGCGCACGCAAGCGATTCCGCCGTTCTTAAGTGCATATCGAAAACGGTACACTTCCTTCGTGCCTACAAAACCCGTCACGCACAAACAGGGACAGTATCTTGCGTTCATTCACTACTACAGCAGGGTCAACGGCCGGCCTCCCGCCGAGGCCGACATGCAGCGATACTTTCGCGTGAGCCCTCCGTCCGTGCACCAGATGGTCCTCACCCTGGAAGCCAACGGCTTCATTGAGAGAACTCCCGGGCAGGGACGATCCATTCGGCTCCTGCTCGCACGCGAGGATCTTCCGGACCTGGAGTAGCGGGAAAGCACTCAGCGCAGACAGAGCAAACTGAACAGCCAAAAACCACGTGCGCGGATATAACTATTTACATATCAATTATTTAGCAATGCGAACACGCCGAAAACCGCGCAAAACCGTTTTGAGAAGCACAGTTGTCAGTTGTCAGCGGTCGACCGGCGGTGAATGGAAAAATGGGCACAACGCGACAGGAATGCACTTACCGGTCCGATTCCCTGCCCCGGTTCGCGGGCCGCTGATAGCTGACCCCTCAAAACTGACAACTGGCCTCATCACTCCGTCTTCATCAGCGTCGCCATCAGCGCGTCCCTGCGCTGGTTGGCTATTGCATCGGCGTTGCCCAGCACCCGCATCCACGCCAGCACCGCGCCCACGGCCAGCGCCAGAAAGATCGGCGTCGCCAGCCACTGCCGGTCCAACGACCAGCTCAGCGCGAACGCCGCCGCGCCCACGGCCAGGAACCCCATCTGCACCAGCAGGGCGAGCAGCGCGTTGGCCTGCGATCCGCGCTGCCGCGAAAGCCGTCCCGGATTCACGCGGTAGGGCATGGTGAGCGAAAAAATGTTGCCCGCGGCCAGATTCGAAGGCAGGGCAAAAACCAGCCACGCCCCCGTAGCCGACACCACCGCTCCGTCCGGAATTCCCAGCCGCAGCCCGGTCAGCACCGCGGCCAGCAAGGCCACCAGTCCGAACAGCAGGGAGTGAAACAGGTTCTTGCCCAGCAGCACCGTCCGGATGGGCGTCGGGGAAAGAAAACACAACTGGATTCCCGCGCCTTCCGCGCCCAGGTTGTTGTAAAACAACTGCGTGAAACCCAGTTGCGCATAGACCATGCAAACCGGCAGCGCCAGCGGAAACACCGGTCCCTGCGCGCCGCCGTTCCTGACAAAAATGGTCGAGAAGACCAGCACCAGCAGCAGCGGCGCGCCAACGGCATAGAGCAGCGGCAAGGTGCGCAGCAGCACGCGCAACTCCTTCTCCATCACCGCGGCAACGGGGCCCGAGCCGCGCGGCGTCCAGGCGCCTTCGCGCCGGCTTATGTTGCCCGCGTCGATATTGCCCGGGCTCGCGGCCGCTTTCGTCCGCATCCGGGCCGCCTTGTCCCGGCTCGGAGCCGTGCCCAGGCTCTCGCCCCGGTACTCCGCCTTGAGCCGCGCCGTCAGCACGCCTCCGGCAGCCAGCACATACAGCCCCAGCACCCCCAGCGATCCCAGCCCCGGTCCCGGTTGTTGTTCAGCGGCCTGCCCCAGCGCCTGCGCGGCCAGCCCCGGCGGCAGCCACTTCTGCACCGCATTGGCGGTGTGCAACCAGGGCCCATACCTGGCTTTGAGCTGGGCCTTCGTCCGCTGGTATTCCTGCGCCTGCTCCAGCGCATTCCTGTGCTCCTGGTGCCTCTTCTGGTAGATCGCCGGATTCAGAAGTTGCAACCCCAGCAGGGCCACCATGAAGATCGCGCCCAGAATCTCCCTGGTCTTCCGCTGCGCCAGCCACCGGTCGATCCAGGCAAAGATGGCCCGCACCAGCAGGATATTGAAGGCCGCAAACACTGCCAGCCCCAGCGTCGTCCACAAAAGCAACTCGGGATGCGCCGCCGTAATCCCCACCCAGACGCCGCAGCAGCACAGCCCGCCCAGGATCGTGGACACATCCGCCAGCCCGAAGACCAGGTAGAGCAATAAGTACGACCCGAAGCGCACCGGAAAGCGCAGCAGGATGCCCAGGTCGAACTGCTCCTGAAACGAGGCCAGCAGCACCGGAACCATCTGCCAGATGAAGAACACCGCCCAGAACAGGACCGGCAAAAACCGCCACTCCTCGCGCGAAGCCACCAGATAAGCGGCCCCGCCCGCGCCCGCGCCAAGCCCCAGGCCCATGCCCGCGTACAGGATGAACGCCAAGGTGCGCGCGCCCAGCTCCAGCACGCCCTTGTTGGTGCGCAGTCCGTTTGAGAACATATGCCAGCGCAGCCTGGCCAGCGCCCCATACTGCGCCCGCGCCTGCGCGCCCAGCACCCCTCCGCCGGACTGGTCTGCCGCGGGCCTTCCCAGCCCGTTCAGGCCGACCCCGCCTGAGCCGGCTCCGTTTAGGTCAGCCATGTCAGCTCCTGTGCCGGCTCCTGCCCGCCGCCCGCTCCCACTATCGACAGAAAAATCTCTTCGAGCGTCAGCCTCTGCTCCTGCTCGGCCCCCGGCAGTGTAGAAGCCACTCCCGCCCGCAGTTCCTCGATCGACCCATTGGCCACCAGCCGTCCCTGGCTGATGATGGCCACGTGGCTGCACAGCCGCTCCACTATCTCCAGCACGTGCGTGGTCAGGAAGATGGTCGCGCCCCGGTTGATCATTCCCAGCAGCATGGTCTTCAGCATCCCCGCCGCAATCGCGTCCACGCCCTCGAACGGCTCATCCAGAAACAGCACCTTGGGCCCGTGAATCACCGCCGCGGCCAGCGCCAGCTTCTTTTGCATCCCATGCGAAAAGTCCGTCACCAGCTTGCGGCTTTCGTTGGCCAGTTGCATGAACTCCAGCAGCTCTTCCGTCCGCCGCCTGGTCGTCTCCTTGTCCAGCCCATACATGCGGCCCACAAAGTGCAGATACTCGGGCGCCGTCAGCCGTCCCAGCAGCGCCATGCCTTCCGGCACCACTCCAATCTGGCGCTTCAGCTCCAGCGCCCCGGCTCCGAACGGCTGGCCCAGAATTGCCATCGTCCCCGCCGTCGGCTCCAGCAGCCCGGTCAGCATCTTGATGGTGGTGGATTTGCCCGCTCCGTTCGGCCCCAGAAAGCCGAAAAACTGCCCCGAAGCCACGCTCAGCGTAACATCCGCCACGGCCGTCAGCGCGCCGAAGCGCCGCGTGAGCCCGTAGGTTTGAATCGCCGTATTGTCCATGTGCCGCCAGCATAGCAAGATTTGTTTCCGGCACAAAATGTCGCGGCTGCGGGCAGCGGACTCGCCTCGACGGCTTGAGTCCTTGTGCGGCAAGCAAGCGGAAGCCCGCTCCCCATCCTGTTTGCACGTCGCCACCGGGGCCGTCCGGCTGGGCGCGCTCAGTTTTTCATCTGGCCGCCTCCAGGTAGAGCACGCTAATATCGGTAGGCAAGGAGCTGGCCTCATGCTCGAAAAGCTGGAAGGCAGACTGACGTGCGGCAAGACAAACCAGGGCGTTTGCATCGCAATCCCGGTCCGGCACGGTCCGTTTACGGGCCTCTATGCCCCGCTGATCATGATTTGGCTGGTCGTTGCGACCATTCGTTACTGGAGCGTGTTGACGGAGCCCCACCCCAACAATACTGAATTCATCCTGCAAATGATCGCCTTCGGGATTTACGTCCTGGGGTTCTTCTTCTTCGTGGGCTGGGTGGCGTGGACCCTGGGCCGAGACCGTTGTGGTCTTGAATCCAACCGAAATCAGGATTGAGCGCCGGGTTCTTGGCGTCGAGGTGGCTGCGCACACCTATCGAACCAATCAGGTAAGTCGATTGAAGTTCATCTCTCCCTCCAAGATTTCGACTCAAAACTCCGTCTTGAATCCAAACTCAAGCAGGATACAGTTCCTGATGGATAACAAGCCGCAACGCTTTGCCAAGGGAGTTACGGAAACCGAAGCGCGTGCCCTGATCGATAAGATGCTGGAGACTTACCAGTTCCCAGGGAGCTGGTATTAGCCGATTCCGGCGCGGCCGGCCTTCGCGGGCCAAGAGCGTTGACGCCTTGGCCCCCATCGGCCGGATGCTGGAGACTTGCAGGTTTCCCAAGTACCCTGAGCCCGAATAAGTCGGGAAAGCGGCCAAGTCACACTAAGTCAGGCCCGCTTGCTCTTCCTCCGGCTCCCCCATCGGATCGTTGTCCCGGTCCGTCACCTCGACAATCTCCTTGAGCCGCGCCGCCAGCTCCGGCGTCCAGGTTCCCTCCGGCGCGCGCCAGCCCCAGTTGCCGGCTCCCACGGCCGGCGTATTCATCCGCGCCTCCGCGCCCAGCTCCAGCAGATCCTGCGCCGGAACCACCGCCAGTTGCGCCACGCTTGCCTCCACGGCCCGGATCAGCGGCCACACCGGCCGCGCTCCCACCGGCCCCACGTACGCCTCCACGGCGCTGTGCTCCATCTTGCTTGCCGCGTTCCACCACCCCTGCGTAGTGTCGTTGTCGTGCGTGCCGGTGTAGGCCACGGTCCCCGGCGTGAACTCGTGCGGCAGATGCATGTGCGCACTCTTGTCGCTGAACCCAAACTGGATCACCTTCATCCCCGGCATGCCCAGCTCCACCCGCAGCGCCTCCACCTCGGGAGTAATCAGCCCCAGATCTTCGGCCACCAGCGGCAGCGGTCCCAGCGCCGCCTCCAGCGCGCGGAACAGTTCCATCCCCGGCGCCTTCACCCACTTCCCGTTCATGGCCGTCTGCTCCTCGGCCGGAATGGCCCAGTAAGCCTCGAAGCCCCTGAAGTGGTCCAGGCGCACAATGTCGTAAAGCTGGCGAGCCCGTCGAATCCGCTCAATCCACCAGTCGAACCCCCGCTCCTCCAGCACCTCCCAGCGATAGAGCGGATTGCCCCACCGCTGCCCCGTCGGCGAAAAGTAATCCGGTGGCACGCCGGCGATCCGCACCGGCTTCAGCTCCTCGTCCAGCTCGAAAAGATCGGGGTGAACCCAGACGTCCGCCGAATCCATGTTGACGAAGATCGCCACATCGCCCAGAATCCGAATCCCGCTCCGCGCCGCAACCTCCCGCAGGTTGTTCCACTGCCGCGCAAAGGCAAACTGCAGCACCTGTTCCTGTCCCAGCGCCCGCCCATACTGTGCGGCAATCTGCGCCAAAGCCCTCGGCCGGCGCCGCCGTGCCGCCTCGGGCCACGCCGTCCACGCCCCCGTCGCGTACTGCCGCCGCAGCTCGGCATAAATTGCGTAATCGATCAGCCAGCCCGCCTCCGCCCGGCAAAACTCCTCGAACTCCGCCCACTGTTCCTTGAGCTTCGGGTCGTGCGGCCCGCGATCCAGAAAGTTTCCCGCCGCCTCGTAGAGCAGCGGCAGCTTCCGCGCCTCCACCTCGTTGAAGTCCACGTTCCCGCCTCGTCCGGCCAGCCCGCCGATCCGCTCGCCCTCGATCCAGCCCCAATCCGAAAGGTATTCCAGACTGATGAGAAACGGATTGCCCGCAAAAGCCGACGATCCCGCATAGGGCGAGTTGCCGTAGCCCGTGGGGCCGAGCGGCAAAACCTGCCAGACGTGCTGTTTGGCCTCAGTCAGAAACGCCACAAACTCGTGGGCGGCTGGTCCCAGGTCGCCGATGCCCCCATAAGAGGGCAGCGAGCTCAAGTGCAGCAAAACTCCGGACGAACGCAAGAATTCCATCTCTCCATTATCGGCTGGTTCGGCGGCGGACGAGCGACGGCAATAGCAAATCTCCTGTTGCTTTACACCCATGCCACTGCCTTCAAGTGACCTCGTTGCCAATTGACACCGGGGAATCCTTCGCGTATATCTTTACGTCTAAAGCCAAGAGGTTCTCATGTCTCCTGAATCGGCCGTTCGGCTAAAGGCCCTCCAAGCTGCTCCCTTGGACGCTTGGATCGCTCTTTCTGAAGATGAATCCCGCATCGTTGCCGTTGGACGTGACTACAGCGAAGTAGCGGCGAAGGCGAACGCTGCCGGCGAGACGGACGTGCTCATTCTTAAGACGCCTCCATCCTGGGCCCCACTTTCGGTCTAAAATTGCCCACAACGGTTCCATATCGGATATACCCCGGCCGCCGGGGAGAACCTCTCTATGCAGCAGTGCTGGATGTCCAGATAGCACTTGCAACGCCCAACGCGCCCCGTACGATGCGATTTGAAGCGCTGATTGATTCCGGCGCGGCGCGCTGTCTTTTCCATGCCAATCTCGCCACGGCAATTGGCCTCGATTTGAAAGCCGGGGAAGTCGAGATCCTCAATGGAATCGGCGGACCGGAGATAACTTGGCTCCACGATATAACGCTTTATGTATACGGTGGCCCCGTAAGAATCCGGGCGGGATTCAAAGAAACGCTCCCGCTGGCTGCCCTTCTTGGGATGAACGGGTTCTTCCAGCACTTCAACGTCACTTTTGAAGGCGCAGCCAATCGGTGCGTTTTGGATCGCATCCGCATCAATTAAGCCAGCAACACATCGTCAGGACGCCTCCGTGCATTGGAAAACCGCTCGGGAGACTTCATCCAGCCGCTATAATCCGTGTGTCCGGCGGATCATGCCGCAAATCCTTCCAGAAAATCCTCCGAGGAACAAATCCCTTGCAGAACCCTTTCGCTCGCTCATCCTTCTCAGCCCTGGCCCTCCTGCTTGCGGTCCTTGCGCCTGTCTCCGCCGCGGCAACATCAACCCCACCCCAGCCGCTTGTCCTGGCCGCCGGCTGGCAGTTGCAGGACGCGGCCAAAGTGCCGCAATCCGCCGCGCAAGTTTCTGCCCCGGCCTTCAATACCGCCGGCTGGTACAGCGCCACGGTTCCCGGCACTATCCTCACCACGCTGGTCAACAATCACGTCTATCCCGAGCCCCTCTATGGTGAGAACAACCGCCCCGAAACCATTCCCGAAAGCCTGGCGCGCGCCTCCTACTGGTACCGGACCCTGATCGACATTCCCAAGTCCTACCAGGACCAGCACATCTGGCTCAACTTCGACGGCATCAACTACTCCGCAGCCGTCTGGGTCAACGGCGTGCAGGTAGGCGTCACGCGCGGCGCCTTCAGCCGCGGCATTTTCGATATCACCCCCAACGTGAAGCCAGGCCACCAAGCCGTTCTCGCCGTCCTCGTCGCGCCGCAGCCCCACCCCGGCGTCTCCCACGAGCACACCCTGCGCGACGGCCTCGGCCAGAACGGCGGCGAGTCCGCCATCGACGGCCCGACCTTTCTCTCCACCATCGGCTGGGACTGGATCCCCGCCATTCGCGATCGCGACACCGGCATCTGGCAAAAAGTCTTCCTCTCCGCCACCGGCCCCGTCGTCATCAGGAACCCGCTCGTCACCACCGATCTCCCCTTGCCCCGAACCGACTCCGCCGACATTGCCGTCCAGGCCACCGTCGAGAACGTCGGCGACAAGCCGCTTAAGGGCGTGCTCCAGGGCAGCATCGAGAACATCGCCTTCGAGCAGCCTGTCACACTTGCCCCCCACAGCAAGCAACTGGTCAGCTTCGACTCCAAAACCACCCCTGCCCTCCACGTCGACCATCCTCGCCTCTGGTGGCCCAACGGTTACGGCCCGCATGCTCTCTACACGTTTCATCTGGCTTTCAAGATCAACCAGAAGACCTCCGACGCCCAGGACGTCACCTTCGGCGTCCGCAAAATCTCCTACAGCGTTCCCGGCACTGACACCCTGACCATCAGCGTCAACGGCGTTCCCATCTTCATTCGCGGCGGCGACTGGGGCCTCGACGAAGCCCTGAAGCGCATCCCCCGCGAGCGCCTCGCTGCCGAAATCCGCCTGCATCAGCTGGCCAACGTCAACCTCATTCGCAACTGGGTCGGCCAAAGCACCGGCGAAGACTTCTACGAGCTCTGCGACGAGTACGGCATCCTCATCTGGGACGAATTTTTCCAGCCCAATCCCAACGACGGCCCCGATCCCACCGATCTCGACACCTACATCGCCAACGTCCGCGACAAGATTCTCCGCTACCGCAACCACCCCGCCATCATGCTGTGGTGCGCCCGCAACGAAGGCTTCCCGCCACCCGAGATCGATGCCCTTCTCCGCAAACTGATGGCCGAGCTCGAACCTACGCGCCGCTATCAGCCCAGTTCCACTGACGGCCCCGGCGTCCGTTCCCACGGCCCCTACTCGTGGCGCACCCCGCGCGAGTTCTACACCGTCACCGACGACTACTTCAAGACCGAAACCGGCACCGTCTCCATCCCCACACTCGAATCGATTCACGGCATGATGCCCCAAAAAGACTGGGAGACCATCACCGATGATTGGGCCGAACACGATCTGGCCAAAGGCGCGCAAAACGGAGACACATACCCCGGCACCCTCGCCGCCCGCTTTGGCAAGGTTGCCAATCTCGCCGACTTCGTTCGCAAGGCGCAGTTGATGAACTACGAGTCCTATCGCGCCATGTACGAGGGCCGCAACGCGCAGCTCTTCCATCCCACCACCGCCGTCATCACCTGGATGAGCAACCCCGCTCAGCCCAGCTTCGTCTGGCAGCTCTACCACTACGATCTGGAGCCCAACGCCTCGCTCTTCGCCGTCAGGAAAGCCGGCGAAATGGTCCACATTCAATTCAACGAAGCCACGGGCGAACTTCAGGTCATCAACAACCTGCCCGATCCCCTCATCAATGCCTTCGCCCACGTCTCCATCTACAACCTCGATGGATCGCTGGCCTCCGAATATGACGAAAAGGTCACAGCACTGCCGTCGTTAGCCACCACCCTCGGCCCCGTCAAATTCCCGCCTTCGCTCGCTTCTACGCATTTCCTCAAGCTCGATCTGCACAATTCCGCTGGCTACCTGGTCTCAAGCAACTTCTACTGGCGCGCCCAGCCCGGTTATCCGGACGTTTTCACCGATCTCAACAAGCTGCCCACCGTCGCGCTGGAAGCACAAATCGAACGCAAGGACGCGGACGGCAAGCTCCTGGTCACCGTCACCCTCCACAATCCCACCGCCAACATCGCACTCATGGCTCACCTCCAACTGCGCCGCGCGCATTCCGGAGATCGCGTCCTGCCCGTCTTTCCGAGCGACAATTACGTCTCGCTGGTCCCCAATGAAACTCGCGTCATCACCCTTGAAGCCGGCGCCAACGCCCTCAACGGAGAAGACGCGCTGGTGGTGCTCGACGGCTGGAATGTCACCGTCGCCCCAGCGTCCTCACCCGGCGTCTCCATCGCCCCCAACGTCGACGCCCAGCCCGATCACTGGCCCGTCACCGGCCTGCCGTTCCAAACCACGAACCTGCGCTGAAGCCTCCCCGCTCCAGACGCAAAAAGGCCCGCAACCATCCCGGTTGCGGGCCTTTCCACTGTTTTTTTCCGTCCGGCCCCGTTTACGTCCCCGGAATCACCGGCCCCTGCTGCGCCTTGGCGTTCATCACGATGCGCTTGTTCTTCTTGTAGTCGTCCATGATCCCGCCCAGAAAGACGTTGAACGCGTCCGAGCGGCGCTGCTCCAGCATCTGGTCGCGCGTCTGGTCGAAGTTCTTCGCGATCTCGTCCGCGCTCGGCTCCTGCTTATCCACGATCTTGGCCACCACGCCTGTCCGCTGCGCATCTATCGGTCCGCTGATCGCGCCCACCGTCAGGTTTAGCAACTCGGGAGCCACCTGCCCCACCTGGCCCAGGTCGGGAACCTGGCCGCTGGGGCCCACCAGCTCGCTGGTCTTCATGGTCGCGCCCAGTTCCTTGGCGGCCTTGGCCAGATCGTTCCCGGCTTTGGCCTTGTCCGCCAGTTCCTTGGTCTTTGCGCTCAGCAGCCCCGGCAATTGCTGGTCGCGATAGTCGTCCAGAACGTGCGCCTTCCAGTCGCCAAACGCCGGCGCGTGCGCCGCGGCAATCCCCGTAACCTGGAAGATCGCGTAGCCCTCCCCGGTCGGCGCAAATTGCGGCGGATCGCCCTGCTTGGACTCGAAGGCCTTGGCAATCAACTGCGACCCGTCCGGCAGCGCGGAGATTACCCCCTGGCGCCCGACCGGCGGCGTGGTCACCACTTCCAGTTTGTGGGCCGCCGCCGTCTTCTCCAGGCCGTTCTTGATCGCCTCTGAGGTCAAAGTATGTGCGTAGTTCTCCTCCGCGGCCGCCGCCTTCTGGCGAATCAGCGTCGCCTGAATGGTCGGCAGCACCTCGCTCAGTTGCTGCGCGTGCGCCGCCTCCCGCTCTTCCACCTGCACAATGTGGTAGCCGAACTGGCTCTTCACGATCTGCGTGTCCCCGATCTTCTGGCTAAAGATCGCTTTGTCGAACTCCGGAACCATGGCGCCTCGCTGCGCAAAGCCCAGTTCGCCCCCTTTGTCCTTGCTGCCGGGGTCGTCGGAATTCTTTTTTGCCAACTCGGCAAAGTCCGCGCCGCCCTGAATCTGCTTCAGAATCCCCTCCGCCTTGGCCTTGGCCTCCGCATCGGTCTTGGCATCCGCCCCCGCCGGCACCTTGATCAGGATGTGCCGCGACCGCGCCTGCTCCGGAGTCTCGTACTCGCTCTGGTGAGCGGTAAAGTACGCCTGAATCTCCTGCTGCGTGGGCTGTCGAACCCCGCCCGGCAGCTCATTGGGCGTAAACGCAAAGTAGGTGATCTTGCGCTCTTCCGGCACCGCCGAAGCATAGCGCGCGGCGTTCTTCTTGAAAAAGGCCTCCAGGTCCGCGTCCGAGGGGTTGATCGTATTACCGAGCTCGTCCGCGGAGACCACCGCGTAGTCGAACTTGATCTTGATGTTGCCCTTGCGATAGTCGTCGCGGACTTCCTGGTCGCCCACCGTCACCCCGCCCGTGATCAGCGCCTGCAGCCGACGGATGACGATGTCGTGCTTCACGTCCTCCTCAAACTCCGCCACCGACAGATTGAACCGGTTCGCGATCAGCGCGGCGTATTGGTCTTCGCCGATGAACTTGCCGCCGGGGAAGAGAACCTGGCCGGCCGACCCGGTCTGCAGGTACTGGAGCACATCGTCGTTGCTGGCGCGAATGCCCAGCTTCTCGGCCTCATCCAGCAGAATCTGCTTCTGGATCAGCTGCTGGCCCACGCGCTGCGCAAACAGCCCCAGGATCACCGGGTTGTCGGGGTAGCGCTGCTGCTGCAACTGCGCCCGGGCCATCTTGTCCACCTGCTCCTGGCTCACCGTCGAGCCCGAGGACAGCAGTTTGCTGTACCAGTGGGGGTAGATCACGGCATAGGCGCCGGTGGAGGCTGCGCCCAGACCGGTCAGGCCCGGAATCAGGTAGACCACCATGGACACCGAAGCGGCGGCAATGATCACGACGAAAAGCGCCTTGATGACGCGGCTGTCTTTCTGCTGCAGGAAACGAATCATGGATGGACTTGAACCTTCTGCTCTCTACGCGCGGGCGTGGCGTTCCGTCCCCCGCCGGCATGGCCCAATACGGGCTCGGCTGCAAGCTAGGCATCTCCCACGGATGCGCAATTCTCGCTCGACGCGATTCTCTGCCATTATAGACGACAGAGAACCCGGCCAGCGTTGCAGGGTGCACTCTGCCGCAAATCAACCTGGCCCTGATCCAACAGCGCGGCCCCTGAGCGCAAAGCGGGCACCCCGTCCTCCGGGATGCCCGCTGTCTTTCCATTCCCTAGTCCCTTAGTCCCTTAGTCCCTCGCTCTTACCGCCAGTAGTAGAACCCGCCAACCATGTAGTACGGCCGGTAGTAAATCGGCGGATATCCATACGGATAGCCGTATGCGCCAGCATACCCCGCGCCGTAGGGGTAAGGACCGCGCCGGTAGAGGCTCGGTCCGCCCTGATAAAGTCCCTGCGCCAGCCGCGCCGCTTCCTGCGCGCTCACCGGGTTCACCGTCAGCGGCGTGTTCACGTGGAATGTCACCAGCGCCTCGGCGGGAATCCATATCCCTGGTCCGGGAGAAGCCGCTGAAGCCGCCGTGCCCGCGGCCACGCCTGCCCCGGCGCCAACCGCGCAGCCAAAGCCGCGGCCCACCGCGCAGCCGATAATGGTGCCGATGATTCCGCCGCCAACGGCACTGCCAACCGTCTGACCGGCCTTATTCGGCCCCTTCACCTTGAACTGGTCGGAATCCAGCGGGTAGCTTTGCCCGCCCAGGTCCAGAGAGGTCAGTTTCAGCGCCAACACCGGGCTGCCGCCCAGGTCGCCGGAGCCAACCTTCTTGACCTCCGTGACCACCCCATGCACGGTCGCCCCGCGCGGAATCGCCAGCACGCCGCCCACGGCCACGTCGCGGATCACGGTGAATTGAACCGGCTCGCCGTCCTTGGCCCTCTTGCTGTTCAACGACTCGTTTGTCCGCAACTGCAACAGCGTTCCCTGGGCGATGGTAACCGGACCCGTGGGAGTCTCATACGTCGGCGCGGGAGGTTGCGCCGGAGCATACTGAGGCGGCGGAGGAGCATAGTGTGGCCGCCCCTGCGGATAAGGCGGTGGATAAGGCGCCTGCGCCTGAGGCTGGTTCGGGTAAGGCGCCTGAGGCTGAGACTGACTTGGATAAGGTGGCTGGCCAGGGGCCGGCTGCGGTCCCTCTGCGGGAGCGGGAGGCGGAATAGGCGCCATCGAGTCGTCCGGCTGGCTCTGCGCCGTCTCCTGCGCGCCGGCATCTGCCGCCTGCGCGTCCTGCGGCGCGCCCTGTGGATAGCCGACCTTCAGGTTGTTGTTTACCTTGGTCACGCCCGCCACATGGCTGGCGATCGACTCCGCCAGTTCGCTGGAGGCCTGGCTCGATACCGTTCCTGACAGCGTCACCTCGCCCTGGATCGTCGCCGCCGTGATCAGGTCGTTCTTCAGCGCCGCAGAGGCGTCGAGCGCATGCACCAAGTCCATCTCGATCTGTCCGTCCGAGCGCTGGCCGGCCGCGGAAGCCGGGGTCGCGGCTCCGGCGGCATCAGGGGCCTGGGCAAGCGCAACCACGCCGCAAAAGGCCACCAACCCGGCCCACGCCAGAACCTGCGGGAAAACTCTCTTCGTCAATGAACGATTCATAACCATGCTTCTCCTCTGCCTGAGGTGCTGCTCCCTGCTTCACCCGTTTAGACGGGGCTTTGCGGGAGCCGTCATCGGTAGGAACCCGGTCGCCGGCAAAAAGTTCCGCGCCGCGCAGCAGAGAAATTGGCACAGGAACGGTCTCCCGCACTCCTACCAACCTTCCCCAGCGCCAAATCAAACCCCGCCCGCTCCTTGGATCTTTCCAGAAAACTCCTGCTACCCCAATCCTATGTGCCGTGGCCCGTACAAAGATGGTCAATCCGGCATGGAGGGCCTGAACCCCTGAGGTTCACTTGCGGCCAATTCGAAGCCAATTCGCTCTTCTCGAAATTCGCCTTTTCTTCGCCGCCCCAGCGGGCTCTCCGATCCGCCCATTCCCTATTCCCTATTCCCTATTCCCTATTCCCGATTCCCTGTTCCCTATTCCCTGTTCCCTGTTCCCTGTTCCCTGTTCCCTGTTCCCTGTTCCCTGCCCTTCACGCCAGCGCCTGATCGATCGCCGCGGCCAGCGTCTTCAGCCCCGCCGCCACATCCGCCCCCAGATGCACCCGCACCGCCCGCCGCCCCCGCGACTCCAGCACCGCCAGGTCCCCGGCAGCCTGGGCATCGATCACCACCCCGAAGCTGTACGTCTGGCCCGGAATATCGACATCGACCGCGTGATCCGCCGTGATCTGCAGGAAAACCCCAGTGTTGGGGCCGCCCTTGTAATCCTGGCCGGTCGAATGCAGGAAGCGCGGCCCGAAGCCCAGGCAAGTGGCCACGTGTTTTTTGTCCCGCACCTTGTGCCGGAAGCCCTGGATCGCCGCCTCGTGCTCCGGGAACATGGGCAGGAAAGCCAGTGCGGCAAAGTAGTCGCCGCCATGAACCTGGTCCAGATGCGCGCGCAGATACCCGGCCAGCGTCTGGCTCGGCGCTGCCGCCTTCAGCGTTGCCGCATAGGCCTCGGTGGCATAAACCCCGATGCCTCCATCCACCAGCACCGGTTCCCGCTCCGGCAGCCGGCCCGTCTGTTCGTAGGCCGTGGTCAGGGTCCGCGTCTCGATCTTGGCCGCCTCCACGTCCGGCTGGTTGAAGGGGTTGATCCCCATCACCGAACCGGCCACCGCCACGGCCGCCTCCCAGGTGAAGAACTGCCCGAATATCTCGTACAGGTCTTCAATCGCAATGTGGATCACCGGATGGCCGGCAGCCTCCAGGGCCGCAACCTGCGCGTCCTGGCTGGAATCGGCCGTGCCCGCCAGTCTCACATAGGTAAAGATCCGGTCGTTGCCGTATACCCCGGGAGCCCCGATCGCCTCCCGGTCCACCGGCGTAATCCCCTTGCCCAGCTTCCCGGTCGATTCGGCGATCAACTGCTCCAGCCATGCGCCCAGGTCGTAGATCTCCGGCGAGGTGAAGATGGTGATCTTGTCCCGTCCGGCGTTGGCGGCCGTGCCCAGGATCAGGCCCAACTCCACGGCCGGGTTGCTGTCCGCCGGCGCCAGCCTGGCCGATGTCACGGCCTTGGCCGCCTCGTCCAGCAGCTTGCCGATGTGCAATCCGGCTACCGTGGCTGGCACCACCCCAAAGTTCGACAGCGCCGAGTAGCGCCCGCCGATCTGCGGATCGCCATAAAAGATGTACCGGAAGCCGTCCGCCTTGGCCACCTGCTCCATCTTCGAGCCGGGGTCGGTAATGGCCACAAAATGGCTCCCGGCCTCAGCCGCGCCCACGGCATACTTCATCTCCTCAAAGAAATACTGTTTGAGGATGTTCGGTTCCAGCGTAGAGCCGGATTTGCTGGCCACCACCACCAGCGTCTCCTTCAGGTTCACCTTCTCGCGAGCCGCCTTCACCTGCGCCGGATCGGTGGAGTCCACGATGTGCAGCTTGGGAAAGCCCGTCTGCTGCCCGAAGGTCTCAGCCAGCACCTCGGGGCACAGGCTGGAGCCGCCCATGCCGAGCAGCAAAACCGTCTTGAAGCCGCCCGTCTCCACGTCCGCGCCCAGCTCCGCAAGATTCGCCAGGTCCTTCCGTTGCCGCCCCACAATGTCCATCCAGCCCAGCCACTTTTCCTCCCCGTCGCGGGTCCACAGGCCGGGGTCTTTTTGCCACAAGCGGTCAACCTTGCTGTCCGCCTGCCACTCGGCAGCCGCCACGTCCACGGCGCCACGAAGTTCTGGGGAGAGTACGAATCGAAAGCTCATATCGTTATCAATTCTGCATCAAAAGGCGCGATTTCGCGAACTGCAACCATCACAGTTAGAGCATTTTCACTGCTGCTCTCTACAGAAACCATGCAGCTGAGCGGCTTTTCCCCACAAAAATGCCGCCCTGCACGCCCATGCAAGGGCAACCCATGAAGCGAAAATGCTCTGCATGCCGAAGCCATGAAAACAGGCAGTCTCGACGCCAAAAAGCACAAGAAAACCTCCGCGCCCAACCTGCGCCGGGGCAGTCCTGCCTGCAACGGGATGAATCAGGAAACCATATAAGGCAAACGGTCCCGGCAGCGCGTCATCGGTTGCGCCAGACGCCGCGCTTCCCAATAGCGCGGACCATGGCGCAACGGGTCGGAAAGGCTGCGCAAGACCCAATCAAGACCCGGTTTGTCGACCCACCCCGGAATCCGCACCCGGTCGCCGGAGAGAAAGGCCATTGCCGCGCCGACGCAATGGATGGCCGGCTTGTAGCTCAAATGCTGCTTGAGGTAAAGGCCCGACCGCTCCGGTGTGCCGCCGCCCAGGCCCGGAACCACGTGGCGCGGGCGCCGCTCCTCCAGCCGGCGCAGAAGTTCGGGGTCGCTGATGGCCGCACCATACAGCGGCGCCAGGTTCACGTTCTCGCCCGCCGGAGGAATGCCGCATTCAAACAGCCAGGCCAGGTTGCGGGCCGCCAAGTAAGGCAGTATGCATGAATAAGTGCTTCTAACGATGTGGCACTGTGTCAGTCGTCCACCGGCGTTGCCGACCCACGGAGGGATGAAACTGCGTCCGACGATGCCGCCGCTAACTTGCTAACTCGCTCGTCCCCGCTTCAGCGGGGGCTAACTCGCTGCATTTGCC
>JBEKZJ010000109.1:0-16083 GCA_049509995.1 Occallatibacter sp. | reverse complement strand
GAAAAGAAACTCTGTTTGTGTTGGACACGACCAATCCGGAGGCGCAACAGTATCTCCGCGATACCTATCAAACGCTTGTCAAGGAATGGGGAGCGACTTACATCAAGCTGGACTTCATGGATAACACCGCCATTGAAGGCTACTACTATCGTTCGCAGACCACAGCGCTCGAAGCCCAGCGGATTGGTTTGCAGATCATTCGCGAAGCGGTGGGCGAACACGTCCTCCTGGACAAGGATGGAAGCCCCATGCTGAATCCCGTTGGGCTCGTGGATGAAGGGCGTCTCTCGCAGGATACCGGCCACGCCTTTCTGCGCAGCAAGGAAGCGGCTCCCGGCATCGCGGCGCGCTACTACATGCAGCATAACTTCTTCCTCAGCGATCCCGATGCTTTGACCATCTCGCGTCAGATGATCGAAGAGCGCCGCATTCAGGCGCCGCTTACGCTGAATGAGGCTCGGGTCTCGGTCACGCTGGCCGCGGTTTCGGGCGGCATGTTGGAACTGGGCGACGACCTGCCTACTTTGGGCCAGGAACCGGACCGCCTCGCGCTGGTCACCAATCCCGATCTCTTGCAGATGATTCAACTCGGCAATGCCGCGTTACCTCTCGACCTGATGACTTATCGCCCGGCGGATGAGCAGCCTGGAATCTTTCTGCTTCGGGAAGATGCCCGGCAGACCATGCTGGCGGTATTCAACTGGACGGAGCATCCCAGCTCCCATGCCTTCACTTTCTCCGACCTCGGGCTCCCGCCGGACCATCGCTATCGCGTGGTCGATGTCTTCCAGCCAGAGCAACCACTCGCCTTCGATTCCACTGGACCGAGCATGGAAAATCAGCCGGCGCACTCTGTAACGCTGCTCAAAATCCTGGATGAGTCCGTCGCCGCGCAGGCCCCTTCGATCACCGCCAAAGTTCCAGCAACGGGCAAGATCGGCGAGGATCTTGGCTTTGCGGCAGCCGCGTCCGCGGGGCATGTTCCGGCACTTGCCTATCACTGGGACTTCGGAGACGGCGTGGTCGCGGATGGCGCCGCCCTATCGCATACCTATACGCGTGAAGGCAGCTACAAGGCCCATCTTCGCGTGGAGGGCGTGGACGGTCTCTCCTTCGAGCAAAATTACCCCGTTACCATCAAGGGCGCGGCGCGCCTCCCTGCGCCGAAGCGCGGGACCGGCCAGTAACCGGATTGCCCCGGCCAGCGGCCTAGATCCGAATGAAAAGCTTCTTGCGGTACATCCAAAAGAGCATGAGCCAGTAGACTCCCAAGGTCAGAGCGCCGAGAACTGTGGGCTCCAGCGCGGGTCCCAGGATATTCAGAGCAGATGCCCCTAGATTGATGCGAAAGCTGCTCTCGACGAATTCTTCACACAGATTAGCGATGAGGTATGCAGCGATGGAATTCATGCCGACGACGACCAGCGGAAACGCGAGGCCGCGCTGCTTTTTGATATCGACGACCCACGAAAAAGCGGCGAGAAAGAAAAAGCACACGCCGCCGCTGAACAGTGTCCACGAGGGTGTCCAGATGCGCTTCACGATGGGGCAGATTCCGGTGAAGTGAAGCATTAGGCCGACGGCAACCAAGGCGGCTCCTGCCAGCAGGAATCTGCGCATCGGAATGCTCGGAGCAGCAGCCAGAGACCAACGGCCCGCGGCGATGCCCAGCAGCATGGTGCCAAGCGTCGGAATAAAGCTCAGCGTCAGATAGCCGCCGTCGTTGAACAGGAAAGGACTGGTGCGCGGGAACAGGTTCAGGAACCAGACATCGAACGCCTGGCCGAGGTTGCTGTTCATATTCCAGTGCGCTGCAAAGCCGGTGAAGAGGTGCCGGTGCCAGTCATTCGCCACTCCCACGGCAGCGTAGTTGAAATTGGCGCCAGGCGCCGGGTACAGTGCCCATGCCAGCCAGTAGGCGAAGAGAATCCCTTCCAACGCGGTCCACTGCCAGCGCGGACGAACGAACGTAAGCAAAAAGGCAAAGGTGTAACCAAGGCCAATCTGGGTCAGCGTGTCCTCGAAGGTGAAGTTGGTGATGGGGCCTTGGGTGGAGCGAAGAAAGATTCCCAGCGTCACGAGCAGGAAACTGCGCCAGATGGTATGGCCCAGCATGCGCTGGAAGCTGGCGCCTTTCTTCTGCCTGCTTCTCAGGGAGTATGGAAGCGCAACCCCGACCAGGAAGGTGAAGGACGGCTGGATCGTGTCGTGGAGGCTCATCCCCGCCCACTCAACGTGGGACTGGTTGTAGGCCAGAAACCTCCAAAGGAAATTGTTTGGGAAAGAAAGAGCTACGTGTGCAAACTGAAGGACTTCCCCCATCATCAGCAGCATGACGAAGCCCCGGTAAGCGTCGACTGCAATATTTCGTTGCAGCTTTTGTTCTACACTCGCGACCGTATCGCTCATTCGCAAATCCTCCACGCAGTTTGTTTTATCTCTTCAGGAACCGATACAAAAGAATTTGCATCTTTCGATAACCGGCGTTTGGAGGTTGACAGCAAGCATGCCTCTGAATCCCGCTAACTTCACTCGCCAGCAAGCACCAGGTTCACCGCGGAATGCTGAAGGTGACTATCTTGCCTGGAGCAGCAAGCGCCGCGAGGGTATCGATGTCGAAGTATCGATAGAGGTCGAGGCAAAAGAGCTCTGGAGCGGTGCGAAACGGCACTGGCGTATCGATCAGGTAGGCCAGGCTTTTCATGGCGTTCCGGTTCACCACAGCGGAGAAGTCCTCTGGCGCTATGGCGGCAGCCGTTAAGGAAATAACCTGGTTGCGAATCCCATCTGTCTCCACCTGCACCGGACGCCCCGTGGTGGATCGGAGCCAGTTAGCCACGGCCACCAATTGAGCGGCCTCCAGCCCTAAAGGACGAGCGCCGCTGCTGTCTGTCAGCAACTCCCAAGCCCCGCGATTCGGTAACTGGTCTCCATTAAAGAACAGATCCAGCGCCAACACCTGTTCCCCGCGGTCCACATGAGGGGCCACCATATCGCCGGAAGCTTTGTAGCCTTTGTCATTGAGCACGATGGTTGCCGGCGCGTTCTCGGGGGCAGCTTCTTCCCGGAGCAAGATGCCATTGGCGCTGAGCTCATTGGAGAAATCGAAACGATAAGACAAGGTGCGAAAATCGAAGTTCCTGCTGTTATCCACCCGCAAGGCGCGTACCGTGGATACCGGCGCGTAGCGGACCACGAATTCCAACTTCTCCCGCTCTGCCTTTGCCCACTCTTGGCGCGCTGCGCTGTCTGCCGGCGCCGGTTCGTGATGGATCTGCTGCGCCAGTTTTCTCGCCAGGGTAACGAAGGTCAAGTTACCGGCCGGCACACCGATGGCAAGCTCCTGCGGGGTCCTGATTTCATCGTCACTGTAGATCTCGCCATCCAACACCGGCAGATTGAAATGTGCACTGAAGAAGCGGTATGCCTGTTGCCGATTATCCAACTGATAGTTATGCGACCCTGGATAAAGGTTCTCGCTCCAAGCCAGCTCGTCGGAGGCTCCGTATAGCTGGAAAAACGGCTTTACCTGATCATATAAGTACGGCTTCACCAAGGGAGCCCGAAAACAGCAGCTATCCGTGCCATTATGGATCTCCAGCGTGGGGCGAGGCGCGCGTAACGCGAGCAACTCCGGATAGTCTTCACCCTGCATCAAGTCGGGCGCGTCCGCTTCAGTTTCATCCGTATCCACCGGATGGGTCAGGTTCGACTCCCGCGAACCAATACCGGCCACCTCTACTGCAACTGCGACGCGTGGATCCAGAGCGCTCAGCATGACCGTTTGCCAGCCCCCACCGGAAAGTCCGGTCACGCCGATCCGGGTTGTGTCAACCTCCGGCAATCCGCTCAGATAATCCAACCCGCGCCGCATGGAAAGGTAGAAGACTCCCAGCACATTGGAACCGACGAGGTTCAACTGGGAACCGAAATCGTGTGCGTTTTCCGCATTCGCAAGCTCTCCGTAACCAATAAACTCCAGGTCCAGGGCGACGATGCCGCGCTTGGCGAAGTTGATGCAACGCTTCTGCTCATATTCCACCTCGATCCCCTCCGGCTCATGCCCGGGCAGGTTCAAAATGGCGGGTACGCGGCCGCTAATCTTTGCCGGCTCATAGAGAAGCGCGGTCGAATGGAAACCCGGCACAACCTCAAAGCGCAATTTGTGAATCCGGTATCCGTGACCGGTTTCAATGATCCCCACCTCCTCGAATTTCGGGGCCGCATCCACCCATTCACGCGGCCAGCCGTGATAGGCAATGTCGTCGAGAACGCGCTTGCGCACCCGTTCTTCTTCCGCACTCCACAATGCAGGCGTTGTGGGAGTGGGCAGCGGAGGAAAGCGCTTCAATAAGAATTCCTGCAGCTGATACTCCCTCCATGGAACATCCAGTGTGGGCTGCGCCAGCGACTCTGCCACGTAAGGTTGGCTGATCTGGGCATACCCGGAAATTGCGCCCATCCCCAGGATCCAGGGCAATACTCCGCCAGCCCCAAGCCTGCGCCAGCTGTTCCCATACGGCCTAGGTTTGCTCATTGCTGCTCTATTGTCCATTCATCGCCCCCGCTTGAACATCGTTGTTATCACTTACTCCCGGCAGGCGCAACGCATGGCTGCCTGCAAACAATCAGGGCGCCGGTGGCATGTAAGTCGCGTCGCTGCTGACTTACATGCCACCCGGGCACCCTGCTGCAGTGAATGGATTCTTAAAACTTGATTTTCAACGCCATCTGCAGAATACGAGGGTCATTGGCAGAGCTGATCTGTCCAAAATTGCTGTCCTGAAGTCCTGCATCGGGATCGCCAAAGTTGACATTGTTGAATGCGTTGTAGAATTCCGCGCGGAACTCATAGCTGACGCGTTCGCCTACCTTACCATTCTTCAAGAGAGCCAAATCCGTAGTGAAGAGCCTCGGCCCGCGAAGAGAATTCTTGCCGATGTTACCGTAAGTGCCGATGGCATTTGGCACAAAATCGGCGGTGTTGAACCATTCATTGATCAAAGCGGAATGGGAACGCTTGGAGCTCAGCTTGGTATCCGAAATGTTTGCCACTGTGATGTCAGGACGGTCATTTCCCATCGCACTGAAGGAATTATCATCCTCTGCGAATGCGGTAAACGGAAAGCCCGATTGCCAGTTTGTGATATAGCTCAGGTTCCATCCGTTGATCGCCTTATCCACGGCACCTTTAATTGGAACGCGAGGAAGAGCATAATTTCCAGACAATCTGAAGACGTTGCTATCGTCTCCGGCGTCGGGCCCGTGGTCAAGAGCACGGCCACAGCCGCAGGTATTGATGCCGCCGATTCCAAATATATACTCCTGTCCATTGGGACCGAAGTCATTCAGTGCGTGCGACCACGTGAAATTCGTTTGGAAGGCGAGGCCGTAGCCCAAACGCTTTTCGAGCTCAAACTGGCCGGAGTTGTAGTTGCTGTTCACTCCGGAGTTGATTGAACCGATGAACCCGTAGTTTGGATAGAGGAGACGCGATTGAATATTGCTCTCCGTCGACTGCCCCGGAATATAAACCGAGGGATTCAGTTGCAGCAGTCCGGCCTCTTGATCGCCGGTACCGCCCAGGTGAGCACCGTGGTTCCCCGCATACTCCAACCGCATAAACAAACTTGAGCCGAAGTCATGCTCGAAGGTCAGGTTATACGTCAGGATCTGAGGTAGCCGGAAGTGCCTGTCGAAGATCTGCGTAAAAGCGATGTTCTGCGGAAACGTGGCCGTAGCACCTGGATCGATAGGGCCAAACGATCCGGGAAAGGGGTTTGTCACACCGGCAGCGGTATAGGGGTTGGTGAAATTGGTGTTGCTAATGCTCACGATCGGAGCGAACGGAGGAACGCCGACGACGTCTTCAAACGCTACCCCATTGGGCGCCTGGTAATAGTAGCCTGCTCCACCGCGGATGCTGGTCTTGCCATCTGCCGTCAGTTGATAGGCAAAGCCCACGCGTGGGCCGATATTGCTCAAGTTGTTATAGATTGACGATGCAGGACATCCAGCGTCGTTATTCTTGCCGCCGAAGAGCAGATCCTGAGGCGCATTCGGGTAGCGCGTCGATTGCGCTCCCGGCACAAAACATGCGACTCGCCCCTCGCTGTCCGTGTAGGGGAAGAACGGATCCCAGCGTACACCGGCGCTCACGGTGAGCCGCGAGGTCGCGTGCCAGTTATCCTGAACGAAGGCACTCCAGTCGTTTCCGCTAAAGTTCAAATACAAACCGCCTGCCTGCACAAAGTCCGATGCATCTCCTAGCAAAAAGTCGGAGAGATTGTTTCCGCTCAGGTTGCCGCCAAAGCTGTAGTTGCCATCGGATTGATATGAGTTTCCCATGGGAAGGTTCATATGCTCCCATTCGCCCCCGAACTGGAGTTCATTCGGTCCCTTGATGAAGGTGGCGATTTCACGATCGGATATGTCGCTGTGATTCCAAGTTCCCGGGGAAGGCTGTTCTCCTACGGTAAACTCTCCGGATACATTGACGTTCAGCGTCGCCGGAAAATTGGTGGGTTGAGAAATGTTCGCGCCCGCCGTGACGATATTAAAGGGGGCTGGCGATTCCGTCAGTCCGACCTTCCTTGTCAATCCGAAATAGCTATTAAGAAGAATCTTGGGCGAGATCGTGTAGATGTCGACGACGCTGATGTTCTTCAGACTCTGACTTTGTGGATCTTCCCCATTGCCCTCAAGGATGTTGCTCGTCGGCGGGATGATGATTGGGACTGTATACCTGAGTTGAAAATAGTGGCCGCTAATATGATGTTTGCCGCGATTGTAGTCAATCTTGACCAGGTATTCGTCAGTATTCTGGACAGACGGAGCGCCGCTGTACTTCAAATAATTGGGCCCGTCCGCCGGGTCATTCGGAAGAGGAATGTGATTCAGCAAATAGAGAGCCGTTTGGTCAAAGGCTGCCGGATTAATCATATTGTTGCTGTCGAATTGGTAGGGCGAGGTCGGGTCGGGGTTCGTCAATACTGTACCCGGAAGAAGAGCCGAGAAATCTCCGTTACGCTCAGCCTGCGTCGGCACCTGGGAACTCAGGCCGTTGTTGGACGTGTTTTGGCGTGTGCCCTGATACGATCCAAAGAAAAACAGCTTGCCTTTCAGGATTGGCCCGCCGATGGTGCCTCCAAATTGATTCTGCTTCAACGGGTCTGGAGAGGTAGCAAAATAGTTCTTGGCATCCATCGCATAGTTGCGAAGATACTCAAAGACATCGCCATGAAATTGATCGGTTCCGGACTTGGTTACGACATTCGCGACTCCGCCCGTCGCGTTTCCATAAGCGGCGCTCATGTTATCGGTTTGCACGTTGAATTCCTGCAGCGCGTCAGGACTTGGGAAAGGCAGATTGGTGTTGATATACATGTCGTTGTAGTCCACGCCATCCAGCAAGTAATAGACGCCGTTGGAGCCGCCGCCATTGACTTTCGCATATTGCTCGCCAGGCAGGACGCCACCTTCACAATTGGTGCCGCAGTTCTGTCCGGTGACATCGACCGCGCCGGGGACCAGAAAGACCAACTGTTGCGCCTCGCGTCCATTCAAGGGCATGCTTTCCATGCTCTTCTCATCGATAACCTGCGAGATGGCTGCATCGTCGGTGGTCACCTGGTTGGAACTACCCTCCACCGTGACCTGCTGGGTCACCGCTCCGACCGCCAAGGTGACCTTCTGGCTGGCGGCCTGTCCGACTTCCAAAGTGATGCCCTTTTGCACATAGGTGCTGAAGCCGGCCATTTCAACTGTCATCTGATAGTCGCCAACTGGGAGGCTTGGAAACAGGTACTCGCCTGCACCTCCCGATTTGACGACCTGCTTATAGCCAGTTCCTGCTTGTTCGACGGTCACAGTCGCCCCAGGAACCGCTGCACCCGTGTGGTCCTGTACCGTGCCGCTCAGCCGCGCCGTGGTGTACTGGGCAACTGCTGTGGTTGCCCACAGAACGACCACGAAGAACGATGCGAAAAGAAAAGCTGCCTTGCACCGTGCCTGACTAAAGATTTGGCGTTCCACATTCATGCTTTTTTCCGTTGCTCTCATTTGCGCTGTCCTCCACTCCATTGAAGTATCCCGATCCCAGTGAATTGCTACGGCTGCTTGCCTTTTCTTTTGGAATGCCGACCTTGAAGGCTTCGATATCGATCAAATACGACGTTTTGTAATCGTTTTGATGTTTTTACGATAATCCTGCTCATTTTGTCAAGCGAAAAGTCCTGACGGGAGAGCCGCGCAAGCTTGCTCAGAGGGGCGCTGGCCTGCCTGCATGGACCCGTCCGCGGAGTTGAGCGTTGCTCCCAAGCCGCCCGTGGTGCATGGAAACGAATTCAGGCGTGGCCTGAGCGCAGTCAGGATAGTCGCGGCTGGCGGCGGAAGTTGCGTGAGGCCGGGAGAGGGAATCTCTCCACAGCGGGCTTCGATCCCGGCGCACGCTGACGGACCAAGCAGGAACAACATCAGCGCGTTGCCCTGGTTCTTCCCCTCTCGCGGCCGGCCCGCGCCGGAGCCGGCGCAGAACCAGGCTCGGATCAATGGATCCGTTGCCGCCGAGGATGGTTTTTTCGCGCTCGCGCGGATGCCCCGCCGCATCCCACCCGTCTGGCGACATGGCGAGACGCTGGGTTCCACCAGTTCGCCACGCCGCCTCAGAAAGCTTTTGCCGCGGTCGCCCTGCCCCCGCCGACGATTCTCGTACGCCGTCTTGCCGGCAAGTTTATTTCGGAATTCTGGCGGGTCAAGATCGGAATTCTCCCCTAGCTGCGGGTGGGTTTGGCTCCAACGACAATGACCTGGACGCCGAGATCCTTGAGAGTTTGCAGGTCTGCCGGGGAGGTGCCGGAATCGGTGATGAGTGTCGTCAACTCCGTGACAGGCCCTACGAACGCGAAGCCTTGCTTGCCGAATTTGCTGTGATCGACCAGCGCGATGCGTATCCTTGCGGCTTTGATGATGGCCTTCTTGATGGTTGCCTCGGCATGGCTAGCCGTGGACATGCCATAGCCGGGATCGATGCCACTGACTCCCAGAAAGGCCTTATCGACGCGAATTTCACTGAGCGACCTCTGTGCCCAGACTCCCGACAAATAGAACACATCCCGCTGCAGGTCGCCCCCGATGCACATCACATGGATCTCCGGATAGCGCTGCAACTGGCAAAGAATAAGCGGGGAATTTGTGACCACCGTCAGGCGATTGCGGTGCTGCAATCTGGACGCGACCTCCGAGACGGTGGTGCTCCCTTCCAGAAAGATGGTGTCGCCGTCGAGGATCATCTTCGCGGCCTCGGCCGCGATGGCCTGCTTCTCTTCGCGATTCGTCCGTCCGAGGGTGTCGTAAGAAGGCTGGAAATTGGTGGTAGGGGACTTGGAGACCGCGCCTCCGTGGGAACGAACGAGCAGCCCCTTGCGTTCGAGATCCGCCAGATCCCGCCTGACCGTCGCCGCCGTCACTCCAAGGATGTCGATGAGCTCAGAAGCGCTTACGGTGCGCTGCCGCGAAAGGAGTTCGGAGATTCGAAACCGCCGTTCTTCCGCCAGCAAGGATTGGTCCCTCTTCATAATAGTTCACGCAATGGTCACGCCGCGCGGACCAGCAGGTTTGCAATCGGCGATAAGACACTGTTGTGAATCGAAAGCGGCACTCCTGTCAACCATGAATCTGTACTTTAAAGCTGTGAGGGAAAATGGCGCCTATTGCGCATGCTTTCCCTGGGAGCGCCAGACAAGCCATGGACCGTTGTGGAAACGACTTGCCGGCCTGCCCCCTGCTGCCTGTCGTCAAGAACCTCTGTCGGCCATTTCGGTTCGATTGGGAGCGAATTGAATTGATTATGCCTGACCTGCCTCATCCGTGCAATCCGTTTCACGCGGCGTCTATCCCGAAGTGACGAAAGGAAAACCCTGTATGGAGGGCTCCAAAAGCACCTGGGCGAAGTGTCCTGCACGCTGGCTGAGCAGCAGGAAAACCGCATGGAGGGAGGGCATCCGATGCTGTTCAGGCGGCTTTTATTCCGCTGTTGCCGCTTCCCGATGGGCAGCGCTATGCGGCTGACCGGGATCAGCTCCGGCCGCGCAATGGCGGAGCCGGCTTGCCTGGGGCAAGCGCTCCACACAGAGGACAAACCGATAATCTTTCTGTATGTTTCGTTTTATTACGATAAAGTGGAGGCGTGGTTCTGATCAAAGTCATCGGAGATATTCACAAGGAGATATTCGCAATATGTTTTGTGATCCGGCATCCCAAGGCGGCCCTCAATGAGCCGCAGCGCGGCGCGCGACGCGCGCAGGCTCATCCACCCGCTCCAAGGCGACCTGAAGCGACTGCTGCAGCAACTGGTCCGGACCAATAGTGTGGCCATCCCGCCCGGCGGAGATGAAACGCCCTCCCAACTGGTGCTGCAACGCTTCTTCCGCGACCAAGGCGTGGGCGCCCAGCTCTATGCCACGCAGTTCATCGAGAAGTCAGGGAATCCGCTGGTGCGGAAGAACCGCTCGTATCGTGGACGCAAGAACCTGAGCACCAGGCTGAGCGGGACGGGGCGCGGCAAGAGCCTGCTGCTCAATGGCCACATGGACACGGTGCCGGCGGGCAAAGCGCCATGGTCCCGCTCGCCTTGGTCGGGCGTCTACCAAGGCGGCCGCGTTCACGGCCTGGGATCCTTCGATATGAAGGGCGGCCTCGTGGCCAATGCCGCTGTGATTTGCGCGCTGAAAAAGAGCGGCATAAGAACCGGCGGCGACATCCTCTTCGAATCGGTGGTGGATGAGGAGTGGGGCGGAGGCGGCGGGACCATTGCGGCCCGTCTCCGGGAAGGCGGCGCCGATGCCTGCATCATTCCCGAGGGGACGCAGATGGATATCTACAGGGCAACCAGGGGTGGATTTCTAGTGGACCTGTCGGTGGACGCAGGAGATCCTGCCGCTTATTTCTCCGCGGCCGAAGTGGTGAGTCCGGCGATTCCATGCGGGCGTCTTCTGGGGTGGGTTGAGGCCAGCGCGAAGCAGCGCGCCCAGGTCAGGCCGCGAGGCGCATACGCCGCCTTCTCCGACCCTGTGCCGGTCCAGGTCCTGGCGGTCCAGGCGAATCTGCTCGATCCGGATATTCCGTTGAGCGTGCCTTCCCGGGCGACCCTGCGGGTGTACTTTCAATTTCTGCCGGAAGAAGATGTCGATGCCGTGATCCAGGGCATCAAGGAAGCGCTTCAGCAATTCCAGGCCAACGATCCGTTCTTCCGCAAGTATCCGATTCGGTGGACGCCCCTGATTGGAGCGCCGCTCCTGGGCCACGAGTTGCCTGCGGATCATGCCTGGACCCGCTGCATGGCCGAGAGTGCCGCCGCGGTGCTCCAGCGGAAGCCGGTGATCACGGCAGCACCGTATCCATGCGATGCCGGGCTGATGCATCGCAACTTCGGCATTCCGACACTCCTGTTCGGACCGTGCGGAGCGGGCGCGCACAACCCGGATGAATATGTCGTATTCGACTCCGTGCTGCGGACTGCGGAGGTATTGCTGACGGCCGCCCTGGCGTGGGCCAACGGATAATTGGGCGGGAGTGGATTTCCTATTGGTGTCAACCGAAGGCACATGAAAGTCCGCGGCTGTTCTTAGTGAACACCCGTGCGCAGCGCCGGTCGAGAAGCGCTCACGATCCGCTGCTGCGCGTCGACCGCTTGTCAGCGCGGTCTGGCGGCTCCTCACTCACTGCGGAAACTCCAGCGCTGCACCAGCCGTTCTTTTCCGCGTAACGAAGTAGAGCACGAGTCCGACGGCGATCCATGCGGCGCCGAGCAGTTTGGCGTCGAGGTTGAGGTTGAGCCAGATGAACGTGCAGACCAAAATGCCGCAGAGCGGAGACAATGCCGGGAACGAGACCTTTTCCTGCGAGCGGAACTTGTAGTGAATCAGCGCGGCCGCATTCACCCCGATGAAGGCGATAAACGCGCCGAAGTTCAGCAGCTCCGCGCCCCTTTCGAAGGTCAACAGAAAGGTGCCGAGCAACGTCACGGCTCCCAGCAGCAGCACGTTGTTACGCGGGATTCTCGTCTTGGGGCTCACGACGCCGAAAAACCGCCTGGGGAGCGCATCCGCGCGCCCCATTCCATAGAGGAGGCGCGCCGCGCCGAACTGCGCGGCGATGCCGGAGCCCATATTTGCGATCATCAGGGTTGCATTCAGCAATTGGAAAAGGAATTTGCCGCCCACGCGAAGGGCAACTTGCACAAAGGCGGTATTGACCATCGAGGCAGGGAATGGAGTGCGTCCCGGCCATACAAGCTGCGCGAGATACACTTCGATGGCGGACAGTACCCCGATGGCAAAGCAGGTGAAAACGGTAGCCAGCAGAATGTTGCGGCGAGGGTTCTCTACTTCTTCCGACATCGTCGAGATGCCGTCGAAACCGATATAGGTCAGCACGGCGATGGAGGCGCCGTGGAACAGGCGGCCGGGAGCGAAGGTTTGAGGATCGTAAAACGGCAGCAGCCACTGGCCTCCTACGGGCCGCGCCGCCAAGGCTATGTAACGTATCGCGTCGGCGATGAAGACGACCACAACAATGCTCATGCCGAGAGCCAGCAGAGCGTTCACGCGGCTTGAGGTTTGCACGCCGAACAGATTGAGGCCGGTGAACACAAGAACAAAAGCCAGGGCCCAGGCGGCATAGGGAATCTGCGGCAGGATGTTCTGCGCCGCGGCGCTGCACCAGATGGCGCAGATGATGGGATTCAGCATGTAATCCATGAGCATGGACCAGCCCACCACATATCCGGCCAGCGGGTGAATCTCCTTGCCTACATAGGTGTAAGCCGATCCCGCGCTGGGATAGACGCGCGCCATCCTGCCGTAGCTCACGGCGGTGAACAGCATGGCGACCATGGCGATCAGGATGGTGGTCACAACATGTCCCCGGGCGGCATTGCTGACCACGCCATAGATGCTCATGGGCGCAGTCGGCTGAATGATGATGATGCCGTAGAGAATCAGGTGGTGAAGCTTCAGCGTGCGCCGAAGCCCGGGAACAGCGAGGTCACGATCTGCGGCGGCGTCCATGCTTGGGAAGTCCTCTCTGGTTGCCCGGTTTCTTTCTATGAATCAGGCCGGAAGCGGAAGTTTGAACGCAAAAAATCCGCGGTCGCGCAGAAACCAGTCCCGGCAATCGTAGTTGCGAAATGTTTCGCTTCCCCGAGTCGATGGAGCGAGATTCTCCCGGCTCCACATCTTCCCGGCCCTGGTTTACGGGCAGAATCGGACAGGACGCCGGAAGTTAGTAGTTTTACCATCTGTTCCGGCTGCAGCGCAATTCCGGAACCTCGTTACGGCCTCTCTCGCGGCGCCAGGTTGAGGAAGTTTCAACCCGCGCGTGACCCTTATCCGGTCCGCGTTGCCATGAGGCGCGAGCGAGGGAAATTGTGCATGCATTCGCTCATAACATAACATTTTCGATCATAAACGAATTGACAGACGGATCTCCTCCAGATACTCTTAGGCGAAATGACAGGCGTGGAGGGGTAGGGTTTTGAGTGATTTTGGGAAGAAGATACGGCTCAACCGGATTCTCAACGAGCCGGGGCGCGGTACCCTGGTGGTGGCTTTTGATCATGCTCTGGTAGTCGGCCCAATTCCGGGAACGGAAGATGCGTGCGGCCAGATTTCCCGCTTTGTGGAAGCCCGTGTGGACGCTTTGCTGCTGAACCTTGGCCTGATTCAACGCTGCAACGCCTGCTTTCCCCGCGCGGCAACACCGGGGATTATCGCCAGAATCGACTGGACGACCATCTGGAATTCGCTCAGCCAGGGAGAGCATGGCGTGGTGCGCAGTTGCATGCTGGGGAGCGCGGAAGATGCGTTGCGGCTAGGCGCGGACGCCGTCCTCAGCTACCTTATAGTGGGGACGGGCGATGCTGATTTCGAAGCGAACGAGATTGCTCGCAATGCGCAGCTTGCGCGCGAATGTGAGCGGTTGGGCATGCCCTTGATCATCGAGACGCTGGCGCGTGGCAAAGAGGTGCAGAACCCCGCCGATCCGCAATGGATCAAGAGGCATACGCGGATTGCGACGGAGCTGGGAGCCGATGTCATCAAGACCGACTACGCCGGCAGTGTTGCGAGCATGCGCGAGGTGGTAGAGGGCTGTCCGCTTCCCATCCTGGTTCTCGGCGGGAGCCGGAACGATGGGGCGATGGATGTTGTTCGGGGCGTCATGGAGGCTGGAGCCGCGGGGGTCTTTTTCGGGCGCAATGTTTTCCAGTCCCAGGACATGGCGGGATTTCTGAGGCAGGCACGTGGCATTCTCAACGGAGACGCGAAATGAGCTTCGTTCCTGTGGAACACGTGCCGGACGTTTTGGATGGACGCGCGGGCTTTTGCCTGCGCGCAGAGTGGGGACATCTCTCGGCAGTTCTGGGCGGAGGACACATTTGCCAACTGGTGAAGCGGAGCCATCCGGAGCTGAATCCGCTTTGGCGCCCGCAATGGCATACGATCGATCCGGAGCGATTTTCTCCGCACAGCGACGAAGACAGGTTCGGCGCTCCGCCCGATGCGCGGCTGCTTGCCGGCATTGCCGGACACAGCCTCAGCTTCGACTATTTTGGGCCGCCCTCGCAGGAAGAGATGGCTGCGGGCCTGAGCACCCATGGAGAGGCGCCCGCAGTACGCTGGCAGATCTTTCGTGAGTTTCAAGAAGGCCGGCCGGGGGTCGAATACGGCGCCGAGTTGCCGGTCGCGCAGATTGATTTCAGGCGAACGCTGCGCATCGATCCGGAACACCCGGTGGTGTATTGCGAAGAAAAGGCGCGCAACCTGGGCCGTGCCGATCGCCCTATCTCCTGGACCGAGCACGTCACCATTGGGCCGCCGTTTCTGGCATGCGAAGCGACCCTCGTGGACATGCCGGCGACGCAGGCCAAGGTGAACCCTGCCAGCTACAGCGACGCCATGATGGTCACTCCGGATGCCGACTTCCAGTGGCCGCATGCTCCGCTCCAGGGCGGCGGTTTTCACGATTTGAGAACCACTCCCGATGGCTGCTATTTGCGGTACACGGCGCAACTGCTCGATCCCAGCCGCGCCATGGGGTACACGGCGATCGCCAATCCCAGCGCAGGACTACTGCTCGTTTATGTCTTCCGGCGCGCGGATTTTCCCTGGGTGGGCAACTGGGAAGAACGCTTCTACCTGAAGACCGCTCCCTGGGGTGGAAAGACCTTTTGCCGGGGCATTGAGTTCAGCTCCACCCCGCTCGCGGCTCCCAAGCGGCAGACGGTTTCTCAAGGGCCGCTGTTCCATGAATCGACCTACCGCTGGCTTCCCGCTCTCTCCGAAACCACGGTCCGTTATATGACGCTGCTGGTCGACATCCCTGCGGATTTTCGGGGAGTCGAGGAAGTTTCGGTCGAAGCTGCCCGGATCGTCATCCGCGAAGCCGGCAATGGGAACACCTATTCCCTTCCCGCGGACGGTTCATTCCTGAGGGGAGAAGCTGCCGGACTGCGATGAGTTTTCTCTCCATCGACGTGGGATCGAGCCGCTGCAAGGCGGCCATCTTCTCCTCTTCTGGAGAGATGCAGGCGCTGCGTTCCGCCGCCTATGCGCCGCACTGTCCCCGGCCAGGCTTCGCCGAACTGAAGGCCGGCACTTTTCTTAATGTCGTTATGGCTCTCGCAAAGGAGCTGGCCTGCATTCCGGCAAGCGAAGCCGTCCAGGCGGTCTGCTTCAGTTCGCATGGAGAGACCGTGATTCCTGTCTCCGCGGCGGGACAAGCTCTCGGCCCGGCAATTCTGAACATGGATGTGCGCGCCACCAGGGAAGCGGCCTGGACGGAGGACGAATTTGGGCGCAGGCAGCTTTTTATGCTGACTGGACATACCAGCCACGCCATGTATCCGATCCCCAAGCTCCTTTGGTTGCGCAGCCATGCCCCGGAGATATTCAATGCAGCCAGCAGCTTCCAGAGCGTCACCAGTTTTCTGCTCCTCCAGCTGGGCCTTCCTCCGTTGGTCGACTCCTCGCACGCATCGCGCTTTATGGCCTTCGATGTAAACCGCCATATCTGGTCCAAGGATTT
>JBEKZJ010000108.1:0-16246 GCA_049509995.1 Occallatibacter sp. | reverse complement strand
CGCATCCGCCGCAAACGCCAGCGGCTCAGCACAAACGATCCTATCGAAACTGCCCCGGCCGAAAGAATCGGGCTAAACCCTGCCTCGTCTGCCGGGGCAGTCCCGATAGGAACCTAACGTTTGCCGGTACTGATTCGAGGGAAATCGGCCAGCTTGATGGTAGCCGTCCGAGGAGAGGTGTATTCTAAGCGCAAGCAGCGCGTAAATTGCTCATGTATCGCAGTTGATTTGGCGATGACTACATGACCGCAACAAGCGAATTTCTCGACCGCCAGAACCTTGATCGTGCGTGGCGCTGGATTCGGAGCAATCCAGATGCCATGTACAAGCGTTATTGCGGGGAACTATACTCCCGATTTGCGCTCGCTGACGATTTACTCATCGACGAGCTTCGCCAGCGGTTGCAGCGAGGGTTTTACGAGCCGGATCATTCATGCAAGCTCTTGGTGCCAAAGAAATCAGGAATTCTTCGACCGTATACCATCCTGACGGTTCAAGACCAGATTGTGTATCAGGCGCTCGTTAATGTAGTGGCGGAACGACTGGGACCACGAATTCGCAACCGGTATCTGAGACAGACCTTCGGCCATATATACGCTGGCAGAACCAGTCAGTGGTTTTACAAGAAATGGAGCGATGGGTACACCGCATTTAACAAGGCGGCGCGGGACGCCTTTAGCCGGGGACTCGTTTATAGCGCCAGCTTCGATCTCACAGCTTTTTACGATAGCGTTGACCACGGCGTACTGTGCCATTTCCTCGCAAAGCTCGGCTGCGAAAAGGACTTCTGCGATTTTCTGCGTAGCTGTTTGAGCAAGTGGACGGCGACTGATCGCCGCATCTACCAATTCCACGGTATTCCGCAGGGTCCCCTCAGCTCGGGTCTCTTGTCGGAAGTCGTTCTGCAGCATTTCGATCAGTACTATGGTGCGAAAGCGGATTTGGTTTATCTGCGATTCGTCGACGACATTCGCCTTTTTGCCAAACGCGAAGTGGATCTGCGCCGTATGCTCGTCCGACTGGACCACCTCAGCAAAGACGTCGGGCTCTTTCCTCAGGTGTCAAAGATCGACATCCATCGAGTCACCGATATCAATAGGGAGCTGAAGTCAATCAGCAACCCTACTGAGGCCGCTGTGCGAGGAGCGGTTGTCGACCAGGTCAAGCTTGCGAATCGCCTAATTGCGCTCAGTCCTCGGCTCACTCCGATCGTGAGGATCGAGGATGAAACTCGCTTTAAGTACCTTCTCGCTCACGCAGTCCCGAGCGCGCGCATAAATGGTAGGATGCTCACCATCAGCGCAACTCGGCCCGATCTTGTCCCTGCGATTGCCAGGTATTTCGCCCGCTATAAGGCTTTGCCTCGCCGAATAGCTCGGGATCTCATTCAACGCGTCGGCAAGAGTGAACTCTATGAGAACGTCACTGCCGAGTGGCTCAACGTCCTTCAGGGCAGAATCAAACAGGTCCAGATAGCCTCCTTGAATAAGACGCTTAAGCGGCTCTGGGGCCCGCGGTCCCTTGGCGCAGAACTGAAGGGAATGATTGGTGCAAATTTGATTCGGGAGGGCCTGTTGACTCTAAACCAAACGCGTTATGCAACTCGTTATGTGCCCGAATGGTGGGTACGGGCACAGCTTGTTGCGGCTCTTGGAACGCGGCACTACGGGACGGCCACGCTTCAGGGCATCCTGGACGTGGCATTGCGTGACCAAAATTCGGACGTCAGCCTTGCGGCAGCCCAACAAATTGCGGACTTAAACGTCACGGTGCTTCCGCCACTCCGAGGGATCAATGTCTCAGCAGGAAAGGCACTGCGGCAGCTCGGCGTCTTGAGACGTATTCCAGGAAGAACGTGCGGGATTGAGTGGAGTTTTGCTCGATTCACTGGAAGAACCTCGACCCTGAATTGGCGCACTGTGTTTGGCTTCACGTATCGCCATGCAGAAAAACTTGCAGTTCAAATGCGAGCCCTTGCGGATACTAACGTGACAGCGTTCGTCAACGCCTCGGACGTGTTCAATGATCGTTTGCTCTGTGCTCTCTACCTCCATGACCCCACTTTGGGCACCTATACTCTCGGCAACCTAGGGTCAGTGCTTTCAAGCGCGAGACTAAGGACACGATATCCCGCCGTATTTCAGCTATGCTGCGGAATCCATAACGAACGACTGAAGAGCAGTCTCTCGCATCCGATCATCAGAAAAACCGGACGGCCGACGTCTCGCATCTCATATCGATACATACGCACAGCGAAGCGCCTATACGTGCAAGCTATCGCAGAACTAGAGTCCTTATGGTGGAGGAGCTGTGAGCGGGGATTATCCCGATGTCTGTAGGCCTCTAAACTCACAGATCCAATCCGCTGTAACGCACGATTTGTCCCGGAATGTCGGCATATCGGAAGTATTCGGCGTCAGAGACCAGAAAACAGAGTCAGCAATCCGGCTTGGGTTGGCTGGCTCTGAAGACGGATCAAGCGGTGCGCTCTATTTTGCGCCTTCCTTGAGGATTTGCTCGGCCAGGAAGTTATGCACCTTGGCCTCGTCGCGCAGCATCTCGAAGTAGGCGCTCTTGAGCAGTTGCGCGTGGCCATCGCGGAGGCCCTGGCGGATGAGTTGCTGCACGCGCACGTCGGTCAATGTGCGCTGGCCGGCCGCTTCCCTGGAGATGAGCTTGTAGATGGCGTAGCCGATGGTGCGGTGCGACTGGGGGTCGACGATAGGGAGAACATCGGTGAATTGGCCCGGCTTGAGCTTGCCGATGGCGCTGTAGACTTCCGGTTCGGCATGCAACTGCGACTCGGAAATAAAACCCATGTCGCCGCCGTTGGCGGAGGTGTCCTTATCCTCTGAATAGTTCATAGCCACGGCTCCGAATTCCTCGCCGCTGTCGAGCTTCTGGTGCAGGGTCTGAATCTTCTTCTTTGCATCGGCGTCGCCGGAGGCCTTGTTGTTTTGCAGGTTGGCGGTTTTCGGCGAGGGAGTTGAGGTGACGGCGATCCTGGCAATGTTATAGCGGGGCTCAATGAGATTGAACTCCGCCTTGTGCGCCTCATAATAGCCGCTGATCTCAGCGTCGGTGATGTTGATTTTGGATTCGATCTCCTTGTTGAGCAGTTTAGTAGTGGTCAATTGGCGGCGCAGGTCGCGCTTGAAATCTTCCAGCGTCTCGTTGCGCTGCTTGAGCTGCTTGTCGAACTCCTCCTGGGTGTAGGGCGCCTTATACTCCGTGAGCTTGGCGTTTACGTCTTCGTCGGAGGCGGCGATGTTGAGCTTGGTGGCCCGCTGCTGAAGGATTTCGTCATCGATCAACTGGCGCAGGATGTTGAGGCGGACGATTTCGGCTTGTTCGGCGGAAGGCAACTGTGGGTTGTCTCCCAGGCTGGCTTTGTAATACTTCTCCAGGTCCGGGCGGAGGATTTCCTTGCCATTCACGGTGGCAATGACGTCGGGAGCGGGGGCGCGGTGGCAGCCGGCGACGGGGGCCAACAGGGCACCACTGAAAAGGATGAGGCCGACGAAACGCGAGCGGGCCGGGAAAAAAGATTCGATCTGCAACCTGGTGTCTCCTGCGGGGCCCAAGAAGGCCCCGGCATTCAAGGATAAATCGCCGAGCCGATGAGGCGATAGCAGCGCAGCGGCGCTATTTGCCGGTTCCGACGGGCGGTGGCGGCGGGTTGGGCGGGGTGGCTGCCGTGGGCGGAGGATCGATGCCTGCGGCGCGCAGGGCGCGGTCGATGACCAGCCAGAGCTGATCTTGAGGGACGGCGCCGTCGACGCGCTCGCCATTGACGAAGAGCGCGGGGGTTCCCTCGACCTTCAAAGAGTCCGCTTCGCGAGCGGAGGCGCGCACCTGGGTCTCGTCCTGCGCCGCCAGGCAACCGTCGAGCTTGCCGGAGTCGAGTCTGGCCAGCGTGGCCTCCTGGCGGGCGATGCGATCCAGCGCATCAAAGCTCTTTGCCGGATTGCGATCGGGTCCGCTGATCTCCTGGCCGTGGGCGTGGAGGTAATCGATGTAAGTCCAGTAGACCTGGCCGCTCTGCGCTGCCAGGCAGTTGGCGTCGACCGCGGCGTGCATGGCCCAGGGGTGCAGTTCGACGAGCGGGTCGTCCTTGTAGATGAAGCGGACCTTGTCCTTGTAGCGCTCGATGGTGGACGGAAAGAGCGACTGGTGCATGCGGGCGCAGTAGGGACATTCGAGGTCGTCGAAGTTGATAACCGTGACCCTGGCCTGAGGATTGCCGCGGATGGGGCGGCCGGCCACATTGATGGAGAAGATAGGGTTCTTGGCGAGGTCGAAGGTCTCGAGACGGGCCAGTGTCTTGCCGTCGGTGGAGATAAGGAAGTCGACCACCGTGCTCTTTTCGCCGCGGGACATGGTGATGGGTAGCGCGTCGTATCCTGGAATCTGGCTTGGTTTGCGGTCACCAATGGTTACGTTGTAGTCCTGGGGGACGTTGAACTGGGAGCGGACCATGACCTCGATGTGGCGGTTGAGCATGGCAGCGTCAGGAGAGCCCGGTGGGGCGGATGGGGGCGGGTTGGTCTGGGCCTTGCAGCCCGCGGTCAAGCAGAGCGCGAGCAGGCCAGCCATTAAGCGAATACGTGCCAAGGTGGATTCCTCTCAGGAAAGGATACTCCAGCGGCCTCGATGCGGACCGATGGAACGCCTGGCCGCCCTGGTGATATTGAGTTGACGCGCAGCAACTCGAAAGGCAACCGCTTGAGCGGGCAGGGGGTTAGTTTGCGGCTTGCCCGTGACGCTCCGGGAACCGGAAAGATTCGACGCTTGTGCGCAACTTTCAAGGCGATTCCCCGGTGAGTGACTCGGCGATTTGCACTCAGCGACCCTGGCTTACACGGGAAATGTCCGGATTGGCGGCCATTCACCGTGGTTTCTTGAGCATTGCCTGAGCCGGTGGCTGATTTCCGGTGGAGGTCTGGCAAAAATCCCCGAGAATGCCGGTCGAATCGGCGCGAATTCCAATTAGAATAGAAGGAGCCCACGGTATTTTCACCAAGCTCTCACTTCTCTCATGGAAGCGTGGGTTGAAGCGGATTCGGTGGACACGAAAGGATCAAGAGGTATTTCTTATGACATTCATGCGTTATGCGCGCTGGTTTCTGCTGGCACTTGTCGTCTTCGGGGCCGCCGCTCAACAGCAGGCAAGTGCTCAAATACCAGTGGGCACGACCAAAACTGGAACCTTTGTTTGGGACGGCGAAAGGTGGATACCCGCTGAGACGCCTCCGCCTCCCGGTGCCGGTCCTGTGGTCGCGGAAGAGGTAATCACGGCCGATGTTGCTCCGCCGGCGTTACCGGTCTACGAACAGCCGCCTTGCCCTGAACCGAACCTCATCTGGACGCCTGGCTACTGGCATTGGGGTCTCCTGGGTTACTACTGGGTTCCCGGCGCGTGGGTGCCGGCGCCGTACACCGGTGCGCTCTGGACCCCCGGCTACTGGGGCTGGGTCGGCGGCCGGTATTCCTTCCATGGGGGCTACTGGGGACCGCACGTCGGCTTCTACGGCGGCGTGAACTACGGCGGCGGCTACATGGGCATAGGCTTTGCCGGCGGCGCGTGGAATGGCGGCGTCTTCGCCTACAACACCGCGGTTGTCCGCGTGAACGCCGATGTGGTGACCCACGTCTACGTCAACAGGACGATCGTCGAACAGACGACGATCATCAACACCACCAACGTCTCCTTCAACGGCGGGCCCAACGGCGTGCAGCACCAGCCCGCGCCCGAGGAGCAGATCGCCGCGCACGAGCAGCACACGGCGCCGACGACGTTCCAGAAGCAGCATGTGACTGCGGCCGCAACCGACAAGAGCAACCTTGCCAAGAACAACGGCGGGCATCCGACGAACCTGGCTGTGGCCAAGCCGCTGCCCGCGGAAACTCATGCACCGCCGGCGGGCTTCAAGCCTCCGCCGCCCAAGCCGGTCACTGAACTGGCCAAGGCTCAGGCGCCGCCAGAAACCGTAGCGGCGGCCAAGACGGCGACGACGAAGACCGCGACGGTCGCCAAGCCTGAGGCGAAGCCTGAGACCACGCCCCCGGCTAAGTCCGCAACTACTCCTCCGGGCAAGCCTGCAGTTACGCCCCCGGCTAAGTCCGCAACTACTCCCCCGGGCAAGCCTGCAGTTACGCCCGCGGCCACGACTGCGCCAAAGCCAGAGGCCAAGCCTGCAGTTACGCCTCCGGCCACGACTGCGGCAAAGCCGGAGGCTAAGTCAGCAACTACGCCTCCGGCCAAGACTGCACCTCCGCCCCCGGCCAAGCCTGCAGTTACGCCTCCGGCCAAGACTGCACCTCCGCCTCCGGCCAAGACTGCACCTCCGCCCCCGGCCAAGCCTGCAATTACGCCTCCGGCCAAGACTGCACCAAAACCAGAGGCCAAGCCTGCGGCCAAGCCCGCACCTAAGCCCGCGGCCAAGCCTAAGAGCGACGAGAAGTAAAGCCACTCAGGGTAGACTTCTGCTCCCGACCCAAAGAGGCCCACGGTCAGCCGTGGGCCTCTTTGTGCTGGAGGGATGAATGAGAGCGCGCCCAGGGTGGCTCAGAGGGGTTCAGAGGCTTGCTTCCGGTATTCGGTTGCGGAACCGGGAGGGTTTCCTTTTAGCGGAGGCATCGCGCGCGTCAGAGCACGGCTCACTGCGAAAGGTGCGAGCGATCCGTAGAAGCGCGTGGGTAGGTGGAAGAGCGATTTCTGACAATATACTTACCTCTTCGTTTGCCGCCACGCTGGTTAGGAACGGTATACGATGAATGGTCTTCCCAGCTGGGGAGAGAGCCAGCAGACGATTTGGAACAGGCCCGAGTTCCCGGGTTGCGCCCGGATCACCGCTAGCCGAAAGTAATCCTCAACTCGCGAGGGCAGGCCGAGTGATATTGAGTTGACGCGCAGCAACTCGAAAGGCAACCGCTTGAGCGGGTGGGGGGCGGATTCCGGTTTGCCTGTGAGACTCCCGGAACTCGAAAGATTCGACGCTCCTGCTCGACTTTCAGGGCGATTCCTCGGTGAGTGAGTCGGCGATTTGCACTCACCGACCCTGGCTTACACGGGTTCTGTCCGGATTGGCGACCACCCAGGCGGAACGAGGATCTCGAAATAGAGGACCGCAACGACGCCAAGGATTCCTTGACAGACCTAGTTCCTGATAAACCCGCTGATTGCACACGGGGACTCATTGGTTCGCGGTCCCTGCAGCGTTATTCGGCGCGCAGGGCCTGCATCGGTTCAATGGATGCGGCGCGGCGCGCCGGAATCAGCGATGCCGCCAGCGCCAGCACAAAGATCGACAGAGCCGCCAGAACCAGCACAAACGGGTCCAGCGGATCGACCTGGAACAGCAGCGAGCGCAACAGGCGTGTGGCCAGCACAGCCACCGCGGCCCCGATGCCGCATCCGGCTAGACCCAGCCTTGCGCCGGAGGAAAGAACCAGCCCCATCACATTGAAGCGCTGTGCGCCTAGCGCCATGCGGATGGCCATCTCGTGCGTGCGCAGCGCGGTGGAAAAGGCGATGACGCCATAGATGCCCAGCAGCGCCAGCAGCACGGAGGCCGCGGCAAAACAGGAGATGAGCACGGCGTTGAAGCGGCGCGACGCCTGGCCCTCCGCAATCACTCGTTCCATGCTCTCCACCTGAGTCAGCGGCAGTTGCGGATCGATGGAGCGTACGGTAGCGCGCAGAGCGTCCGCCATCTGCTCCGGCGGCAGCTTGGTGCGCAACACAATACTGCCAAAATTGGCATTCAACATCTCGGGACGCGCCAAAGAGCCGTAGGAGGCTACGTTCTGACTGGCAGGCTGATAAATCTGCGCCAGCGTATCCGCGTCGGCCGCGGTCTGCTTGATATCTCCGACCTCTCCCACCACCGTCATCCAGGGCATCGTTGACTCGGGTACGCCCCAGCGCACGCGCTTGCCGATGGGGTCCTGGCCGGGCCAGTAGCGCTCGGCCAGGGTGCGGTTCACCACCACCACCAGCGGAGCCCGCGCTTCGTCGGCTTGGGTAAAGTCACGGCCCCGCAAAAGGGGAATGCCCGCGGCGTGGAAGTACTCGCCCATCACCTCGTGGGAGTCCCAGCAGACATTTATGCCGGCGCCCTTGGGCGGCACATAACCCTCCGCAATAAAGAGACTGATGCCGTCATCTCCAGCAGTGGGCAGTTGCTGGGTGACTCCCACTGACTCCACTCCCGGCAACTGCTCCAGCTTGCGCAGCAGCGCGCCATCGAATTCATCCACGGCGGCCTGCCTCGAGTATTGCTGTGGGGGCAGATCGTATGCGGCGGTCAGCAGGTGATCGGTGCGAAATCCCAGTTGCACCGAACGCATCTTTTCAAAGCTGCGCAACAGCAACCCGGAGGCAACCAGCAGCACCAGCGCCACGGAGACCTCCGCCACCACCAGCCCCGAGCGCAGCCGCGCGTATCCGCTGCCGGCCGTTCCGGTGCGCCCGCCCTCCTTCAGTGCTTCGTTGACGTCAGTGCGCGCGGCGGAGAGTGCCGGAACCAGTGCGCACAGAAGGCCGGTGGCAACGGCCAGCAGAATGGCGAATGCCGCCACCCGCCAGTCAAGCGAGATGGCACTGATCCGCGGCAGCGATTCGGGGAGAAAACTCACGCCCACCTTCAGCGCCGTCGAGGCCAGCGCCAGTCCCACCATCCCGCCAGCCAAACTGAGCGTCAGCGTCTCCGTCACAGTCTGGCGCAGAATGGCCGCTCCGTTCGCGCCCAGAGCCAGGCGCACGGAGATCTCGTGGCGGCGGCGGATCACGCGCACCAGAAGGAGTCCGGCCAGATTGGCGCAGGCAATGAACAGCACCACGACGACGGCCAGGAACAGGGTACGGACCAGGGGCCGGGCCTGCGCAACCATGCTCTCCCCAAGCGGCTGCACCGCCGGATGGATCTTCAAGCCGCCCATGAAGGGGGGAAAGCCGCGCATGAGCTCCCGCGCTGTTGGAACCGCATCCTGCTCAGCCTGCGCCATCGTGACGCCCGGCTTCAGCCTCCCCACCATCTGAAAGTTCCAGCCCGCTGCGTCATTGATTTCCAGCTGGGTAATGCTCATCGGCACCCAGAGCTCGCTGCGGTTTAACTGCCCCGGAACCAGGGGAAATTCAAAACCGCGCGGCATTACACCGATGATCTCGTAGGGATTGCGATCCAGCAGGATTTTTTGGCCCAGAATGTGCGCATCGCCGTGGAACCGGCTGTGCCACATCTGATAACTGATGACCGCCACCTGCTGGCGGCCTTCATCCTCCTGCTGCGTAAACGCGCGCCCCATCACGGGCGAAACGCCCAGCACCGGAAACATGCTGGCGGTAAGCCGCGCGACGTTGATCTTGGCCGGGTCTACGGCGCCGGAGAGCTCAAAGCTTCGTGCCTGGTAAGCGCCCAGGCTGGAATAGCGTCGCGCATCGCGGGTATAGGCGCGAACCCCCGCAGCCGTAACGGTGGGCACGGCGCTGCCAGGGCCCAATCCCTCCAGAATGTCGCCTTGCGTCACCAGCCGGCCCGGTTCGGGAAACGGCAGTGGCCGCAGCAGCACTCCCTCCACGATCGAGAAAATCGCGGTGGTGGCCCCGATGCCGAAGGCCAGTGTGAGCACCGCCGTGAGCGTGAATCCCGGTGACTTGCGCAACTGGCGAAGAGCGTAACGAATCTCTTGAATAAGCATGGTGATGACCCCACTTCCTTTTCGAGCCTCTCCAACTCAATCCCGGGTACGATCTTGCTGTCGAAGAGATGGACTTCGCGCCCGGCGTGGCGCGCGAATCTGGAATCGTGGGTAGCCATGCAGATGGGTGTGCGAGATCCATCGATAAGCGAGCAAGCAATTGTCGTGCCAAATGTCCATTCACTCAGACCATTGAAAACAAATCACTTACGTTGAACGCATGATTGAATCCTTGCGTTACAGTGACCGTTTGCGGCTCGGTCCGTCCGCTTTTGAACGGTTGGGTCGAGCGCGTTCCGGCATGCACTTCTGCATCGGCTTTGTAGTTCCGGACGAATTACCGGCTACTCGGAAGTAATCCTCAACTCGCGAGGGCAGGCCGAGGCACTCATCGGGCCGGTCTGCAGGCATTTTTGCGGGTTCCGGGCGGATGGGCGGTTTTTCGGACACTCCTCCACTGCGCTTATGTGCTTTGGCTCAATCAATAGGCGGGCGGGAGGGTGGGATCGCGGAAGACGGAGTTGGAGCGGCGGATGTCGCCGACGGAACCGAAGTTGGCCAGGGTGAAGCTGTAGAGATACTGGGTTTCGTCGCGGATGGAGCCGAGCTCGAAGCGCCGGTAGCCGAAGGTGAGGCCGCAGCAGCTCCAGTTGTAGACTGCCTGCACCCCGGCGTATTGCAGCGAGTGCTGGACAAAGTCGTAACCGCCATTGGCGGCCAGGTTGAAGCCGTTGCCGCTCTGCTTGCCGAAGGAGACGAAGGGCTGCAACTGCTGGCTCTGGATGGTGGAGGCGGAGCCATTGTTTTCGTCGACGGCGTTCAGCATGGCATGGCCCAGACCGACGGTGGTGCTGCCCCAACTGTAACCGGCATAGAGGTTGTCGGAGTCCTGACGGCCGTTCTTGGGGTCGAAGTCGAGGTCCCACTCGATGCGGAGATTGTCAATGGCCTCGAAACGCAGGCGCGAGGTAAAGGGCGCGAAGTTGCGCGGAGCAGTGAGGAAAGCTACGCCGGTCAGGTCCAGGGTGGAGTCGAAGACGTTGCGGCGGTTGGGGATGAGCGCGCCGCCGAAGTCGGGGTCGATGAAGAACTTTTGCGCAATCTGCCAACTGGCCCACTCGCGGGGCTGCGCCGGGCAGTCTTCGGGCGCAACTTCGCCGTCCACGGCAGAGCAAGGCCGCGGGGCCGTGGGGCGCAGGTAAAAGCGCTGCGTGAGGGAGAAGCCGACTTCGTTGGTATTGGTGGCGATGTCAGTGGTGTCGACGAAGAGCACATTGCGGGCCTCGCGGCCGATGCCGCCGACAAAGCGGTAGGTCAGTTCCGGTTCGATGACGTGGCGCAGTTCGCGGTTCCAGCCCGAGAGGGCAAAGTCGCGCTCGAGGGCCGGCGGGCGAATGTCGATGGAGGCCTCGACATCGGCGCGGTTCAGCGCATCGTGGCTGATGGTGGGTGTGCCGTTTCTTGCGCCTGTCAGGTCGGGAGTCTGGCTGATGGAATAAAAGGTGTCGCGCAGCGCGACTTGGGGAACCACGCTCCAGCCACCGGCGGCAAGGGGCAGGGAGAGATGCGGATAGAAGTCGACGCGGCCCACGTTGCGGGCGTGGAACTGGGGTTCGGAGCGGGTGAGGTAGTCGAGCGACGATCCCAGACCCCAGTACAGGGGCGAAGCGGAGAGCGGACGGTCGAGGACGTCATAGCGCAGGTTGGGCAGATGAAGGATTCTGGCCTCGTCGCCGTTGGTGGAGCTGGCAAAGGTCTGGAAGCGGTCCATGGAGACGGAGGGGATGAAGCCATGGTGGGCGTGGGTGAGCGAGAGGTCGCTGGCCACTTCAGAGCTGACGGCCTGGGAGTAGTTGTCGTTGAAGACCAGGCGGTAGACGTAACTGGACAGGAATTCGACGTTGCCGGCGACGCGGGTCTCGGGAGACAGATCCTTGCGTCCGAGGGCGACCACATCGACGCCGCCCTGGTTGACGAGTTCGGTGCCGATCGGACCGGGGATCAGATCGGCGGGGCGCGCGTCTCCGGCAGGGCGGGCGGAGCCGGTGGGGATGGTGACGCCCACCTGCTGTTCCACGCCCCGGTCGAGGAGGGCATTCCAGCGGACGATCAGGTGGTCGAGGCCTGGGCCTTTGTAGCGGAAGTCGCCATTGGGAGCCCAGCCGCGCTTGGAGTAGTACTCGGAGCCGACGATCATGTCCATGCTGCGGTTGATGACCCAGTAGATCTGCTCGCCGACAATGAAACCCTTGATGGAGGAGTTGCTGAGGACGGGGATCAGGATGCCGCTCTCGCGGCCGGTATCGTCGACCGGATGGCGGAGCCAGGGGAAGTAAAAGAGGGGGAGGCCGAGAAACTTGAAGATGGAATTGCGGGTGGTGGCGTTGCTGTCGGCGAGTTCGATACTGCGGGAGATCACTTGCCAGTCCGGGCGGGGCAGGTTGCAGTTGGTCATGGAGCCGTCGACGATGCGGTAATTGCCCTCGCCGAGCTGGAGCAGAACCCTTCCGGAGAAGAGAAACGGATTGGCTGTGGAATAGACGACGGAGCGGCCGGCGGCGCGGATTCCCTGGGAGCCGGTGACGTTGAAAAAGCGGGCGGTGTGCATGTTGAGGCGCATGTCGCCGTGATCGGCGTTGATGAGCACATCGTTGGGGCCGCCGGCCACCTGGAGGTGGCCTTCCGCCTCCAACTCCGTGGTGGATTGGTGGTAAATCACCTTGTCGGCGCGGAGAATGTAATCGCGGTAATGGACGACGACATTGCCGGTGAGGGTCAAGACATCGCTCGCCCAGGACTGGCGGTCGGCGTTCCACTGGACGGGCACGCCGACCGGGGGCGCGGGCTCGGGCTGGGCGACGGGCAGAATCTCCTGGCCGGGATCATCGGGAAGCGACGGGGGAAGCTGGGCGGTGGGATCGTCAGGGCTGGGAGGGATTGAAGTGGACGCGGCGGGGCCGGCGGAGGCTTGCGGGGCCGGAGGCAGCGCATTGGTCAACGCCTGCCCCCCAAGTTGCAGGTGACAGAGGGCCAGCAGCGTGAAAAACACGAAGCTACGAGAACACATCCCAGGACCAAGGCTCAGCATAACAAAAGCGGGCTGCTTTGGATGGGACGCGGGACGCGCGGCTCGGGCAGCAGGGAAGATGGGATTGATCTTGCCGGACCTGCGTCTCACCATGCGGGCCGCGGCTGTGTATTCCCGCGATACCTCCATCTTCTTTTTGAGAGCCAGCGTCCGCGACGCGCGGTTAGGATGGGGTTGCGGAGCGCAACAGCGGAAGAGCATTTCCCAGGGTCTGTGAGCAGGCCCAGGAGCCGCCCTAGAAGGGACTTTGGAGCCTTGAGCACATCGCCAATTCAGGCTGAACTCTCACCCACATGGAAGCAGGAAGTGAACCGGCGCGTTGCCGAACACAAGGGCCGCAAAGGCGCCCCCAGGGGCGAGACGGAGACGCACGGGGAGGCGCAGCGCGGGACCAGCAGCCGCGCCGCGGAGGCCGCCGCGCGGGTGGCGGCGCGCTATGCGAAGGCTCCCAGCTACAGCGAGATGCTGGCCGAGGAGGCTCGTGCAGCGGTGCGCGCCGCCGAGGCTGCGTCGCGGGCCGCGCTGGACGCGCAAGCTGCGGCCGAATCCATACTGGCCGGGCTGGAGGCAGCGTCCGGCGGCGCGCCAGCATGGGAGCGAGAGGTTCCAGGTGGCGGCGTACTGGAGCAGGCATGGGAGCTGACGGCTGAGCCCGTCCATCCTGCCCCGCGTCCTGACCCGCGTCCTGACCCGCGTCCGGGTGCGCATTCCGCGAGCCAAACCTTGCAGAGGCAATCGTTTGAAATCCGCTGGGATGCGGATATGCCGGTGCGCGAAGCAAGCCCCGCGGCCAGCCGTGCGTCGCATGGGACAAGCCTTTTCGATATTCCCGCGGAGGGCCGGCGGGAAACGGCGGCGGCGGTGGCGGTGGTGGAGGATGCACTGGAGGGCGAAGCCATAGAAGTTGTGGAACCTGCTCAGCCGATTGCCGCCAACCTGATCGAGTTTCCCCGCGAGCTTGTGGCTGCGCGCAAGGTTCGCCCGCGCCGGGCTGAAGGGCCGTTTGCGGCGGCGGTTGAGACCGTGGGCCAGTTGAGCATCTTCGAGGTGGACCCTGGAAGCATCTCGATGCAGCCGGAGGCAGCGGGGGGCGTGGCGGAAGCGGCGGGAACGTGGACAGGGCCGGAATGGTCGGGCATCGAGCTGGACGAGGAGCCGCGGGAGGAGACGGCGAGCCAGGCGGCGTGGGATCAGAGAGAGACACCGGCCGCGGCGGCGGCGGCCGTCGAACTGGCGCCGATGAGCCTGCGGCTGATGGCCGCCGTGGTGGATGGCGCGTTGATCGGGGGAGCGTTCGTGGCGGCGGCGCTGGTGGCCATGAACAAGGTGAAGGACTTGCCCGGAATCAAGGAGATCGAGGTGGGTTCGGCGGTGGCGCTGGCGGTGATCGGCGTGCTTTACCTGGCGCTGTTCTTCACGCTGGCCAGAGCCACGCCGGGGATGAAGTACGCCGGTCTATCGCTCAGCACGTTTGGCGGCGAACAGCCCACCCGCACGCAACGGTGCGGCAGGCTGGGGGCGCTGCTTTTGTCGCTGCTGCCGGTGGGGCTGGGAGTGGTGTGGGTCCTCTTCGACGACGAGCGCCTGTGCTGGCACGACCGGCTGTCGGGGACTTATCTGAGGAAGGGGTAGGGAATCAGGGATCAGAGATCAGAGATTGCCGTTTACCGATTGGGAAGATTATGCATCTGACACAGAACGCATACAAGAAGAAGATTAGATTGCCGTGAAAGGGCAACCTGGAATACAGTTTATCTGGCGGCGGGCGGGGGAGTTGAACCCCAATCCCTCACGAGGACTGTTCGCGGGTATAAATCCGCTTAGGAGCGCCGGCTCCGCGCCTGCCGCAATCGCATGGACCTGAAGGGACTCGAACCCTTGCGCCGTAGGATGGTGAGCCCGTGACGCATCCAATCAGGCCCATAATGGGAGGCGGGGCGATCCAGTCCCGCCCCTCCTGTTCACAATAGGAATATAACGCGCGCGTTATGAATAAATCAAGTCTGGGATATAACGCAGGTGTGATACCCTTTACTTCGTGGAGGGTCTACTGCTTTCTGTCGCAACGCGGGGATAACGTCATAAGGGATTGGCTGGACAAAGAGAAGGTGCCGATTGCCCAGAGGGCTGATTTTCAATTGAAGATTCGGCTTTTGGAGAGCGGCGGCCCGGACTTGGTTCCCGGGTTCATCACAGAAACACCAGTCGCAAAGGACATTTACAAAGCCAAGATCAAAGGGAATAAGGGATGGGTGCAACTCAGGCCATTGCTCTGCAAAGGGCCAGTTTTGATGGATCGGGAATTCACGTTCCTATTTGGAGCAATTGAAAAGGATCGCATTTTAATTCCAAAAGACTGCAAAGAGAGGGCGCAGGAAAACCGTAAGATTCTCTTGGCAGACCCAAGCAGGAGGCGTCATGAGGGAGTCGTTTGAAAGCATCGAAGAGCACATGGATAATGCGGAGTTCAGGCACGCCTATGCCGCCTCGTTCATGAATTCCTGTATTGCCGCTCAAATCAAAACGATCCGCGAACAAAGAGTACTAACTCAAGCGGCGTTGGCAGAATTGATCGGCACAAAGCAAGCAGGCATTTCGCGCTTGGAAAATGTGAACTATGATGCGTGGAAAGTTGGAACCCTCGTTAAGTTAGCGAGAGCGTTCGATGTCAGGCTCCGAATTTCGTTTGAAGAATTCGATTCACTGATTGATGAAATTCAAAGGTTTGGAAGAAACACGTTGGAACGGGAAGCATACGAGAAGACCAAGGAGAGAAAGGCAAGAGAAAGGGAAACCCGCACAAGCGCCATATTGCTTGAAGCCCTTGTGCCCCAAAATCCACAGACCAGAATCTTACCAAAGGGAGTGAGAAATGCGCGTGAAATCAGTGCCACTAGCGAGAGCCTTCGGCTATTTGCAGTTGGAGGAGCTGACTCTCGGAACGAAAGTGTTCCTTCCGAATCTCGCGGCCTCTCTGGCAACGAAATGCCAGTTCTTGAAGAGCCCAAGCTCGCCCAAAGAGCTTGACCTAACGGAAGGTGTGATTTTCGAGCAGGGCGTCTTTGATGGTATCGTCATCAAAAAACTCACGGTGTTCCCTTTGGTGATGCATCTTGACGCTGCAAACTCTACGCATGATGCTAAAACCGCTCTGGAGGGGCTTCTCCGGTGGGGCAAGGAAGAATTTGGACTTCGCTATTCGAGCGATTCCATCCGCCGTTGGGCGTATGTAAGCGATGTAATCTTCGAAACAGATTTCCCGCTTCTTCGCATGATGAACGATACCTTGAATCACATCTCATCGAAGATAAGCGCCATCGTGCAACGGAATTTGAAGGAGGAATTGGAATTCGAGCCCGCCAAATTTTGGTTAGCTCACGACCCCAATAAAAGAAACGCATCGGTAGCTCCTTTCACTATCGAGCACCGCGCGCTGAGTCTTTTCGAAGAGAATAT
>JBEKZJ010000107.1:0-28432 GCA_049509995.1 Occallatibacter sp. | reverse complement strand
CCAAGGTGTCTCCCGACGGCCGCTGGATTGTTTTCGTCAAGTGCCGGAACGCACAGTTGATGCGCCCGGACAGTGAGTTATATATCATTCCGGCGGCCGGCGGAGTTGCGCGCCGCATGCGCGCCAACACGTCGCGGATGAACTCCTGGCATAGCTTCTCGCCCAACGGGCGCTGGCTGGTTTTCTCTTCCAAGAGCCGTTCCCCTTACACGCAGATGTTTCTTACGCACATCGACGCCAAAGGGAATGACAGTCCGCCCATCTATGTCGATAACTCGACTGCCGCAAACCGGGCCGTGAACATTCCAGAGTTTGTGAATATTCCGCCCGGCGGTATCGAGAACATCGTTGTTCCGGCGTCTGATTTTTATCGAGTTATCGATGAAGCAATGGACTTGCAGGGAAAGGGTGATATCGCCGGCGCACTGACCAAGTGGCAGCAAGCCCTTGAAATGGATCCCGCAGACGCCAGGGCAAACAACGGGATGGGGATCGCGTTGGGACTATCGGGAAAGTCCGATGCGGCGATTCCCTATTTTCAGAAAGCCGTTGGAGCAGAAAAGGACTTCTTTGAGGCTTACTACAATTTAGGAGTTATATTTGCGAAAGAAGATCGCGTCGATCAGGCAATAGATGCCTGGCAGAATGTGGTTCGCATCCGGCCCGCTTTCGCGCAGGGGCATGAGAATCTTGGCTACGCGCTTTACATGCAGGCCGAGTTTTCCGGTTCGCTCGCGCAATTGCGTCTGGCGCTGGAGGAAGAACCCAATCGGCTCTTCGCGCTCAATCTGGCCGCGAGCCTGCTCGCGACCTGCCCGGATTCTTCTGTCCGCAATGGCGGCGAAGCTCTTTCGCTGGCTGAGAGAGCGAAGCAGCTGACGGGAGGTAAAGACCCTGCTGTTCTCGACACACTCTCCGCGGCTCATGCCGAAAACGGGAACTTCGCCGAAGCGATCGAGATCGAACAGCAGGGTCTCGCACTTGCTACGCAACAGGGAGACAGCGCACTCGAAGCCAGACTCAAGGCGCACCTGGCGCGGTACGCATCGAAGGAACCGCTCCGTGAAGCACCGAGCGGCACAGCGTTTTAGCCTCATCCGCGATTCGAACGAGTATCGTTCAGGAAAACACAGCCTGCCCCGCTCTTACTCCGGGCCTGACATGGTCAGGATCAGTTCTGACCCCGTGCCTATCTGGACGCTGCGATTCGCACTCGTGATTCTGGCGCTGCATCCAGGGCCTCCTTCAGGCTCGAGCTTTACCGACGGCATGCGGACTACGATTCCCGGATGCACAGTATGGGGAGGGCCTGATGGATTGAGGTTGTCGTCGCGACCATTTGTGCCCGATACGGTGTCACTCCCCCGTCCGGATCCTCCTATCTGCCTGGCTCCTCCTGCTACTTCAGTAGGCATTACGTCGTGCAGTCTTTCCGACTCATCCGGAGGCCCGACCAGGCCGATGAGCCGCAGAGGGAGTTCCCTTTTCGCGTGGCCGGCACAATCGCCATGATCGAACAGCAGCGATAACTCCGAGGCATTGGGATTCTTTGAAGAGGTTGAAGATGTCACGTGGCCATAGAGAATCGACTCGGCGTCCAGGGTGCAACCTGGGAAGACCAATCCGTATACCACTTTCACCCAAATCTCTTTGCCTGGCTTCAAATGCCCCGAGTCCAACCCGCCCGTTACCCTTGCCTCAATAGTGGAGTCGATTGAACGGTCCCTGTTGTCGCCGGGCTGGCACGCAGGCTTGCCGTTGTCACTCTCCGGCGCGGTCGATGCCGACGCTATCATCGTACCCTTCGAGAAGACTGGCGAAACCCCTTCCGCGGTGGACTCGAACTTCACCAGGCCGTCGCGGTAATCGAGATGAAGCGTAAGCGGTTGCAGGACGTCGAGCCCCAACATACCCGCTATCTGGAACCCAGCGTTGCGATCGATGACGGAAGGATCGAGTTCGAGGATGTGTCCTTGATGAATCTGCGGGAGATTGGCGAACTGCAGATCGAAAATCTCGCGATAGAACTGCACCTTGGTGCCCGTCGCGGTCTGCTCGGTGTTGGTGAAATTCACGGTCATCTTAGAGAGCGAATGTGCCGTCTCCGAAGTCATGGCGCTGAAGCGCATGCCCGTGGCAAGAATAAACAGCTTGCGCGATTTGTTTCCGAAGGTAAGAGGAACCAGCAGATACTGCCGCCGGTGATAGACCGGGGTGAAGTCCGCGAGTTCAGGCGAGGCAGAGCGGTCTCCCGGCAGTGTTCCGGCCTGCTGCGGCAGCAGAGAGAGCGTCAGTTTGGCCAGCCGGTAGTCGAGCGTAATCAGCCAGGGAGCGAACATGTCGGTTCCGATGAAGCCATCCGCCTTGCCCGCGAACGGCGTATCGCTCACTCCCATAATGCAGTCGCGGAACTCCAGCGGCCCGATGCGCACACTGTCGGCGCGGACAGTTCCTGCCGGATCGCCTGCACCCTGCTTGAAGCCGTTCTGGTCGGCGAGCGCTTTGCTGATGTAAAGGCCGGAAGCGGCCGTATCCACAATCAGTTTGGACTTGCCCTGCGGTAATTCGGCCTCCAGCCGGTAGCCGTCGATGTGCTTTACGTCGGCAAATGTAGGCTGGAGCGGCAATGTGGCCGATGCCACAGCCGGCAGAACCTGGCAGGTCTGCGAGTTCTCAGAGAGCAGTGGCATCAACGAATGCATCGACGCCTCCGCCTTCTGCCGCGTCTCCGCATCGAGATCCTTCATCGTCCTGAGCGACTCATCGATGCCCTCGATTTCATGCGCCGGCGACACGATACGCAGCCATGCGTGCTGAATGTCAGGGTCTGCCGGATCGATGTCGTAGGCGCGCTGCAACTCCGTGCGTTCCGAGGCGTACATGGAGTCAATGCGCAGCACGCGGCTGCGGATCAGGTGGGCGCGTGCATAACAGGCGTCGGCGGCCTTGGCTTGGTCGAGCGTCTGCAGCGCAAGCCAGGGCTGCCCCTCACGCAATTGAACCTCAGCCAGCGCGGTGAGCGTTGCCGCGGCATGAGGATTCGCGGCGAGGGTTGTGTTTACCTGGGTGGCTGCTTGCGAGACTTTGCCTTCGTGCAGGAGCGTGCGCACCAGCGCCGCGGACAATTGCACGTCCTGCGGGCTGTGCGCCAATGCCTGCTGATACAGGCCTTCCGCGTCCGCATAGCGGCCTTCGCTGTAGGCTGTGTCCGCTGCAGTGACGGCACGATCGGCAACGGCCGGACACGCTGGAACCTGGGCGCAAACAGAGATGGCCGGACAAAGCAGAACCATCGCGATCCAACTGATCCACCGAGTGGGGGAGGAGGAGTGAAAAGAAAAAGACATAGAGTTCCCTCGAAGGGCCATTTCAAAAACACCCAGAGTATACGCCGGGCGGCCAACCCGTCGTGATTCCCATGTCGCATTGACGTGCGCACACCAATATAAAGGCCGCTGTCCTCACCGGGCCGGTTGCATGCGGGTATTCTCTGAGGGATTAGACCGGCCGCTTTCGGCTGCGGTCAGGAGGAATTCCGTCATGAGCCGGGACTGGCCGAAAGTGAGAGAACCATCCTGCCGAAACACAGGCTGGCTTTCTTCCGTTGAGGCGCCTTCAGGCAGGCGACCACACTCATTGCGATACACTGCAAACCGTGGAGGACTCTCGTTGCTGCATGTGCGTGGTCTGTTTTCAGGGGTTTTGATCTGCACGGTTCTTCTGCCGGTTACATCCGGGGCGCAATCGGCGCCCGAATTGCCAGCGCCTCAGCAACCGCAGCCAGGCGCCATGGTCAGCGCGACCACCCAGGAGGAATCCGCGCAACAGGAAGGCATGGCCACCGGCGTTGCGCAGCGAGCTCAGTTCGACGACCGGCATCGCCCCATCACCGCCGGCGGCACCGTGAAAACCGGTCCCGTGGTCTTGCAAAATGTGGCAGCCCAGGCGGGCCTGACAAGCTGGCGCAACACCACCGGCACCGCAGAGAAGCGCGTGATCATCGAAGCCAAGGGCTCCGGCGTCTGTCTTCTCGACTACGACCGTGACGGCTGGCTCGATATTTATCTGGTCAACGGCTCGACCTTCGATGCGCTCTCGGGCAAGGCCACGCCGCCCCATGCGGCGCTCTTCCGCAACAATCACGACGGCACCTTTACCGACGTAACCGAGAAGGCCGGAGTTGCCAATGACCGCTGGGGCCTGGGCTGCGCGGTCGGCGACTATGACAACGACGGCTGGCCCGACCTCTACGTCACCAACCTCGGCAAGAACCGCCTCTACCACAACAATCGCAATGGCACATTCACCGACGTGGCTGAAAAGGCCGGCGTGGCCCTCGACGAAGGATCGGGCAGCATCGTTGTCGATCATAGCGGGGCAACCTTCGGCGACTATGACGGCGACGGCCGCCTTGACCTTTTTGTGGGCGGATACATCAAGTACGATTTCCAGAATCCGCCACTGGCAGGGACGAAGGCCGTGCAGAACTCCGCGTGCCAGTACCGCGGCCAGAACATCATGTGCGGCCCGCGGGGCCTGAAGGGCGCGGGCGACCACCTGTTCCACTCGAACGGAGACGGCACCTTTACCGACGTGAGCAAGAAGGCCGGCGTCAGCGATCCCAATGGCTACTACGCCCTGGGTGCGCTCTTCGTGGATGTGAACGGGGACGGCAGGCCCGACCTCGTGGTGGCCAACGACTCCACGCCGAATTACCTTTACATCAACAAGGGAGACGGCACCTTCGACAACCAGAGTTATATGAGCGGCTACGCGCTCAACGGGGATGGCCGCGAAGTTTCCAACATGGGCATCGCCGCCGGGGACTACGAGAACAACGGCCACATGGACCTGGTCAACACCGATTTCTCCGACGACTCCACGGTGGTGTTCCACAACGACGGCAGCGGCGAGTTCGACGATGCCAGCGCGCGCACCGGCGTGGGCGGGCGGTCCGGCCCATTTGTCGGATTCGGCGATGGGTTTCTCGACTACGACAACGACGGATGGAAGGATCTGCTGGTCGTCAACGGACATGTCTATCCTGAGGTCGATCGGCACCCCGACTGGGGCATGAGCTATGCGCAGCGCCCCCTGCTCTACCACAATCAGCGCAACGGAACCTTTGCGCTGGTTCCGGCGGTCGAGGGAACCGGCCTGGCGGAAGTCGCGGTGGGGCGCGGAGCCGCCTTCGGCGATCTGTTCAACGACGGCAAGATCGATGTGGTTATCAACAATCTCGATGGTCCTCCGCTGCTCCTGCGCAACGTCAACCCCGACCACAACCATTGGGTGAGCCTGAATCTGGTCGGCGGCCCCAAAAGCCCGCGCGATGCCGTGGGAGCAACCGTCTATCTCACTGCCGGCGGCATCCGCCAGCGCGGGGATGTTCTGAGCGGCGGCAGCTATCTCAGCTCGAACGACATGCGCGTCCACTTTGGCCTGGGAGACGCAACCAACGCTGGAACCGCCGAGATTCACTGGCCTTCCGGCGCGAAAGAAATGGTCCAGCTGCCGGCGGTGGACCGTATCTACACCATCACCGAGGGCAAGGGCATCACGGGCGCGCTGTGCGGCGGCAAGCCCTGCGCCGCCAGAGCGACGGCCCCCGCCAAGGCACCGGTGAAGCCTCTCCACGCAGCTTCTGCCCATTAAGGCATCGGCACATCGGGCTGGCCACAGCGTCGGCTGCAATGGTCGTGACGCGGTAAACACTTTGGGATCGAGCCACTTTGACTGGAATGCCGCCGCCGGGGTCGCTGCGATAGACTCAATCGGTGGAGGGACCCTGTTGCCGTTGTTTCCCCGTTTCTTTGCCTGCGCGTTGATCGCAGGGCTACTTGTGCCCGCCGCGTCCGTTGCGTCTGTTGATGCGCAGGCAGTGCCCCGGGTCCAGAGCGGAATGGGCAGCAATCCGGGCGGTTCGAAACCGGTTTACGACTCAATGAAGCGGCCCATCACGGCAGGCGGCTTTGTGGATTCCGGCCCGGTAGTCTTCGAGGATGTGACCAAAGCAGCCGGACTCTCCGGCTGGAACCACGTGATGGGGGCGGCTGATAAACGGCTGATCATCGACACCAACGGCTCCGGGGTGGGGCTCATCGACTACGACAATGACGGCTGGCTGGACATCTATCTGGTCAACGGTTCCACCTTCAACGCGCTGGACGGCAAGGAAACGCCGCCGCACGCCGCCTTGTTCCACAACAACCACGACGGCACTTTTACCGATGTGGCGGCAAAGGCCGGTGTGACCAACGACCGCTGGGGCTTTGGCGTGGCTATCGCCGACTACGACAACGATGGCTGGCCCGACATCTTTGTGACCAACTACGGCAAGAACCGGCTGTACCACAACAATCACGACGGCACCTTCACCGATGTGGCAGAGAAGGCGGGCGTCACGCTGGGCAATTGGAGCGCGGGCGCGACCTGGGGCGATTACGACGGCGATGGCCGGCTGGATCTGTTTGTGACGGGCTATGTGCACTTCGATCGGGACAACCTGCCCTATGCCAGGACCAAGGCGGCGAGCAACAATCTTTGCGAGTTTCGCGGGGTCCCGGTGATGTGCGGGCCACGCGGCCTGCAGAGTGAGCCGGACCACCTGTTCCACAATAATGGCGACGGGACCTTCACCGACGTGACGGTGAAGGCGGGCGTGGCGGACCCCGTGAACCACTACTACGGATTGACTCCCGTCTTCGTGGACGTGAACAACGACGGCAAGGTCGGCCTGGCCGTGGCCAACGACTCGACGCTGAGCTATCTGTTTGTCAACCGCGGCGACGGCACGTTTGAAGACGCAAGCCTGACCTCGGGCTTTGCGCTGAACGAGGACGGCCGGGAGGTGGCCGCGATGGGCGTTGCCGTGGGCGACTACCTGAACAACGGCCTGGTTGACTTTGCCATCAGCGACTTCTCCGATGAGTCCAAGCTGCTGTTCCGCAATGAAGGCGGCGCCAGCTTCAGCGAGGTCTCCATGGCCGCTGGTCTTGGCAAGAAGTCGATTCCCTTCCTGAGCTGGGGGACGGGTTTCCTGGACTACGACAACGACGGCTGGCTGGACCTGATGTTCGTCAACGGACACATCTACCCCGCGGCCGACAATCGGGATTGGGGAAGCTCGTACGCGCAGAGGCCGCTGCTGTTCCACAATACCCGCGATGGCAAATTTGAAGAAGTGCCGGCAGTGGAGGGGTCAGGACTGGCGGTGCTCACTTCGGGACGTGGAGCGGCCTTCGGCGACCTCTTCAATGACGGCAAGATCGATGTGATTATCAATCCTATCGACGGACCGCCGGTTTTGTTGCGGAACGTGAATCCCGATCACCACCACTGGGTGGAATTGAAGCTGGTGGGCGGGCCGAAGAGTCCACGCGACGCGGTGGGCGCCACGGTCTACCTGACGGCGAACGGCATGCGCCAACGCCAGGATGTGGTGAGCGGCGGAAGCTACGTTTCGACCAACGATCCACGGCCGCATTTCGGGCTGGGGGATGCAACGGACGCCGGAACGGCCGAAATCCACTGGCCATCAGGGGCAAAGGAGACCATCAAGCTGCCGGCCGTCGACCGAATCTACACCATCACAGAAATGCAGGGAATTACCGGAGCCCTGTGCGGCGGGAAGCCCTGCGCGGCGACGACCCCAGCCGCGGTTGAGCCCTCAAAGCCGGGGGCTAAACCATGAGCACATGGCGTCCCTCAGCCTTGCTTCAACTGGCGGGATCATTGTGCGGGTGCCTGGCATTCATCGCCGTAGCTCAGTCGCAGACTCCCGCGGCCGGTGCGCCGTCTTCGACCCAATCTCCCACGCAGGCTGCGGTCCCTGCGCGCTTTGTGGACATTACCGAGCAGGCAGGCGTGCATTTTCTCCACCAGGCGCTGCACACCTCGCGCAAGTACCTGCTTGAAACCATGGGCTCCGGCGTGGCGCTGTTCGACTGCGACAACGACGGCCGGCTGGATATTTACCTGGTCAACGGCGCGCCGTACACCGATCCCACGCCCAAGGGGTTCATTCCGCAAAAGACAGGGCCGGAGTATTGGAATCGCATGTATCACCAGAAGGCCGATGGGACCTTTGAGGACATCACCGAGAAGTCGGGACTCAAGGGGGTTGGCTACGGCATGGGGGTGGCCGTGGCCGACTACGACAACGATGGATACGAAGATGTTTTTGTGACCGCGTATGGAGGCAACCGCCTTTATCACAACAATGGCGACTGCACCTTCACGGATGTGACAGAGAAGGCTGGAGTTGGCGGTAGCGGCTGGTCCAGTTCGGCCGCCTGGGTGGACCTGGACAACGACGGCCTGCTCGACCTGGTGGTGGCGCGCTACGTTACCTGGGACTGGGAGGACGTCTGGTGCGGCGAGCGCCGCGAGGGATACCGTGGAATTTGCCATCCCGACGTCTTCCTGCCCATCACCATGCTCGTGTATCACAACGACGGCAACGGCCATTTTACCGAGGTTTCGCATAAACTGGGGCTCGACAAACCGGCCAAGGCGCTGGGAATTGCCATGGCGGACTACGACCGCGAAGGGCGCATGGATCTGTTTGTGGCCAACGACTCCATGCCGGAGTTCCTCTTCCATCAAAAGGCGGATGGAACCTTCGAGGAAGTCGGCCTGGAGGCGGCGGTTGCCGTTAACTCCGAAGGTCAGACGTACGCAGGCATGGGCGTCGACTTCGCCGATTACGACAATGACGGCTGGCCGGACATGGTGGTGACCGACCTGGCCAACCAAAGATATGCACTCTACCAGAACAACCGTGATGGAGCCTTCAATTACGCCTCCCTTTTAAGCGGCATAAGCTCCATGTCGCAACTCCATTCGGGCTGGAGTGTGCGATTCATGGATTACGACAACGATGGCTGGAAGGATCTTCTCATCGCGCAGGGACACGATATGGATAACATCCAAGTGGTTTCTCCCATGCTTCGCTATCGCGAACCGATGATGTTGCTGCGCAATACCGGCAAGAAATTCGTGGATGTCTCCCCGATCTCGGGCGACATCTTTCACGAGGCATGGGTGGGCCGCGGCATGGCCATCGGCGACATCGACAACGACGGACGCATCGATGCGGTGGTCTCGACCAACGGCGGCGCGGCGCACATTTTGCTCAACAGGACGGTCACCCAGAACCACTGGATCACGCTGCATCTGACCGGGCACAAGAGCAACCGCGACGGCATCGGCGCGGTGGTAAAGCTGACGACGAAGCAGGGTTCGCAATGGGTTACGGCGACGACCGCGGGCGGCTACCTCTCCTCAAGCGATCCTCGAGTACATTTTGGACTGGGCGATAGCCCGGTGGCCGACAGCATCGAGATCCGCTGGCCCAGCGGCATCGTGCAGACCCTCACCAACGTAAAGGGCGACCGGCAGATTCAGGTGGACGAGCCGGTCCCAACCGGAGCATCGCCGGGGACCGGCCATCCCTGAGGCGCCGTTGCCCTGGAGCGCGCTTCGAAGAGCGCCAGGGCGGCTTCACCCAGGCCGGACCCCGAGCCGGACCTGTTGCCCAAGGTCTTTTCTTTCAGGACCATACGCGGCGAAGGCGTTCCCCCGGACGATCCGCATGCGGCGGGGACGCGGAGGGGGAACAGGAGCAGGGCAACAGCCGAGCCACATTGGGGGAAAGGCAGTTTTTGGCCCAAGAAATCCCTTGACAGTGCTCTGCGGGCGGAATAGGATCGCTCGCTAAGGAATCGTTCCCAACGCAGTATGGTATCGATTCCAGCGACACCAAGAACAGCCCGGTCAGCTATTTCCCGTTGCCCGTGTCTGATCTCAAGAACCCAATCAAGATTGAGAACCAATAATGCCTTCATAAGGGGAGCGAGCGCAACGCTCGCCGTGCAACCTCGCACAGGTGTATATTCTCGGGCATACGTGTCCCATATTGACCAGATTTAGGATTCGGTTAATATGACACTGACCCCGTTGCTGAGCACTAAAGCACGTCGTGGGGCGAAATATGGCTGGCACAAAGGCAGGAGTTCTTGTCGTAGACGATGAGCCTATGATTTGAACCTCGATCTTGAGAACCACTCTCCGGTCAACCATTTCCCGTTACCCATGTCTGATCTCAAGAACCCAATCAAGATTGAGAACTGATCTTGAGAACCAATCTAAGGAGACCAAATGAGACAAGCAGCCAAGCTCCAAGATCGCTCTTCGCCGCCGCTGTCGATCCCGGTTCCACCGGTTGCCTTGGCACTGGCTCTGGCAATCATGGGATTGATGTTGTTGGCTCCCCGGCCTGCTTCCGCGCAGGCCAGCGCCGGCATCACCGGCACAATCACCGACCCCAGCGGCGCCGTGATTTCGGGCGCCCACGTAACCATCACCAACGAAGGCACTTCGGTCGCCGATCACACGGTGACCGAGAGTGCGGGAACCTACTCCTTCAAAGGCGTTCAGCCGGGGAAGTATACGGTGGCGGTTGACGCCGCCGGATTCAAGAAGGAGGTCAAGCAGGGGGTGACCGTCGAGGTCAGTACGGCTGCTACGATCGACTTTGCTCTCCACGCCGGCGCCGCGAATGAAACCGTTTCAGTCACCGCCGAAGAGATCGCGCTGAACACTACCCAGCCGGAATTGGGCAGCACCATCGAGCCGATCGTCGTCGCGGCGCTGCCGGAAGAGGTTTCAGGCCGCGGCCGCCAGATCGATCAACTGCAGTTCCTGGCCCCCGGAACCACCGGCAACACCTTCTCCCACCGCGCCAGCGGCGGCGTCGACTTCGAACAGGAGATCGTCTACAACGGCATTCCGGTTCCGGAGTCTGAAACCGAAGGCTATACGACCAACTACAATCCGCCCTTCGAACTGGTGGAGGAATATCGCGTGGAGCGCTCCACCTTTTCCGCGCAGTTCGGCCTCGGCCAGGGCGCGCTGACCTATCAGATGAAGTCGGGCACCAACCGCTACCACGGCGACCTGTTTGAAATCAACCGCAACAGCTTCTTCGACTCGGTGGGATTCTTCAACGGCCCAGCATGGGGAGGCTCCACCAAACCGGCCCCGGACCACGAGAACAACTACGGCTTTAGCATTGGGGGCCCCATCCGGATTCCCAAGGTCTACGACGGCCGCAACAAGACCTTCGGCCACTACAGCCAGGAGTGGTACAAGCAGAACAACGAGAATACGAGCGTTTCGACCGTGCCCACGAAGCTGGAAAAGACGGGCGATTTCACCGACTTTGTGAATGGCAGCACAGGCGCCCTGATTCCCATCTACGATCCGACCACCGGGCAGCAGTTTCAATGCAATGGCGTGCTCAACGTCATTTGCCCGAACCGGATCAGCGCCAATTCCGCGCTGCTGATTCCGTTCATTCCCGATCCCGACCGTCCGGGCAGCGGCGTGGGCGGGTTGGACAGCAACAAGAGCTATGCTCCCTTCATCAATCCGCACATTCAGCATGTGTGGGGATTCACCGCCGACCACAACCTGACGCCCACGCAGAGCCTCCACTACAGCGAGTGGCGCAACACCTTCAGCAACTGGAGCTTCGACAACAACCCGCTGGTCGTCGCGCCCAATCCGCTCAACAGCATGAAGTGGGAGCCGGCTTACGGCACCGTGTTCCTGTTGAACTACAACAATGCACTCTCGTCCCATCTGGTCATGACCGCAGGCTTCGGCTGGATCGGCGAGATCAACAACCAATACAACAAGACCAACTACAGCTTCCCGGCCATATCGGGTGGCGTGATTCCGCCCTACATTACCTGGGACGGCGAACACTCGCTCACCGACTGGGGCACGCAGGGCTCCTGGCTGCAGTCCGTCAACCGCAAACTAGGCGTCTCTGTTGTGAACAACTGGCTGTGGTCGAAGGGGCGCCATACCTTGAACATGGGCGCCGAATTCCGCCGCACCTACCAGGACGACAATGAGGAACAGACCGAGGGCGGACACTTCAGCTTCAGCCAGCGCACCACCTCGGTTCACGATCCAACCGACCCCAACTTCGGCAGTTACGGCAGCGCCTTCGCCAGCTTCCTGCTGGGCATTCCGGACCAGGCGACGACATCAAGCTGTCGCCCAGGCTTACGCTGAACGTCGGGCTGCGCTGGGATATCATGAGGCCGTTTACCGAAAACCACAACCTGATCGTCTTCTTTGACCCCGACCATCCGGGAACGGATCCGGCGGCCAGCAATATCGCCGGGTCTGCAACCCAATTCGGCAACTGCACCGGTTGTGCGGGATACACTCACGCCGATATCCACTGGGGACATATTGGCCCTCGCCTCGGCTTTGCTTACAAACTGAGCAACAAGACCGTCGTACAGGCCGGCCTGGACGTCGCGTTCCTCAATGGCGGCGCCTATGAGTACGGCACCAACAAAGTCGCGGTCAACTACGGCAACCTGCTGACCGGTTCCTTTACGCGCAACAGCACGGGCGGCTTCACGTCCGGCTACGGCAGTTGGGATACCAACCTGATGCCCAACCCGACGGCGACACCGTTCAGCCCTGGGCTAGGCGCCGGCACCCAGATCGACGCCTTCAGCCGCAAGGACGGCTACGCTCCCTATAGCCAGCAGTGGAACCTCAACGTGCAGCACGAGCTGCCATACAGCATGTTCGTGACCGCCGCGTGGGTGGGGAACCGCATCATCCATCTGCCCAGCCAGAATAACCGCATCGATCAAATGGATCCCAAATACGATGCTACGTTGGGGTCCAAACTGGCGGATACGTTCGCGGCCGGCCAGACATCGGTGGATGGCGTGGCCTTACCCTACGCGAATTTTGTGAATGACTTCGGAGCGTCGGCGACCGTAGCCCAGGCGCTGGTGCCCTATCCTCAGTACTCGTATATCTTCAACAACTTTGAAGGTTACGGGACAACCTACTACCAGAGCGCCCAGATCGAGATTGAGAAGCGCTTCACCAACGGCTTGTCCTTCATGGCGGGCTACACGCTTTCCCACCTGATGGACACTACAAGCAGCGGTTTCTCCAGCTTCACCTCGGGCGGAATCAACAAGTACAACCAGAAACCGGAATGGGCGGTTTCCAATGCGGACGAACCGCAGACCTTGAAGGTCAGCGGAACCTACGAACTGCCGATCGGCCCAGGCAAGCAGCATCTCAACAACCACGTTACCGGCAACATCCTGGGCGGCTGGCAGGTCGGCTGGATCCTGGACTATGAAAACGGAACGGCCAATGGACCCTACGAGAACGGCTCGCCTTTCCCGAACGGCTTCGATCGTCCCGACCGGAATTCTTCCGTCAGTCTCAGCACCGCCTCCTATAGCCGCGTGCGCGACTATTTCGTGAAGAAGATTCCTGTAGCGCAGATGTTCAACCCGGACGCCTTCACCCTGACTCCTTCGCAGTACGTCCTGGGCAACGCTCAAAGAAACTATGCGGGGATGAGAAACGCCGGTACCGCCATGGAAAGCCTGAATGCCAGAAAGCACTTCTACATGGGGGAACGCTTGCAGGGCATTCTCACGGTGGACTACTTCAACGCCTTCAACCGAACGCAATTCAACGGTCCGGACAACAATGCGAGCGACGGCACTTTCGGCCAGGTCACCAGCCAAGGGTCGAATATATCGAACCGCCAGGGCCAGGTCAGCTTCCGCCTGGAGTTCTAAACGCGACGGCGCGAATTTGCATCGCGAATTGCACCACCTGCACGTCTCCGACCTCCGCCGGGCTGCTCCAAAGCAGCCCGGCTTTTTCTTGTGGTCTCATTTGCAGCCGTGACTCTTGTTTTCGGCATTGGAAGAACCGGTATAAGTCAAGGCATGCGCCGGCCTTGCCTTCTGGCATCGATGGGAATCAACTATAATGACGGGGCATGAAGATGAGATGGACCAGGGCATGGCTTCAACCGGCGCTGCGTTTGCTGGCGGTTTGGATGTTTGTTTTTCCGGCAACCGCGGCCCTCGCCGGGCAGGCGAACGACGAGGTTACGCCTGAGGTGCAGCAGTTGTATGCGCAGGCCAAAGCGGCCCAGCAGCATGGCGACAGCGCCACGGCCATCGAAAAGTACCGGGCCATGATCAAACTGGCGCCGCATCTTGCCGCCGCCTACAACAACCTGGGCATGCTCTACTTCAACGAGCATGACTATACCCACGCCGCGGAGGTGCTCGAGCGGGGATTGGAACTCCAACCGGATATGCCCACCGCGTCGGCCATGTTAGGCATGAGTTATTTTCAACTGGGTGTGAATGAGAAAGCGGAGCCGCTCCTCCGGGCCGCCCAAAGCGCCAACCCAGCCGACGACAATGTGGAGATGATACTTGTGCACATTCTCATCAATGTCAAGAAGTATGGTGAGGCGGCGTCACTCCTGAATAACTTCCTGGAACGGAATCCGAAAAACCAGGAGGGATGGTATCTGCTCGGCAAGACCTATCTGCAGATGTCGGAAGACGCGCTCAAGAAGATCAATGAGATCGATCCGAATTCGGTTGTTGCGCATGAGATCGCCGGCGAGATCGACGAGAGCATGCACAACTACGATGTGGCCCTGGTGGAATATAAGAAAGCAATCGATATGGCTCCGCACCAGCCGGGAACGCATATGCACATGGCCAACGCCTACTGGCTGATTGGCAAGTGGGAGTCGGCGCAGGATGAGTTCAAGGCCGAATTGGCGAACGACCCGAACAATTGCACCGCACGCTGGAAGCTGGCAAACGCCATGCTTGAGGCCAACGACTCCAGCGAGGATGCGCTCTCTGAGTTGAATCAGTCCATCGAACGCTGTCCCACGCTGATGCAGGCACGCGTGGATCGGGCCCGCGCGCTCATCCGGCTGGGCAAACAGGGCGATGCGTTGCCCGATCTGCAAATGGCCATAAAGGATAGCCCTGCCGAGCCAACCATTCATTTTCTCCTTGCCTCTGTTTACAGGGCGCAGGGCAAGACCGCCGAGGCGCAGCGGGAAATGCGCGCTTACGCACAATTGCAGAGAGAGGCCAGCGAAGCCGTGGCGGGACAGGCAAATGACGCCAATACCATCAAGAACGCCGCGCACTAGCGCGATGGTGCGAATCGGGCAGTGCGCGCTCGCTCTGTCTTTTTTCTGCGCTTTTGCAGGCTATTGCCAGCAGTCTGCGGATCCGCTGGCGGAGCCGCGCGCGTTGCTCGCTGAAGGGAAGTTGGCCGAGTCCGAGGCCGCTCTGCACAGCTATGTGAGCCAGCATCCAGCTTCCGCGGAGGCATATTTCCTGCTCGGCTATGTGCTGTTTCGCGAACAGAAGCCGGTGGAGTCGCTGGCCGCGTTCACTGCCGGCGCACGCGTAAGGCACCCCAAAGCCGATGAGTTGAAAACTGTAGCATCGGATTACGTATTGCTGCGCGACTATGGCGACGCCGATAAATGGTTTACAGAAGTCGCCGTCGAGAATCCAAACGATTCCGATGCCTGGTATCTGTTGGGGCGGACCAAGTACAACGAGAACGAGTTTGTTGAAGCGGTGTCTAGCTTCGAACGCGCACTGGCCTTGCGCCCCAAATACATTGAGGCAGAAAACAATCTCGGATTGTCATGGCGCGAGTTGAACAACCTGGGGAATGCTAAGACGGCATTTCAAACCGCCATCGACTGGCAGGGTGATGCCCCTGCGGATCCGCAACCATTCCTGAATCTCGGCACACTGCTTGCCGATGAGAGCGATTTCGACCACGCGATTCCATACCTAATAAAGGCCGCTGCACTGTCCCCGGATAACCCCAAGATTCACGAGGAACTTGGCCGGGTTTACGAGGCGCAGAAGGATCTGCCGAAGGCGCAAGCCGAACTGGAACAGGCTATCGCACTTGCGCCGAACACCTCAGGACTTCATTTCAAATTGGGCCAGATTTACCGCCGTGAGGGATTGCGCGACCGCGCGCAGCATGAGTTTGAGTTGTGCGAAAAGCTGAACAGTACTCACTCTTCCACCAACACACCCAACCCCTTCATACCGGATCGATCTGCGCCTCGTTAGACTGCGGCGGACCTCCGCACGGGCATGCTCCCTGAACATGACTGGCTGGTGAAGGCGATAAACTGGCGGCTGCGCGAGGAGTTCGCGAAGCTACACGTTGCGATCAACGAGAACAAGAGTCGGATGGTGGATCTGAAAAAGGAAGAGAGCTTCACTTTCCTGGGTTTCGAGTATCGGCGCATACTCAGCTTTCGGCGGTGGAACTTGCGCCCAAGGTCGTGGGTATTGGCAACTACTCGGGGCGGGACGTGGACAAGTTCGAGAGATTCCGCTTGACGCCGGCGCCAGCCGAGCGCGTGGCGCCACCCCTGGTTGCCGAGTGCTTCGCCAACCTCGAATGCCGGGTCGTCGATACCCGCCTCGTGAACAAGTTCAACCTGTTCGTCCTGGAAGTCATCAAAGCCTGGACTGATCCGGCACAGAAGCATCCAAAGACCATCCACCATCATGGGTACGGCAGGTTCGCCGTGGATGACGAGATGATCAAGCTGAAGTCGAGGAAGCCGTAGGGGTACTCTTGACCCCATCGGGCGTACACTGCACCCAAAGCCTTTCGGTCGTTCGGCCGGGAGGTAGCAAGGGGGAATACCGATAGTGAGCCAGATCGCAGTTGATACAAATCTGTGCAAGGGAGACGGCGCGTGCGTGGCGGTTTGTCCGTCCAGGTTCCTTACTCTCAATGAAAAAGGATTTCCTGAAGAGGTCGCGGACCATACTTGCATTCTATGCGGCCACTGTGTTGCCGTATGTCCCCACGATGCTCTGGCTCACTCTGGCCTGCCGCAGGAACCCTTCTTGCCCGCGCCCAGGAAGCTGCCAGGTCCGGCACTTATCGACAGTTTTCTGATGAGCAGGCGGTCGGTGCGGGAGTTCCAAGATCGACCCATCGCCCGCGCGACATTGGAGGCGCTGCTGGACGTGGCCCGGCGGGCTCCAACGGCCTCCAACTCCCAGAAGCTGCACTGGATCGTCGTGGAGGATGGGGCTAAGGTGCACGCCTTGTCTGCGGAGGCGATCAACTGGCTGCGGACTTCCGGCATCAGTCCGGCTCTGTTGGCGCAATGGGAAAAGGGGTATGACTTTATTCTGCGTGACGCCCCTGCGGTAATCATGGTCTGCACGCCTGCGGATTATGGCTGGGGGAAACAGGATTGCGCCATTGCCCTGACCTTTCTTGAGCTGGCGGCCGAGGCCCGCGGCCTTGGCGTCTGCTGGGCCGGTTACCTGACCCGCGTAGCTCGAGTTTATGCTCCCGTCCGTCAGGCGCTATCGATCCCTGAGGGGTACATCGTTCACGGTGGCGTGATGCTCGGAGAGCGCAAGTACTCGTATCGGCTGGTGCCTCCCAGAAAGCCGCTCAGTGTGCGGTGGGTTTAGATTTGAAGCGTCATTTGCATGTCCACAGATCCTCAACTCGACCGCATCCGGCGCCGGCGTATGCGCCACGCCGAACGCAAGCTCAAGGAAGCGCAGCAGCGCCTGGCGCGGACTGAGCGCAGCATCGTCTATTGGTCCCGGATGGTCGCCGACCTCAAGCATGAACGAACCCGCGCCGTCCAGCCGCCGCTCTGGCCGGAAGAAGAGACCAAAGCTGCGGACTGAGCTGACCCGGATGAGGGCCTACGCCAGCCCATATGCGCAGCATATTTACGGCGTGTTGGTCGCTGCCGGTGTGGAACTCGGCCAGAGCGGACACATCCGGTTTACAGACCTCTGCCATTGCACCCGTAGCCATCAACAGGGTTGCGGCACGGAGATCCCCACAATCGACCTGGAGATTCAAATGCGCCGGGTGGAGATGGCACATGATTCGCGTGCTGGGCTGGCTTAACAAGCTTTGCGGTCGTTTTCGCGCCATACGAGGTGGGCCCTGCCAACGCATCACGGACAAAGTGGAAGCTATCCAGGTTCTCCGTGAGGTTCGTCAAAAACCCGATTGGAACCAACCAAGCCGCCCGCACCGAGGCCAATTGCGGGGTACCACAACGCTACCAGTTGTGCCCATTCACCTCGGAGTCTCCGCGGCCATGGCCGCCTTCATGGGGAGCAGGAGCGTGCTGCCGTACAGTGGATTCGGGAGGCTCTCCAGTCTGTCCAGTGGCGCCGCTTTCCCCACCGGGCGAGAGTCGGCCGGGAGAGTCCCACTTGGCAGCTCCCGGGGGGTTGCCGTTTACGCCTCAGCGTTAATATAATGACGAACCTGATCGACTGAAAGGAAACCCCGATGTACTGGTCAGTAGCATATTCCCCCATCGCTCGCGTGAGCCGCTGGTTCGTATCGGCGGCCGTGTTGTTGTCAGCCTCGGCTGGCGCGGTGCAAGCCCAGGTAGTGCTGGTGCCAGGCACGCCACAGGTTGGCTCTTCGAATCCCATTACCGCTGAGCCGCCGGTAGCGCGGCCGCACACCAAGCCATGCGTGGTGCAATTGTTTCAGAATCTGGAGTTCGCGGACTTCACCCCGAAGACCTATAGCTACAGCCCTCCGCAGGCATGCCCCGGACCGTGGTCGAAGGTTGTATTCACGGCCGACTTCACAGTGACGGCGGGGAGGCAGTATGACCGGACAGCGGCGTTCTACCTGGGTCACGCGAACATCTACTACGGCACGACCGCCGAGCCGCGTTCGACGCTGAGTCCGTCGTGGCATGTGGAGCGCGATGTGACTGATTTGTCGGCAATCTTCAAGACGGCCGAGACGGGCGAGGCGAACTTGGGAAACTTTGTGGGCGTTTATGGTGGCGTGACTTATAACGGCATCATCTACGCGAACGCGGCGCTGGAGTTTTATCCGGCATCGTGGCGAGACCCCGCGCCGAAGACGCCGGACATCGTGGTGCCGGTGGAAGGATCGGGCGGCGATGCGGGCACCCTGAACACAACGTCGGACCAGATCACGCAGGTGCTGAGCCTTCCAACCAACGTGGAGAGCGTGTATCTGGACGTGATTGCGCAGAGCCAGTCGAACGACGAGTTCTGGTACTTCTGCGTTCCCAATGACCAGACGACGAACCTGGAGAGCTGCGGCAACACGGCTTTTCGCGAAACCGAGGTGACGATCGACGGGCAGCCAGCCGGAGTAGCGCCAGTGTATCCGTGGATTTATACGGGTGGCATCGATCCGTATCTTTGGGAGCCGATACCGGGCGTGCAGACGCTGGATTTCAAGCCGTATCGCGTGGACCTGACGCCGTTTGCGGGAGTCCTTGGGGACGGAAGCACGCACACCGTGGGTGTGGGTGTGTACAACGCAGACTACTACTTCCTGGCAACGGCGAACCTGCTGGTGTTTACCGATCACGGGGCGAACAAGTTGACGGGCGGATTGTTGAGCAACAGCCTGAGTGCCGCGCCGGCGCCGGTGGTGACGGAGAACATCACGGTTGACCCGACGGGAACGATATTTACTGGCAATGTGCTGGTGACATCAAAACGCACGTTTGCCATCAGCGGGTACGTGAACACGTCGCATGGGCGCGTGGAGACCACAGTGAAGCAGAGAGTGGACTTCTCTAGTAATCAGACGTTTGATGTTAGCCCGACCACGGATATTCAGAACGCTCAGCAACTGACGACTGTGGACTCGCAGACGACGACCCGCGACGGCTGGCTGGAGAATACGTCCGAGAAGCGTTTCAGCTATCCGCTGACCGTGGATTATTCGTTTGTGGTGAATTCGGACGGCAGCTTTTCCCAGACCACCACGTCGGACCAGAAGGACCTGGTGAACGAGGCGCAGAGCGTGAACGGCTTTGGGTTCAATGCCAGCCAACTGGACAACGAGGTAAACGCCACCGACACGTTGAACTGGGACTCCAACGGGAATTTTCTTGGTCCAACGGGAAGCAAGACGTGGCAGACGTATACCTGGAAGGACAGGCGTGGACAATGCTACAGCCGGACTCTGACGGCGAGTGAGCAGGAGCTGACTTCGGTGAAGGGTGGAGCCGGCTGCAAATAGTGCAGGCGGTTTGAAAGAGAACGGGCTCGGCGGGTGCGTCGGGCCCGCTTTCGTCTTTGGGGAATCGCCAGCGAGAGAATCAACGGGGCCTCCACGGTGTAGATCAATTCTGCCGTTGAACTCGATGGTTGGTCTTCCCCTCCAAAGAACTGCTCGGCTGAAGGGCTACGCCAGCCTGGTCCAAAACCTTCACAACGCTTCGAACCAGCTCCCGATAGCCCCGCCCATCCCGCTCCTCCGCGGACGATCTGAGGGGTTCTGGGCAACTTTCGAGCCGGGTGGCCGGAAGGAGCAAGCGGGACTTCCGTTTCCCTCCACGGAATCGTCTCCATGTTGACGCGGGTGCGGCGGGGCAGCTTTGCAACACCAAATTGCGGCCCGTGCATAGTTCTGGGATACGCCTTTGATGGACGACGCAACGTGGAGTAAGTTCATCCGTTTATTGGGGCGCATTTCAGCCCTGGTGCCGTGACTCGGTGATTTCGTAATCGCGCCCACGAGTTTGGGTGCCCCAGGTCTCGCTTTTGAGACCTGGGAGACGACATATCCACACGGTCGCGGTACTAGTGTCTGAGGACTCCACATACATTCATCGATGTGTTTAGAAATTCACCTTCCCTCCGAGTTGCACCTGGCGGGGGCCGTTGGACGTGTAACCGATCACCCCGAAGTTGGGGTCGTCGACGGAGGTGTCCGGTGTGCCGAAGACCGGGTGATTGAGCGCATTCTCAGCTTCGAGGCGGAGCTCAAAGGTCATCCCTTCACGCAGTTTCGCCAGAGAAAACTCCTTCTCCACCGACATGTTGGTGTTGAAGGCCGTGGGCGTCCGTATCATTCCCGTGGCCCGGGGAGCATTGCCAAATGTGTAGATGGGCGGCAATTGGAAGACTCCAGGATTGGCAAAATAGTTATTGATCCAGTTGGAGTCGGGACCTCTCGTGCGCTTCGGCCTGCCGACAATGTTGGGCCGCTGTCCGCCATAGGTCGGCAGTGATACTCCGTCGTAGGTGAAAAAGGGAAGCGGCCGGCCGTACGAAATCCGCCATACACCGTTCGTCTTCCACCCGCCTATTACGGCATCCAGCACGGCCGGCATGTGGGCGAGGAATGCTTTGCCATGGCCCACCGGCAAATCGTAGGTATAGCTGAACTGGTAGACGTAGGGAATGTCGAAGGTGGAAAGACTCCGTTCCAGCCACGGTTTGTTGGGGTCCACGAGGCTGGAGAAACCGCCCAGCCAGGTGGTGTTGTCGTCCGGCGCCGAGGCGTCGTCTATCGATTTGGACCACACGAAGCTGGCCAGAAACTGCAGGCCGTTCGAATAACGCTTCTCCGCGGTCAGTTGCATCGCGTGATATTCGGAGTTTGCGATCGGCGGCGGTTCGATTGTGACGCCTCCGGGAAACTGTGGATACGGAATCCGCAGCAGGAACTCGGCTACCTGCGGAGAAGAAAGAGAGCTATTGGGGTCGGTATCGATTCCGTAGAAGGGATTGTTCACCATGGTAGTGAGATTATTGATCTGATTCGCGTTGTAACCCTCCACCTCGGGGCCCAGGTGGTTGATGTAATTGTCGCCGGAGTAATAGAGATGGGTGCCTTTCTTCCCGACGTACATCATGTTGGTCAGAATCTTCGCAGGCAACTGCATCTCGAGCCCGAAGCTCCAACTCTGCTCGTAGGGCGTGTTGGTGATGTTGCGCAGCGGTCCGTTGGCGCCGTATCCATAATCGTTCATCAAGCCGAGTGAGCTTCCAGCCGGCTGGATCAATCCGTTGGGGAACGGGTTGTTCAAGTGCAGGTAAGGCGTTGCGCCATCGTTCTGGTACGTAGTGATCATACCGGTGTACTGGTTAAAGCCCTGGGAGCCATACGGCGCCACGCCGGTGGCTCCAGACCGGGGTTGCGAGTAGTAGATGCCGTACCCGCCGCGAACCACGGTTTTCGGATCGAGCAGGTAAGCAAAACCGAAGCGCGGCTGAATGTCTTTCCAATCGTCATTCACGATCCTGCGCTCTTTCGAACTGGCGAACACCTCGCCGCCCGTCAGGGTCAGCCCCGGGACAGTGACCGGAAACTGCGCGTTCAGATCCAGCCAGTTCTGCCGGTTGAAACGGTCTGTTCGTGGCATCGACACTTCGTAGCGCAAGCCGAAATTCAGCTTCAATCTGGGGTTGACCTTCCAGTTTTCCTGGACAAACCATGCGTACTGACGGTCCTCCGTAGCCGGCCGATCCTGGATTTCGTAGTAACCGCCGCCGTCCGTATAGCCCATCAAGAAGGTGGCCATGCCGTCGCCGCCGCAGGTGGAGAAATCGTTTGGACACTGCGATGTGCCGCCATGATCGAAATTGAAGATGCCGTTCGGCGCATTGGTCTGGATGTAGTTCTGCTGGTGCTGCCGGCCCTCGAAGCCGAATTTAATCTCATGGTTGCCCAGCACCTTGTTGAGCGCCACGGTGATCTGTCCCGTATCCTGGCCCTGCTTGTAATTGCCGTACGGGTCGCCCCCAATGGTGGTGTAGCCTGCGGAATAGTATGTGCCCTGGTCGATGAACATGGAGGGCACTCCCTTGAACCCGTTCGAGTTCAGATATTCCGGAAAACCAAGTTTGCTGACCGGATCGGCCACCCCGCCTGCCCCGTTGTAGGCCAGTATTTGCAGTGCTCCCCGCGTGAATCCCACAGTGGTGGTCAGCAAGAGCGTCTGTGTGAAGGTGTGCTCATCGTTGAAGGTGAACAGGTGCGCGGTGCTCTTGTTGGGACCACCGGCGCAGGGATCGGCGAAGTTGCCGAAGCAGTTGTAAGAGACGGAACTGCTCCACTGCTGCGAATACTTCGCGCTCATCAGGTTCTTCTGGTTGAAGCGGTGGTCGATCTTGACGTCAAACTGGTCATTGGGATAGCGGCTGGCCCCGGAGGCAATCCAGTTGTCATAGATGGTGGGATTGGCCATGTTCGGCGTGGGCTCCGGGAACATCTTCATCATCGCCTGGGCGATGGGGTCAATCAGATCGCCGGGTCCGCCGGATAACTGGTAAGGCGTACCGGCCAGCTTCGGATTGCCGGGGCTGGCATAGTTGCCAATGTTGTTGTAGGGAATAAACGCACTTCTGTAGGCTCCCGCGCCACCGGAACCATCGGGGGCGGAGGCCTGGTACGCGCCGGAATAGGGGTCCCAGATCTGTCCCGCGGCCACCGAGCACAGGCCTGCGTCATCGAACGTTCCGCCCTGCGCGGTGCACACTTCGCCAAAGTCCCCATTGTTGCGCTCGGCGTCGGAGGGAACTCCGGCCTGGTAGGTGCCCATCGAGCTTTGGCGCGTAGCATCGTAATCGAAGAAGAAGAACGTCTTGTTCTTGAAGATGGGCCCGCTGACCGTGCCGCCAAAGTTGTGGCGGTGCACCGGCGGAATGGGGATTCCGTTCAGGTTGTTAAACCAGTTGTTGGCGTCGGTGATGGTGTTGCGGACGAAATCGTAAGCGCTGCCATGGAACTTGTTCGATCCGGAGCGGGTGATCATGTTGACCACGGACGCCCCGGAAAAGCCGTATTCTGCACTGAAGTTCGACTGCTCCACGCGGAATTCGTCCACTGCCTCCGGAGAGGGCGTATAGGTGACCTGCGTGACGCCGCCGTTGGGCTCATAGTTGGTGATGGTTGCGCCATCCATCAGCACGTCGGCGGTGGAATTGCGGCTGCCGTTGGAGACGAAGTTGGTCCCGGTGCAGCCGACGGAGCACTGATCGTCGGTCTCGGTCACACCCGGTGTCAGCATGGTCAGATCCATGACATAGCGGTCGACCAGCGGCAGATCGTTGATGAATTTTCTATCGATGACCAGGCCGGTGGTTGCGTCCTGCGAATCGAGCACCTGGCTTTGCGCATTGACTTCGACGGTCTGCGAGGAACTGGAGACCTTGAGACTCATGTTGGCCGTGGCGTTTTGATTCACGTCCACGCGTATGCCGGTGCGCACGCTCTTCTCAAAACCCGTCATCTCCGCGGTCACCGAGTACACGCCCGGAGGGATGGACCGGAAGAGATAGCGGCCGGCTCCGTCCGAGGTCGCATTGAACGTGTAGCCCTTGTTTTGATCGGTCAGGGTCAGCTTTACCCCCGGGATGAGGGCTCCGGTCGAATCAGTCAACACGCCGGTTACAGTTCCGAAATAACCTTGACCAAATGATCCTGCCTGCATAACGAGCAGGAATGCGAGCAGTAGCATCCAATAGAACTGCGGCAAGCACTTCCGCTCTTCTCCGAGAATAAGCACGCTTTTCACGTCTCCTCCAAGTCCAAAGAAATGTTTGCGGCAGGCTCCCCCCGCTTCGCTGACTCTGTTCAAGCCACCTCGACCCTTGTTACCCCATGCACATAATCTGTTCCATAGGAAACCAAATGTAGTCCGTAAACTGAAAATGAGAATCTGACACCATAACCCTATCAATAGTCAATACCGTCGTTTTTTCGCCCGCAAACAGCGCGTATCTACTTAGGGTGGCTCTGTGAAGGTCAAGAGCGCGGGCGGGTAATAGTCTAATACTACCGTGTTATAAATGTCGGGCACCGCAGGACGGACATCGGCAGAGTTGCTTGAGCAGGGAACGTGCCAGCAGCATGCGCAGGGTGGCAATGGAGTATGGGTTACGCCGCTCCGGGCGAATGCGAGCCTCCGGGCTCAAAAGTTCTCCGGGAGTGCGGGGATTGGCAATTCAAGATGGCCGGCGCGGGCAGAGGGGGAAAAACGGCTCCGCTCAGCGACCGGGAACCCGTAGGCGGCAACCAGTTCAAGTACGTGCGCGGATCAAAAACAACTCACTAAAGCCCGTTCAAAACACTGGGGCGGATGGCGTTGCGGTCCAAAATCCGGCCAGGAGAGAGGCATTGGGCGAGCGCTGTGCCACCATAATGGCTTTTCGCCAGCAGTTAACCACGGCCCTGAGGAGGGTCTCCTCAGGGCCGGGTTGTTGGTGTCGGTTTGGTGTCGGTTTGGTGTCGGATCTGGTGCCCTTGGGTGCCACACAGTGCGAAATGCTGGAAACTCTATCTCCTTTGGAATCAATGAATGTGCAGCTCGGTGCGACTTTGGTCATCAACGCGCGCGGATTGCCGTCATGAGACTTAGGATCTGGTGAATTTTCGACCCGCAGAGGGATGACGTGGATTTAGGCGTGTTCGATGGTTTGCCCTGCGGGGGGGTCAATGGTGCGGAGTCATCGCAAGCTCGCCGGCGGCGGATTCACCTCCGACAGTTTTTGGAACAACTCGTCCGGCAACGTGATTCCCGCCGCGGCCACGTTCTCCTCCAGGTGGGTGGCGACGATGTTCCAGGAATCGGCAGAACGACTCTGGATCGCCGTAGCAGCCATGCCACGGCAATGCTCCTCATCGCGCTATTGTTCGCCCGGCGGGCCAACCGAGTCCCGCGCCGTGCCGTCTGCGATCGTCTCTCTGTCCTTCCCCTCCGGCGGCTTCGCCAACCCCTCGAACGCAGCAATCGCATCATGCAGCCTATTGAAGATTCGCGCTGGCCCTATCGCCTCCGTCAGATGATGCCGATCGAACTCGGATCGCAGATCCCATGGCAGCCGCGCAAACGCCAGCTCGACTCCAGCCTTTGTAAGATTCTTCTTCAGCTCCATCACCACCCGCGCAGCCGTGTAGTCCACATGCGTCATCGCCTCCGCATCCACCACCACCCAGCGCACCGCCGACGGCATCGGCTGCACCGCGCAGGACACCTCCTCAAGAAACCGCCCGGCATTGGCATAAAAGAGCGCCGCTCCAAACCTGTACAGCACCAGCCCAGGCTCTGTCACCACATTCGGCGCGACCGGCACCAGCTTCCAGGTCTCGCTTCCATCCGCGACCAGCACGCCGCTGTGCGGGTGATAACTATGCTGCACCACTCGCAGCAGCGACACCACCATCGCCAGCACGATCCCCTGCTCCACCCCCACCAGCAGCACCACAGCCGCCGTCATCACTGCCAGAGCATACTCCTGCGGGCTCTCCTCCCGGATGTTGCGCAGGCCCTTCAAATCGATAAGCCGAAGGGCAACCAGGAACACCAGCACGCCCAGCACACAGGTGGGAAGATACTGGAGCGGCCTGGTCAGGAACAGCAGCACCAGCCCCACGACCACTGCCGTCGTGACCTGCGCCAACTGGCTCTGCCCACCGGCATCCTCCATCATCGCCGTCTGCGTGGGGCTTCCATTCACCACAAACCCTCCGCTCAGCGCCGCTGCGGCATTCGCGGCCGAAAGCCCGAACAGATCGATATTCTCGTTCACCTCCTGGTAGTGTTTCGCGGCATAGATCCGCGCGGTCGCCGCACTCTGCGTCAGGATCATCACGGCGCAGGAGGCCGACACCGTCATCAGCAGATCGACCTCCTTCCAGCTCATCCCACGGAGGCTGATCAGGCCCATCAATCCCAGGTGCGGCAAACCGCCGACCACCGGCCCAATCGTCGCAATCCCATGACCCGCAAAATCCAGCACGGCGCTCGCTGCAATCGCCGCCACAACGGCGACCAGCGCGGCCGGAAGTTTTGGAACGAACCGCCGCGACAACAGCACAAACCCCAGCACCGCCGCCACCACCGCCACTGTCGGCAGATGCGCCCGCGGCAGTCCGCGAACCACCTCCCAAAGTTGCACCACCGGCCGGCGCGAATCCACCGGCACTCCAAGCATCTCGCTCAGTACTGAGATCCCTACCTGAAGACCCACCCCGGTAAGAAAGCCGACCAGCACCGTCCGCGAAAGAAAGTCCGCGATGAACCCCAACCGGAGCAGCCGCGCCAGCAGCAGAATTACCGCCGTCAGCAGCGCCACGACCCCTGCCAGAGCCACATACTGCGCCCCGGCCGGCGTCGCCATGCCCGCCATCCCACCTGCAAAGATCGCAGCCGTCGCCGAGTCCGCCGCCACCACCAAATATCGCGACGAGCCGAAAGCCGCAAACGCCACCAGCGGCAACAGCAGCGTATAAAGCCCCGTCACCACCGGCATGCCGGCGATCTTGGTATACCCCAGCACCTGCGGGATATCCATCGCCGCCAACACGACCCCAGCCAGCACGTCTCGCAGAGCGCCTGCGCGTTCGAACGGTCGCAAGCCTCGAAACAGATTCACGATCTCAGAGCTCCTTTTCAATCATCAGCGAAACCTCACAACCGGTTCCATCCAGACCTAAGCTTTCCTCTCCGCCTTCTTCAGCGATTGCACCGGCTCCTTCCAGTCCCCTTCCCTATCAATCGTTCTCCGGCAACTTCGTGGGATGGGTCACAGGGTGAAGGCATCTAAATGGGAATATCCTCTTTCAGCGCTGGCTCGCTCGAATTGTACTGCTCTGCTGCGGTATTGCGGGACCGGCTCTGCATTTGCGGCCGGAAGACGGCACAATTCCGTGCGGCTGGGTGCAGGTTCCCATTGAGCCGTATGAAGCCGGCAAAGCGGCCGCTTTTCGCCGGAAAACCGCCGCTCGCTGCGCCAAGGCCCGCATAGGCGTCAACAATCCAGTTCTGCAGGGGACGTTGTTCTCCGCAGTCCAGGCATACCGTCGTGGCGAATTGTGCCGCGCAGTGCGGACACACGGCTCGGGCTCCCACCCAGAGCCGTTTCCTGTTTACGCGGGAGAGGCAGGGCCAATTCTGGCGTTTGCTCTCCAAAAACGAGGCTCTCAGTTGGCCGAGAATCTCGAACAGGGCCGGTGAATCTTTGCGGGGAAAGACGAGCCATTGAACGGCTCGATCACGGCGCTGAACGTATAAGCGCCTTTCCCTGTAAAAGGCTCGCGGGGGGCGTGCTCACCGCGGCGGCGCGTTTTTCACGTATTTGTCAAACCAGCGAAGCATCTCGTAAATGAGCTGTTCGTTCGACTCCATTGCAGCATACAAATGCGGCTCGTGCGGGAGGATCACCAGGCGAGCGGTACCGCCGTTGCCGCGAATTGCTTCGTAGAGCTTTTGAGATTGCAGCGGTATAGTGCCGGGATTTGCGTCTTCCCCGCCATGCACGATCAGCAGCGGTGTCTTCAACTTGTCGGCGGAGAAAAAAGGGGAGACTTTGCGATAGACATCCGGCGCCTCCCAAACCGATCGCCGCTCGTTTTGGAAACCGAAAGGCGTCAGCGTCTTGTTATAGGAGCCGCTGGTAGCCACACCGGCCCGGAACAAGTCGGAATGGGCCACCAGATTTACGGTCATTAAAGCGCCGTGGCTGTGCCCGGTGACTCCTATGCGCTCGGGGTCGGCAACGCCAAGCCGCACCGCCTCATCGACTGCGGCCTTCGCATCGGCGACGAGTTGTTCCAGATAAGTGTCGTAGGCTTTCTTCGGATCGCCGATGATGGGGAACGAAGCGTTGTCGATGATTGCGTAGCCCGCGAGGAGCAACAGTCTATATTGCCGCAGGCGCGTGAAGGTTTCCTCCGAACCCACAACCTGGCCGGCCTTCGAAGGGTCGGCATA